>DKAR01000227.1 GCA_002450895.1 Proteobacteria bacterium UBA6921
CACCAGTTACGACGTCATGCAGGCGGTGCTCTTCGCCGCCGGGTTGCCGAATGACTCCGGCACGGTTCCGCCACGCCGCGCGGACATCATTAACCTGAGCCTCGCAGGCGGCGGCTATTCCAAGACAGAACAGGAAGCCTTCAGCGCCGCGCGCGCTCAGGGCGTCATCGTTGTTGCCGCGGCAGGGAACAGCAGCTCAAGCTCGGCAACTTATCCGGCCTCCTACAATGGCGTGATCTCGGTCAGCGCGGTGGACAGCAAACTCTCGCGTGCGTCGTACTCCAATTACGGCGCACTGATCGATGTGGCCGCGCCCGGCGGAAGCACGCAGTGGGACGTTAACGGCGATGGCCAATATGACGGGATCTTCAGCACGTCGGGCAATGACTACACGGGCACGGTTGATTTCACCTACGCACTGATGACCGGAACCTCGATGGCGGCGCCGCACGTCGCCGGTGTGCTTGCATTAATGAAAGCCGTTCAGCCCGCGCTGACACCCGACAATATCGATGCCTTGCTGGCCTCCGGCGCAATGACACAGGACCTCGGAGCGGCCGGTCGCGATAACGACTTCGGATACGGCCTTATCGACGCGTACAAAGCAGTTGTCGCAGCAAGTGGCGAAGTCCCGAGCACGCCGATGCTGGTGGCGTTCCCCAGCGCACTCAACTTCGGTGCATTGCTGAACCAGTCCATGCTGACGGTCGCAAATGGCGGCGGCGGCGCGATGGTCGCCGAAACTCCCACGGCCAATGTTGACTGGATTCACTTTGAACCCCAGGTCGATGCGAATGGCCTTGGCAACTACGTTGTACGCGTCGACCGCATTGGACTGAAGTCGGGCAGTTACGTCGCATCGATTACGGTCACGTCTGACGCCGGCTCCATGATCATCCCGGTCTATGTTGACGTCGACAGCCGCAGCGCCGCCGGTGACAGCGCACGCTACCAGTGGATCGTGCTGGTCAATGCACAATCCGGAAAAACCTTCGACGCAACGCAGGCGGTCGTCACCGCGGAGCAATACGAGTTTTCATTCCGCAACGTTGCTGCGGGCGACTACTACGTGATTGTGGGAAGCGACCTCGACAACGATGGCTTCATCTGCGACGGCGGAGAAGCCTGCGGCGCGTACATGGTGAATCAGGAACTCGGCACCATTTCCGTCAACGGCACCGACATCACCAACCTGTGGCTACGCTCCGCCTTCGGCGATTACGCTGCACCGCCCACGTCCACGCGATTCGAATTTGCCAAGACGGGTGTTACGCGAACCATCACGCGCCAGTAAGGCTATTCATTTCGGGAAGCCGCAGCTCGTCTTCATCATATTTGAAGCAAAGCAAATTCTGGAGTACCAATGCACCGTGTCGTGCACTTCGACCAAACGCGCGGTTAACAGCCCCCCCACAGGCGCCTCTTAAGAAGAACGATCTCTTCAGAAATAGATTTGTTCAACACAGAAAAAAGACTTTCCCCGACTATTTCTTGTCCATGACAACGGGATTGTTATGTCGACGTTAACAAAACCGATCAAAATGACAATCTGCAACACACATCACAATCTCACCTAACCGGCATCGCTAAACTCCCCCCGTCACGTGTCGCGTTTCGCATTTCGTATACCAAGCAGTTAACAGAACGTCGTACCAGAGTAGACATCGAGACCAAATTTTTAATTGGTGGGTTGCCCGCGACTCGTGAGTCAGTCGCATAGTCCGACTCTGCGCAGCCCACACGATGTGACCAGATACAGGGAGGGTCGTTGCCGTGAACCGGGGGGCTGGGCACGTACCTGCTGTGGTGTCGCCACGGCGACAAAGCGCGGTTTGCTGTCCGAATTACAGCATTAGAAAAGTCCCACGACTCATTCGCGCGCTGCGCCAAATCGTTTCATCGGCAATCACCCGTTATAGCCACTGCCTTAGTCGCCCCAAAGTCTCGCTGGAACGCCGGCTTTGTTCACTCGCAAATAACGTACGAATTTCCGTTCCGCACAGCGGTAGGCGACCAGACGGTCGTCGCGCGTCACCCCGCGTGGGACTACTGATCACCAGCATTGCACTTGCCACTCTTGGATTGGGGCAGGCAGACGCCGCCGTCGTATCGACAGTCGACTTCGAGCACCTGACCACCGGATTTCCCCTGGTCGGCGAACACGAGCGCGTCTCCTGCGAATCATGTCATGTGCATGGAATATTCAAAGGAACACCCCGACGGTGCGAGGGTTGCCATAACGGAATTGTCGCCCCGGGAAAATCGCCGACGCACATCGTTACGAACGAACACTGTGATTCTTGCCACTCAATGACCGCAGGTTTCCTGGAATCGGCGCGGATGGATCACACGGCAACGCACGCTGAGTGCGCAACTTGCCACAATGGCACCAATGCGCGCGGCAAGGGAGCGCAGCACCCTCCCACAACACTGCCGTGCAGCCGCTGCCACGTCACGGCGGCATGGGAGATCGTCACGGCATTTGACCACACGGGACTCACCGACAATTGCGTGCGGTGTCACGACGGCACGCAGGCTTCCGGAAAATCGGCGGGACACATTCCGACAACGGCAGATTGCGTGATGTGCCATCACACCGATGCCTGGCGTCCGACCTTCTTCAACCATCAGGGAATCACTGACGCCTGCGTGCGTTGCCACAACGGCGCGGACGCGCGCGGCAAGGCACCGCAGCACATTAACAGCACGCCGCTGTGCGAGGCGTGCCACCGACCCGGCACGAACTGGAGCGCGGTCGTTGATCACACTCAGGTGGTGGGAAATTGTTCGTCGTGTCATTTGAGCCAGAAGTCTGCCACGCACATTCCGACCACCCTGGAATGCGACCAGTGCCATTCCACCGGTGCGTGGAGACCCGCGGCATTCAATCATCAAGGGATTACGGGCGATTGCGTGCGCTGCCATAACGGTCGCGATGCTACCGGAAAAGGGACGCGCCACATTCGCTCGAGCGACCTGTGCGACAGCTGCCATCAATCAAACCAGTCCTGGGCTGTTACGCGCGTCGATCACGCGCAGGTCATCGGCATTTGTTCGAGCTGTCACGCCAAGCCGGCCAGCCACATCCCCACGACGCAAACATGCGAAACCTGCCACAACACGAATGCATGGGCCCCAACGGCGTTCAATCACGACGGCATCACCGCAAACTGCTTCAGCTGCCACAACGGCAACAATGCACGCGGCAAAGGCAAGGGACATATCGAAACCACCAATGTCTGCGAAGCCTGCCATCAGCCGGGAACTTACTGGCGCGTGGCAACCGTCGATCACGAACAGGTGATTGGCCTCTGCGCGGATTGCCACAACAATCAGATCGCGCCGGGCAAGAGCGCGACGCATATCCCGACGGAGCTGCGCTGCAACAACTGCCACTCGACTTTGGCGTGGAAGCCTACACAGTTCGATCACAGCAAGGCCGGCGCACAACCGTGCGAAGCCTGCCATAACAATATCGCCACGCGCGGCAAGGGCCCCAATCATCCTTCAACGACGAACTTGTGCGTCGCGTGCCACAAGATCAATACCAACTGGGTTCCCTTTACGGTCGACCATACACAGGTCACTGGTCGATGCGTTGCGTGTCACAACGGCGTGAAGGCAACCGGCAAGTCAGCACTCCACCTTGCATCAACTGACTTGTGCGACGCCTGTCATTCCAGTTACACGACGTGGCTACGCCCGTTCGCCATCGTCGATCACGGGCAAGTGCGTGGCACCTGCGCAAGCTGTCACTCCAAACCGGCAGTCGGGCACCCCAACACCACGAACCGGTGCGAAGCGTGCCACGGCACATTGGTGTGGACGCCCGCCGTGCGCGTGGACCACGCGGAAGTGATGGGCGCGTGTTCGTCATGTCACACCAAGTCCGCGACCCACCTGGCCTCGACAAACCAGTGCGATGCTTGCCATGACCCTGCGCCCGCGCGCTGGGCCCCGGCAGTCATCGTCGACCACCGCCAGATACCCGATGCAACGGCCGGCCGATGCACGGCGTGTCACAGCAAACCGGCGTTACACCCGCAAACAACCAATGATTGCATCAAGTGTCATTCCAACGGTCCGCCGGGACGCTGGGCACCCGCACTGCGCGTGGACCATACCCAAGTGCTGGGCACATGCAGCCAGTGTCACAACGGCACCACCGCGACCGGGCGCGGCGCCAACCACTTTGTGCTCAGCGGGCAGGAATGCAATGCCTGCCACAGCACGGTCGCGTGGCGTCCGCTTCAGGGTTACATGCACGGTCCCAATTACCCGGGTGATCACTGGTTCGGATTGATCGGCCAGTGCCTGCGTTGCCACACGCAGAACAACGCGGTCATTGCATACCCCTTCCCTAATCCAATGTGCGCGGCATGCCACACCGATGACTACAACCGGGGACACGATGGCAATGTCGTGGAAGACGCCAACTGTGCCGGGAGCGATTGCCACCGTGTCAATTCGACTTCGTGGTAACGGCGAGCGCGTTCGGCCCAACGCGAGGAGCCGCACATGAGTGCGCGCTCACCGTTCGCCGTCGCAGCCGGGTTATTCATTCTTGGTGTCGTTGCAGGCGTGCCGGCAGCGGCTCCCGCACCGGCATCGCGCACAGCCTCTCTCCCCGCGTGGCCGGAATTGCGCGCACACCGAAATTCAACCGGGCGCATCACCGCCTTTCGTATGGATCGCGCGATTCCGTTTCCTTCGGATCTGGGCGCATCTGATCGGGCCAACTTATTCCTCACGCAACACAACAACGCGTTCGTTGACTCGACGACGCCATTGGACGTTGTTGTCACGCGCGTTGCTAACAGCCACGCACACGGAACAACCGTGGTGCGATTGCAGCAACGCTACGCGGGGATACCAGTTCATGGCGGTGAAGCGATCGTGCACCTGACATCCGAAGGTGTGACCGGAATCCGTTCAAATCTGGTCGCGATGCCGCCACGCCTCGACGTGCACCCGGACATTTCACGTGAACGCGCGCTCGAGCTGGCGGCGATAGCCGAGGCCGGCACCGGCGACGCAACGCTATCCATCATCGACCTGGCCAAACTCCGCGGGCACGGGTTGTCCTCGTGGCGATTGGCGTGGCGGGTGCGTGGCAACACCGACGTGTGGATAGACGCTCACACGGCGCAAGTGCTGCATCGCAACGGGCGCATTGCGCACGCATTCCGATTGAATCTTGCCGACAACAACAATGTATGTCCAAGTAGTCCTCCGCTCACCGGCTATGACGAAAGCTCGGACTTCAGCGCTGCACCAACCGCAGTGGTGAACGCGTTTCAGTATCTCAGCGCCTCCTATCGCTACTTTCTGGATGTGCTGGGTCGCGACGGACTGAGCGATGCCAGCGGCGAACATTCCGTTCAGGCCGTCGTGCGGGAATGTGCGGATACATTTGCGCCGACCGGCACGGGTTCAGCACTGGAAAACGCCGCGTGGGACTCGCAGCTGCAAACCATGTTCTTCGACGATGGCACGACCCGCGCTGACGATATCGTTGGACACGAATATGCGCACGCCGTCATTGACCACGCGGCGCGCTTTGAGATGACCGGGCAATCCGGCGCACTCGCCGAAGCGTTCGCGGATATATTTGGCGAACTGATCGACCAACGTCAGAGCAAGGACAATGACGCGGGAGATGTTCGGTGGGAATTTGGCGAAGACGCGCCGGGCGGTCCATTCCGGGATTTTCTGAATCCGTCGCGGTACCAACAACCTGAAAAGATCACGGACAGCGCACGATATTATTGCGGATTCGACGCCGACATCGCCGCGCATACCAATAGCAGTGTACTGACCCATGCGTTTGCGTTGCTGGTGGAGGGCGGAACCTTCAATGGCGTGTCAGTGACAGGAATTGACGCCGACATTGCAGCGCGCATTTTTCATCACACGTTGAGCGACCGACTCACAGCGACCGCGACTTTTGGCGACGCCTACGAAGAATTGTTATTCGCGGCGGATGACCTGATCGCCCAAGGACAGGCCTCGGAAGCCGACAAGGCCGAACTGACCAATGCCTTGAA
Organism: Proteobacteria bacterium UBA6921; assembly: GCA_002450895.1. Taxonomy (GTDB): domain Bacteria; phylum Pseudomonadota; class Gammaproteobacteria; order SG8-11; family SG8-11; genus UBA6921. The sequence goes on from DKAR01000227.1 coordinate 6,048, forward strand.
CGCCGTGGAACTTTACGCGCCGCCGTGCTCGACCCAGCTTCGCTACTGTCCCATCGGGTTCGCCCCCGTCATGACGTTTTATGATGGCTTTGAAGACATTGCGTCGGGCCAGTGGAGCAATTCTACCGGGAACGGCGTCAACCACTGGAATACCGGCGTTGGCGTGCCGGATATCTACCACAACGTGGCGCTCGATCCGAAACCGAGCGACCTGAACGCACCTGCCGAAGTCACGGTTGCGCGACGCGGAAAATACGGACTCTGGGCAGACGCGGCGAGAGATTCCAGCCAGCAGACGCGCCGGCTTGGCGATTCGTCTGTGGTTATGACACAGCCACTCGCGATTCCGGACGTCGGCGGATTGTTTTTGCAATTTGAAAACCGGTTCGCCTTCCAAACGTGGGAATCCGTCGGCCAATCGGTCAGCGGTCCAGAGCCAGACGGCGCCGTCATTGAATACAGTACCGACGGAACGAATTGGATCGACGCCGGTGGCTTGATCGTTGCGGGTCAGGGCTACTCGGGCACAATCCAGACCGACTATGGCAATCCGCTCGCGGGTCGTGCGGCATTTGTCGGAAAACAACCCAACTACGTCAGTACGCGACTCTACCTGGAGCCGCTGGCGGGAACGTCGGCGCGCTTCCGATTCCGCGTAGGAACCGACAGCGCAGGCGGCGACATTGGGTGGTTTATCGATGATGTTGCGGCCTACACGTGCACTCCCAGTGAACTGGTCGTTTTCCCAACGGCGGGACTCGTGACGACGGAGGACGGAGGCACGGCAACGTTTGACGTCTCGCTAGCAGCCATGCCCAACACGGCCGTGGTTGTGTCGCTTGCGTCCAGCAACGATGCGGAAGGAACTGTCACTCCGAATCGAATGATTTTCGAACCGGGAAACTGGAGCGTGCCGCAACACGCCACGATTCACGGCGTGGACGACTCCCTCCAGGATGGCACCCAATCCTATGTGGTCAACATAACGATTAATTCGTTCGGCGACGCGACCTTTGCCTCCTCCAACTTAGTCTCCGTTGGCATCGAAAATCGCGACAACGACACAAGCGCCCGCCAATCCAAAGGTGGCGGCGATTGGTTTTTGGAATTCCTTCTTATTACCGCGCTCGGGCTCCGCGCGTTGGGCCGCTCGCGACCCTAAGGCGACCTTCGAACG
>DKAR01000175.1 GCA_002450895.1 Proteobacteria bacterium UBA6921
TCCTTGCCCGTGCCGGATTCTCCGAGAATCAAAACAGTGGCATCTGAATTTGCCACCTGCTCCATGAGTTGGCGCACTCGCCGAATGGCTCGACTGTTGCCAACCAGACTACGAAACAATTCCACATTTCTCGAACCACCCGGCTTCTGTTTCGATAGGCGAAAGATCTGCGCCTGATGCAACGCGTCGGTTAGCTGACCATACTTCAGCGGCATATCCAGAATTCGAAAGCACTGCGAACTTAATTCTGCAGGTATCCGATCGCGAGCATCTTCACCCACCAAGACGAGCACGGGAATCTTCATGTCCGACTCGACCAGTTCCTGGAGTGACTGAATGGCTTCCGGCGCTCCGTCCCGAACATCGATCAAAACGATATCGATCGGCTGCTCAGTGGAGGAAACCTGCTCTCGCCACGTCGCCGGAGCGGCAAACGTAACCGAGGTGAAATCGATGAACTCAAGAATTGCGGATATCTTCTGGCGAACAGCAGGTTCGCCTTCGATAACACATACAGTCGCGGGTTCTGCCATGCGTACCCCTCGAATACTTAATTCTTTATTCGGCGCAGTCTTGCGCGTGTTGGATCTTGCTGGCGGCCCGATCCGTCAAGGATAAGGCGCTGGTGATTAGTTAAGCATTGCGTCAGGAAAATGTCAAAATATCGGCGCGACAGAAACGGGGTTGCAGCGCAAAGCCGCGAGCAAAAGCGATGATAACCTATTGTTTAGGAAAGACGTCCTAAGCGACGTACAACGGCAAGGCCACTCAGTAAAAGAAGGGAAAGGAACTCTAGGCCACCCCCAGCCGACTTGGTGCTGGTCGAGGAGGTACTACCGCACGTATCGGCGGTGGTAGAACTGCGCAGATCGCGTACGAAAATGTCGGCGGCGAGGTTGCTGTCAGAAGCGCAGGTCATGTTGGAACCCGTGGACGAAAAGGCAACATAGCTGCCATCGGAGCTGATCCCTGGATTTCCACTTGATCCGTTTGAAAGTGATCCACCCGATGTGCTGCTGACACGAACCGTTTTGGCAGCCAGCAAATCCCGGCGGAAAACGTAATACGTTGCGGTTGTTCCTCCGCCTCCACCGCCGCCTGTTGCACCGCTCACTGCATCAAATGCGACCGTCGGTTTTGCAAGCCTGGCAAACGCGGTACTGGTCGTGACAAATGCAACATAACGTCCGTCCGAAGATATGACTGGCGAAATGCTGTCGACTGCTTGTTGTGTCCCTGTCTGCGAAACACTCGCCAGAGTTGTTGTTGCCAGAGTCCGGTCATAGACAAACACATCGAGAAACCCGTTGGTATCGTTGGCCACAAGATTCGTGGCTGCCGAGACAAACGCGACATAGCGTCCATCGGCGGAGAGCGACGTGTAGGTACTGACACCATTGCTAACTGCGGCTGCACTTGTAACTGCTCCGCCGATTCGGTCGTAGACAAATACGCCGTTCCCCGAAGTGAACGCGACGAACTGGCCATCTGCTGAAATGGACGGAAAATTACTCGCCACAAGCAGCGGTGTACCTGAAACGCTCAGACTTGCCCGGACCGTCGTGCCGTTCCCCTCGTCAAAAAGTCCATTTCCATCGGGGTCACGATCATGGAGAAAAATATCATCAACGCCGTTCGTATCTCCGACGATGAGATTGGTCGAATTGGAAAGAAATACCACGAAGCGACCATCGTATGACAACTGAGGCCGGAAGCTCTCACCATCGGCCTGGGCCCCGGTACTGCTGACGGAAACCCGCGTCGTTTTTCCCGCGACAGTGTCGTAAACAAAGGCATCCTTCGTGACGTTGGTATCACCGGTGACCAAATTGGATGCCGTCGACTCAAAAGCAACGTAACGTCCGTTGCCGGATATTGATGCGACAGAGCTGTCCGCATTCGACTCCGCTCCCGAGAGCCCCTTGCTGATCCGAACCGTCGTCCCCAACTGACGATCGCGCAGAAAAATGTCCATTCGCGCGTTGCCGTCTCCGGAAATCAGACTGGTTGCATCGGACTGAAATGCAACAAAGCGCCCGTCTGCCGAAATCGCGGGGCGATCGCTTCCGCCATTTGCAGTGACTCCGCTGGCGGTGCTACTCACCAAAAGTGTATTTTCGGCCGCTACCGCGCCAGAAAACAGCAGCGCTGCGGCCAGGAACGTCTTTTTGAAAATGCATTCACGCACGACGGGAGCTCTTGAAGTCGACATACTCGAATACTTTACCGAGAAGTTCGCTTCGGAGTATCGGTACTAGGCCGCAACTATTGAGCGGCAAATCGTCTGAGATCCCGATATAACCACACCCGTTTTCAAACCCAGGACTTTCAGAGCTTGGGATAAGCATTACCCGTTTTCGCCTGTTCAATGCGCGCCTGGCATTTTGTGCATCGAATTGTACTCGGTACAACTTCAAGCCGCTCCTGGCTAATCGGTTCACCACAGTCGGTACACCTACCGTAAGTTCCCTGATCCATACGGCGCAGCGCCTCCTCAACATCGCGCAATTCGGAAACGTGACGATCAATTACCGTGATGTTTTGATCCGCAAGGAGATCGGCAACCGACTCTTCCCCAAGGTCATGCACCCTTCCGGCAATCTCAATGTAAAGTTCACTGTCTGCACGCAACAGCTCATTCCGAATATCTTCTCGCAGCGCCGCTCTTTTTTGCTTCAATAGGGATCTGAAGCGGGCAATGTCTGTTTCCATGACGGAACGTCTCATGCGCGTTCTCCTCGAGACTGATATTTCACACTCTGAACAATCCGTGTTGCTTTTTGAATTGGTAGTTTTGCGACATTGAAAATGCAAGCCGGGGCACGGCTGAACCACCATTCAGATTGGAGGGCACTCATTTGCCCCTCGCTGCGCGTATGGGGGACATGGCAGGAGCAATTCTCACATTGATTTCCTGGGCATCCGGACGCAATCCATAAATTCCGCACAAACCGCCATGTGGCCGCAAGGCTGTAATCTGGATCCGAGAATTCAATTTTTCGCAATGATTTCCACGTCTTTCAGCGCTTAACTTGGACCTAACGTTTCGTCCGTAGCATTAAATTGTCCCGCTGATCGAGTACGGTGCAGTTCACACTCCACCTGTGATCCGGACGCAGAAATGTCTGCATGTTCACAGTTGCACTCCTGTGCCTCGTGCCATGCTGGACGCCCTTCCTCAAGATGTCCTGGAAGTTCTCCGGCGCACGCTGGAGCATGCAAAGGACGGCCTCGATAAGACCCAAAACAATGCCAGCTATGCGAGGTGTCGTATGTCCAAGCATCAAGATGAAATCAGCATTCCATCTTCCTCTGACGAACCGGCTTCCATTACTCGACGTGACTTTCTTAATACTCTGCGCGGCCTGAGTACCGCCGGGGTTGCGGGATCTCTGGTCGGCGGTGCAACACTTTTGGCTCCACAGGAATCCACGGCAGCAATTGATCTGTTTGACAAGGAACCGATCGCGCCTGAATCGGGCGTACATCGTCAGGAGCAAGTTTACAAACTGCGCAAAGATGTGGCGCTGTACTACAAAAATCTGCCGCTGGTTTCCAAATCATCCAATGGTGACGATTCCCGTTACGCCAACCGAATCGCGAGCTACACCAAGGGTCTGCCGCACAACACCCTGGGGGAAGTTGATGCATTGTCATATCAGGTATATGCCGATGCCATTGATCGTGGCGATTGGGAACTGATGAAACAGATTCCAATGGGGAATCCAAACGCCAATCGACTTACGTTTCGAAACATTCCGAGCCTTTGGTCCATCGATTATTTTGGTCCCGACGCACAAAATGTATACCTCCCTCCCGCTCCCGCATTCGCAAGCGCGGAGACTGCCGGAGAAATGGTTGAAATGTACTGGCAGGCGCTTACACGCGACGTTCCGCTTTCAAAATATGACACCGATCCGCTCATTGCGGAAGCATGTGCTGACCTTTCGAATCTCTCGGATTTTCGTGGCCCGAAAGAGAACGGCGTAGTGACCCCCAAAACAATATTCCGCGCGGGATTCGACGGCGTACTGAACGGCCCGTTCATTTCGCAATTTCTGCTGACCGACATCCAATATGGGCCCTATGTCATTAAACCGCAGATTTTAACTTCACCAGTGGGACAGGATTATTTGACGAACTATGCGGGCTGGTTGCAGGCACAGAATGGCTTCGTGAACATGACAAAAGTAAATGACCCTCTGAAGCGATACGTTCGAAGCGGACGAGACATGGGCGAGTTTGTCGGCCGGGATATGTTGTTTCAGCCCTATATGGATGCGGCCGTCGTGATCCTGCGTAAATTCGGATCGCCGTATGACGCCGGAAATCCCTATATTGGGCATCCCACGAATCATGGTCACGGAACGTTAGGCCCCCACCATGTGTTCGATTTACTGGCCCGCGCGGCGCGCATTGCGCAGACAGCGGCCTGGTATCACAAATGGGTATTGCATCGCCGCCTTCGTCCGGAAAAATTTGGCGGCCGAGTGCACAACCACATGACTAACGCGGCGAGCTATCCGATACACAGCGATGTCTTGAATTCCGGCGCTGTAAGTCGTGTATTTTCAAAACAGGGCAACTATCTATTGGCTCAGCAATTTCCTGAGGGCGTTCCACCTCATCCCTCCTACCCGGCCGGTCACGCGGCCATTGGCGGTGCTTGCGCCACTATTCTTAAAGCCCTGTTCAACGAAAACTATGAAATAACCAATCCTCTAGTCGCTTCTGATGACGGATTGACCGTTTCGTCCTGGGGTGGTGGCTCGCTGAAGCTGGGTCACGAACTCAATAAACTCGCGACGAACATTGCGATCGGGCGTGACACTGCAGGCGTGCACTGGCGATCCGATTCAATCGAAGGAATGTTGATGGGCGAAGCCATTGCAATTGAACTGCTGCGCGATGCACGAGAAGGATACCTTGAACCGTTTGCCGGGTGGTCGTTAACGAAGTTTGACGGGACAACCATCACGATTTAGCGCAGGGCTTCTGCAATTGATTGATACCAGAGGGCGACACTAAAAATGTCGCCCTATTTCTTTTGGCTTCTTGATCTCCTGTCTGGTTACCGGTGATTCGAAAGGTCACTTTCATGCCCAACCATTTTTGTGCCGATAATGTACACGGACAAAAGTCGTTCATTTTCATGAACAAACGGGGATCCATTCTATGCGCCTGCGCTTCTTCGGAAATATCGTTTCCATAGTTCTGCTTTTTGCACTTACAAGTTGCGGCGGGTCGTCCGCACCGAAATCAGTTGGGATTTTGCTGCATGGCGAGTCACGGGTGCCTTTGATGACCGGTTTCCTCCAAGAATTGAAAGCCCTGGGATTTGAAGACGGCAAGAACATGGTCGTCACGGCATTGAATACTGACGGCGATGCCAAACAGCTCAAGCCACTCGCGCAACAGCTGATTGAAAAGAAACCCGACTTGCTCGTTGCCGCCGGCGGTCTGGAAGCCGAAGAAATCAAGGCGCAGATCGAACAGATACAAAATGCGCCCCCAGTCTTGGCTCTCTACATCAACGCAATCATCGAGCGAAAATTTGTTCGTGATCGTCGCGACCCGGGTTGGAACGTTACGGGCATCGATAATCTCAATGGAGAGCTCAGCGGGAAGCGCGTTGAGTTGCTCAATGATCTGTTACCGAATGCAAAAAAAGTGCTCATCCTCTTCAATCCTAAAATTGAACCTTCGGTCATCGGCTTACAGCATGCGAAAGAGGCTGCTGCAAACCGCGGACTCGAAATCGTTGAGCGCGCCGTACTCAACCCGGACGAAATCAGACAGACGATGGAAGCAGTACAGCCCGGGGACGCCGACGCGGTCCTGCTCGTTCCAACGGCTCCAATCGACAATCAGGTTAAGGATGTTATTCTTCCCAACGCCGACCGCCTCAAAATCCCCGTCTTCACGCACTCTCGCTCAATGTTGAAGGCGGGTGCGTCAGCCAGCTACGGCGCACCGTTCCCCGAAATTGGTCGACAAGGTGCCCGTCTTGCGGAAAAAATTCTTTCCGGTCAGGCGGCAAAGGATATTCCATTCGAGATCCCGCTTAAGTATGAGTACAGCGTAAACGTCCCCGCCCTAAAGAAATCCGGGCATGAGGTACCAGATGTTGCACGCCGACAGGTTACGGAGATGATCGAATAGTACAGGTACGGTGAAATGCTGTTTCACGGTAGAACGCTCGCAAATCGAATCATTCTTCTGGTCCTCGGACTGGAGCTGTTATCCATTGCGATTTGGGGAACGATGACCTACCAGAGCTCGCGCGTAGAGCTTTTAAATTCCATTCGAAGCCAGCTACACGAGTCAGCACTACGCGTTCAAACCACGGTAGGGAACTTCATCAGCCCAATAAATTTGCACACACAAGTTATCTCTGACCTGACTCATGGTGCGCAATTGAATGAACGCGACACACTCTACCTGTTAAACCAGTTCTTGCGCGACCGAACCGAATTGGAAGAGCTCTCACTTGTCGGCAAGGACGGGCGAGAGAGAGTGCGACTTTCGCGCGTCACAAGTTACGGCCAGAGTGATATGCGTGATATGCGCAATGATCCTCTCGTTCAAACCGCGTTTTTTGGAAAGACGAGCTACTCGAAGATCGCCTTTACGCAGTATTTGGAACCCACGTTGACTGCTGGGTACCCGGTAGGTTCAGGCACCACGGTTGATTCCGTTCTGGTACTGACAATCAATCTGAAGGCCCTGTGGGGTATTCTGCGCCAGCAACGCATCGGAAACGCAGGCTACGCCTATGTCGTCGACGCAGGATATGAGCTGATTGGTCATACAGATCAGAGCCTGGTGCTGAAAGGCTTGAAGATTCCCGACACCTCCCTCCCGGCAGAGCTGTTGAAACACGACGGCGCCAGTGATGTTCTCACGTATCCCAATTTCAGTGGCGTCGAGGTCCTTGGCGTAAGTTTGTTTGATTCCGCCAACAACTGGTGGTCCATTGTTGAAATCCCAACTTCAGAAGCATTTGCGCCCTTGCAACGCATGATCCGGAAATTTGTGTTGATCTTCGTGCTTGCGGCCACTGTTACGGTCGTTACTGTTTTGATTTTCTCAAAAATTACCACGCGCCCCTTGGACAAATTTCGCGTAGGCATGGCGCGCATTGCCGACGGTGAAAGAGAGGTACGCTTCGATGTACCTGCCGGATCCGACCTTGCGGCGCTTGCAAACGGATTCAATGCGATGGCGCAGCGCCTCGACGACCGTATCCAGGAACTGGAACGATCGCGCAGCGAACTTTCCAACAGCAAGGAAGAAATCGCTGCGCTAAATGAAACACTGCAGCACCGTGTCAACCGAGGCACACAGGAACTTCGGCTCACTAACCAAATGCTGGCCCAGGCTGCGATTGAAGCCAAACAGGCGAATATCGCAAAGAGTCGGTTTCTGGCCAATATGTCGCACGAATTGCGAACGCCACTGAACGCAATCATCGGCTATGCAGACATGTTGCAGGAGGAAGCGGAATTGGCCCAATTGGGTCAATGCCGCACCGACCTTCAGCGGATTGCGATCGCTGGCCATCACCTGTTGAGCCTTATTGATCACATACTTGATCTTTCAAAGATTGAGGCAGGAAAAGTTGAATTGCACATCGAACGCGCCGAAGTCACAGCACTGGTGCAAGAGGTCCAAAGCACAATTCAGCCTTTGGTCGAGCAGCATGGCAACCGGTTCGAACTCGTCTGCAGTAACGATCTTGGCTGGATTGAAACCGATGTTTTGCGACTCCGCCAGATTGTGATCAATCTTCTGGGAAATGCTTTCAAATTTACAGAAAACGGCACGGTCAAACTGACGGTTCGCCGCTTCGCCGCCGACGGTCGGGAGTGGTTCGAATTCGAAGTACGCGATTCCGGTATTGGTATGACGACGGAACAATGCGCAAAAGTATTTACATCGTTTAATCAGGCCGACAGCTCTACAACGCGCCGCTTTGGCGGCACTGGGCTTGGATTGGCGATCAGTAAGAATTTAAGCACATTGCTGGGTGGCGACATCTTTCTCGAAAGCACCCCGGGCGTTGGGTCAATGTTTTCAGTCGTGGTTCCTGCCGTGCTATCTTCGCTGCTACCACATACCCGCTCGGACGGCACGGATACATCTGTACCCCGTCCAGATTCTTTGGCCGCAACCGGCTGACAAAATAGCATCGCCGATCATTTAAACGGTGGTTATCTGCGCCGTGTTTGGGAATTGAATCGCCACCCGCAATCCGCCGAGTTCGGGCGAAATATCAAACTTGATCGTTCCATGGTAACTATCCACAAGATCCTGAACGATCGATAAGCCGAGACCATGACCTTTCGTAGTTTCGTCAATTCGGATCCCCCGCTGCGCGATTCGGTCAAAATGTTCCGCGGAAACCCCGGGCCCGTCGTCTTCAACCTTGAACTCCCAGCCTTTGTTGGAATCAATTACGAGGCGAACGCGCGTTCGGGCCCACTTGCAGGCATTGTCGAGAAGATTGCCCAACAATTCGAATAAGTCCTCGCGATCTACAGGACAAGATGTCGTTTCCGGAATCTGCGCGTTTATCGCCAGATTCTTTTCTCGATGAACCATGCGCAACGTTTGAAGCAGGCTGTCAATTTCCGCCCGCAAATCGTATCGCTGCATTGGCATGGCATCGCCGGCCATCCGGGCACGTTTTAATTCCCGCTCGATCAGCTCGCGAACCGCTTCTGCGTAACGCCGCAGCTCGGCCTGTGTTTCAGGGTGCTGCTGCAGTTCCGGACCGTCGATGTGCTGTGTCAATGCGGTCAGTGGCGTCTTTAAAGCATGGGCGAGATTTCCCAGAGCGCGTCGCGATCGTTCCATCCTGGAGAGCATGGCCTCAAGCAATCGATTCACCTGGCGCACCAATGGTTGAACTTCGCTTGGAGCCAACTCAACAGTCAATTTCTTCAACTCGCCAGATTCAAGCAAATGCAACTCTCTCTGGATACTCTTGAGTGGCGATAGACCCCGACGCACCCAGAACATATGCAGGACGATCACGACAATCAGCATCACTGTCGCAACCACAGCAAATTGCCATTGAAATGTTTCGACATCGGCTCGCAGTGGGCGAATGTCTTCTGCGACGACCACGACTATCCCGCGATCAAACTTGCGAAATCCCCTTGCAACCATGAGCAAGTGCTGACCGGATGGGCCGTCGACTTCGCTATCAATTGATTCGCCGACGGCAGTGGGTGGTACGTCAATCGTAAAATCCCAGAGCGACCGTGACTGAATGGTGTCGTCACCAATTTTTACCAGAAAGTAGTTGCCTGAGAACGGACGCTGGTAGCGCGAATCAATACGCGCTGCGTCCGGCTGAATATCCGTTCCGTTGTCGAGCCGCAGCGCCGCAAGCAGATTTTCGGCGTCTTCTTCCAGGTGAAGTGTGGCGTAACGGATCAGGAGATATTCAAGTGCGCGGTGTGCGATGTACCACTGCACAACAAATATAACGATCAACCCGACCAGCAATCCAAGCGACAGTCGCGCCTGCAGTGATTTCATCGGATCACGGGGTCTCTTCGAAGACGTACCCCTGACCGCGCCGGGTTTGTATGAAGTCCTTTCCCAACTTCTGGCGCAGTCGTTTTACATACACTTCGATAACATTGCTGTCTTTTTCAGAATCGAAGTCGTAGACATGCTCAGTGATTTTGGTTTTGGAAAGAATTTGTCCTGGATGCAACATGAAGAGTCGTAACAGTCGAAACTCGGTTCCAGTGAGCTCGATGGTGTTTCCTTCACCCGTGGATACGGTCTGACGTGCCTCATCCAACACAAGGCCGGATTGAACGAGTTCACCGCCAGGCTTCTGATGCGCTCGACGGATCAATGCATTGACGCGTGCGATCAGTTCCTCGTTGTGAAATGGTTTGCCAAGGTAGTCATCGGCACCCGCCTTGAATCCATCGACGCGCTCGTACCACGCATCGCGAGCGGTCAACACGATGACCGGCACCTTGTTTCCGGCGGCCCTCCAGTTCTTCAGTACGTCCAGACCAGAACGCTGCGGGAGCCCGAGGTCGAGAATGACGGCGTCGTAAGGTTCTTCTCTGCCCATGAATTCACCGTCGACACCATTTTCAGCGAGATCCACGGCGAACCCGGCGCGCGTCAGCTGCTGCTTCAACGGACCGCTCAGTTCCTGATCATCCTCAACCACAAGCAGTCGCAACGTTAGTCCTCCAGTTTCGTCTTCAGCAGTCGACCTGAACGCGCATCAAACACGAGTTCTTTCACGGTTCCTGCCTGGTCCAGCACTTCGATTTCGTAGAAATACTTTCCGGATCGATCTTTGAACTCAATTTCGAGAATCTTTCCCTTGGGAAGGACGGTTCGCGTGGTATCCAGGATCTTTTCGAGCGGTACAATCTGCCCACTCTCGCTGAGCTTTCGCGCCCGTTCGAAATCGCCATCCTCTCCATCATCATCGTCGTCGGCGAGGATATTACTGGAAACTCCGAGCGCGGCGACAACGCAAAACGCCAGAATTACTCGCCGCGCATAGTGGGGCACCTAGTCATCCCCCCACCGGGCCGCACCAGGAATTTTCACTTCACCTTCGCTGTACGAACCCTGGTCCGCACGTGTGTGACACGCGGAACAGTTGCTCAAGCTTCGCACTTTGTCGTTTCCCTTGATCAGACGCGCGGGAACTTCGTAGTGCCTCGTTTGAATATAACGAATTTCAGTGATACGCATTGGTGTTGCCTTGTTTTCAATCGACCGCATGATCTTTTCCGAGCGGCGAAACGAACTGTGTTCCGCACTATTTTCCGCCAGGTATTTCATGATTTCCTGGCGCTTGTCGGCGGCAAGCTCTGCGTTGTCCCCAAAGTGATTCGAAAGCCCGTCGAGTATTTTCTGCCATGAACGCTCTGGCAACAAGCCCGGTTGATACGCAAAATGACACTCACCGCATTCCTTGGCGTACGTTGCATTGTTGACCGGGGCTACGTCGGCGGAACGTTCAAACATTCCCCCCTTAGAGCGCTTGCGCCCGTCGTGGTCGGAATCACTCAAGCTGATTTGGCTGACAAATGTCAGTGCTCCGGCCGCAATGGCGAGTATGGCATTTCGGACATTCATTCCTTTCTCCTTCTCATTGACGTAGCTGAAAAAATCGTTCGCGTGTCTTTTGGTTACGGCTATCGGACTTCCCGCCGCACGGCCCACGCGGCTTGTAGAAATCGCGGGTCACACGCGCTTGAAACCGGTCCACATGGAGCGAACCAAATTCTCTCTGTGACGCAGGCTTTCGATCAACACGCCGCCGACATGCACAAACACCATGAACAAGGTCGTATTAGCGAGGCCTTCATGCAGTTCGCCAAATATTTTTTCCCACCAGACCGGCGTTCCCAGAAACCAGCCTGCCAGCGGCCCGGCCTTGTCGCCGATGGCATAGACGACCATGCCGGATAACGCCGTGAGCGTGAGCATCAGGAGCAGGACGACGATCATCGCCCCACCTGCCGGGTTATGACCGAGGTACCGGCGTGCGCCGGAGCGAATCAATGATCGGAGGTATTCCAGCACGACACGTGGCCGGCGTACGAAATCGGTAAAACGGGCATGACGGGTACCAACAAACCCCCACATTCCCCGGAAGACCAGCAGCGAAGTGACGACATACCCCGCCAGCGCGTGCAGGCGCATCCAGTCATCTTCAGTGACAAAAGCCACCGCAAATGCCGCGACCAGACTCCAGTGAAAAATCCGGACCAAAGGGTCCCAAACTTTGACGCGTTTTGAAGTTTGCATGTCGCCCTCTTCACATCGCTGATTGAAGCCACTATAGGCGGCAGGCAGTGAAACGAAACTGAAACAAATGAACGACTAAAGCGCGTGTTTTGAGGGTCGATGCAGTATCTGACTTTTGCAGCTTTCAACACGCCTGGGAGGAAATCTCAATGCAACCGCGTTACCGTCTCCTGCTGACTTTTTGCGTTCTCGCAAGCACACTGTATGGCTGCTCTGCACCCAGCGTACGTGCCTACTCGGGGGCCAAGCTTGCGACAGATGAGGTCTCGGTCCTGATGGCGGACGACTCGGCGTCGCCGCGCGGCGTTTCGCTCGCCATCCGTAGGGTGAACGGGGTCGACACCGTGCGCAACGGCACCCCAAAAATTGAAGTCCCGCCGGGCACCCAAATTGTCCAGGTCGAGATTGTCGAGTCAGGCAGTAAAAGTAACGGATTGGCAGAGTCTCGCAGCTACACAACTCTGACGTTCGACACGCTTGCAGGCCAGAGTTATCGCGTTCAAGGCACCCTCCAGAATGGCCTCGGCAAAGCTTGGGTCATCGGCGAGAACGATGCACCAATTTCCGTTCACTCTCCCAGTGTGAACCAATAGCTCTAACTTGCTGATTTGTAAGTCGACGAAGCTCACCTTCGAGCTCGATTCACCTCACACCGTTTGGGACCAGATTCCCACAAGGGATTGAAAACCCAAGACTTTTTATTCGTCCCCGCGTTGAGTTGTGACATGCTCGCCACTTCAACCAAGCGCGCAACTCTAGAATTCGAGCCGTTGGTGCGCGCGAGGCAAGGGACGTATGAATCGTGTGAGTTGTCAGTTCAGCGTTCGTGATCTGTTTGATTGCGCCATCGCCGTATTCCCGACTGATCCAACAATAGCTTTCGTTTTCAATTTTCCGCGCGGTCGCGCTTTCATCGACCGCAGGCGGAGTGTGCTGTTTTCGTCAGGGAGGTAGTCATGGCCGCAACGCTTGTCAGTTCCGTAATCACGTGTCCGATGTCTCGCGATGGGCTCTTGCGAGTTGCGCGATTCAGTATTTACTCATTCTTCGTTGCCGTGCTCGCCGCTTGCGGCGGTTCAGACGGTTCATCAGATTCAACGCGGACTCGAGGTCCAGGGAGTACCAGCAGTTCCGGAAGTGATTCGACAACGACTGGTGACACTTCCGGATCTGCAGGAAATGGATCGACCACTCGAACGGACAATCAGGCACCGTCTGCCCCGCGCGCGTTAACGGTCACCAGTCTGACCAACACAACAGTCGATATTTCGTGGACGGCGGCGGCCGACAATGTTGCCGTAACGGGCTACGAAATCTTCAAAGACAACGTGCTGTTATCAACGGCTCAGACCATCACTGCACAAGTTTCCAGTCTCACGGGAGCAACAAACTACCTTCTCAAGGTTCGTGCAATTGACGCGGCCGGCAACAAATCCCCTTTCACTTCCGACTTGTCGGTGATGACTCTGGCTTCTGCGTCCGATGCCAATGGCGCCGCGTTGTTCCTGCAACGAGGTTGTGCCACCTGCCACGGTCTGGATGGGAACGGCACTGACACAACGACATCGCTCAAAGGTGCCGCAACAGTTGCCAGCCTGGCGTCGTCGATCGCGACTACGATGCCACCGACCGGTCCGGGCACATGTACCGATACGTGTGCGTCGGCAGTCGCGCAATACATTTACAACACGTTCAGCGACAAGGTTTCACCGGTCGCGACCATCACGGATCCGCTCGCAGGAATGCTCACCGGTAACGCGCAGATCGATGCTGTTTGCGCGCGACTCGCGACGCGTAACGTGAACGATCGCGTTCGCACTGCATTTTGCGGTGCGACACGCCCCACGATTACATCGCTGGGCCAATTGCTCACGGCGATGGGGCTCGATTTCGATAGTCCGAACCTGACTGGCCGCGGCAACAACGGTCGCGGAGGAAATCCTGCATTCGCGATATCCGGACACTCGACATCGCTTGTTACGCGCAGCGTCTCCGCGATCAATCCTCGCGTCATTCTGTTTACCCCACCCAATGGCAATCCAATTCCGAATCTCGTTGCCCTGGGCTTTGTACGCGGTGATCAGTTTGCGGAAGTCATTGCCGGAGACAGCAACAACAACACACTCGATTTCTACATCGTCCGGTTCAAGCAGGCGTGCAATGCGACCAACTCGTGTACGCCGGGCGACCTTCTGACTCCCGCGGTAGAAAGCAATTGGACCGAATTCACGTTGTATGACGAAGGCGATCTGAAAAACACCATCGTCGATTGCACGCATTGCCACCAGGTCAATGGCCCGGGCACCACGCGAATCCTGCGCATGCAGGAGCTGGCCAATCCGTGGAATCATTGGTTCCGTGACAATCGCACCGGCGGCCAGGTCCTGATCGCGGACTATCAGGCGGCTCACGGCACAACGGAAACCTATGGCGGCGTGCCCGGCGCGTTAATCAGTTCTTCGGATCCGGCGCTGCTCGAAAACCTGGTTCGCAATAACGGCTTTGGAAATCAACCGAACGTATTCAACAGCGGCACGATTGAAACTCAGGTCAATGCAACGTCCGGTCAGCCCGCGAACAACGATATTCCGGGGACCAGCACCGCGTGGAACACAATCTTCAATCGTGCCGTGCAGGGGCAGGCGATTCCCGTTCCGTACCACGACATCAAGATTACAGAATCGTCCACACTCAACACGCTGACGCGCGCCTATCAACAATTCCGCGCGGGCCAGCTGGCTGCCAGCGCCTTGCCTGACTTGCGCAACATCTTCAAAACGTCACGCCTGTTTGAAATTTCCGGGATTGCCGCTGCGACGACGCTTTCCGGTCAACAGGTCGTCACTGCAATGTGTACGCAATGCCACAACTCACGGCTTGACCAGACTATTTCGCGCGCCCGCTTCAACGTCAATCTGGACGCGATGAGCGATCTCGCGGGCGGCGTGCTGACCGGGGCCGCACGTGATGCGGAAATCGGCGTTGCAATTACGCGCTTGAAGCTCGCGCCGGAAGATGTGCGCAAGATGCCGCCGGAAACACTGAAGACACTGAGTCCGGCGCAAATTGATCTTGTGACGACCTATCTGTGCTCGCAAACAGCGGCACCGATTCCACAGTGTGCGGCGCAATAAGACGACGCTCCGTTAGGCGAAATTGAAGTTGAGGGGAATGTAATGAAGAACTCGGGTGAAGTTGTACCGATTTCATTCAATCCGACGCGGCGCGGCATCGTCGTACTGGCGCTCATTATCGCGACGGCTTTTTCCTTTTGGTACTTCTCGCGTTATCCGGATCTGGGCCGCAAGGCTCAGATGGCGGAGGCCGTCTCGAGCATCGGCGATATTTCCCCGTGGCCGATTGTTAGCGTGGATGCACACGCCCCATTCCTGGAACGCTGGGCCCTCACAACGCTCAATTGGGTGCACGCCAATATGCGCGGTATGACGTTCGGCTTGGCCATCGCAGCGATGGTGCTTACGCTCGTGAATTACTTCCCCACGATTCGACGCGGCTCCGGGCCGCTGGCCAACAGTGCGCTCGGCGTGGCGATTGGCGTGCCACTGGGACTGTGCGTGAATTGTTCGGCGCCGGTGTTCAAAAGTGCGCTGCGAACCGGGCGAATCGAGACCGCATTCGCCATCATGCTCAGTTCGCCCGCTCTCAATATTGTCGTGCTGACGATGGTGTTCAGCCTGTTTCCGTTGTACATGGCGTTGACCAAAGTGGCCGTCAGCCTGATGGTGCTATTCGTCGCAGTCCCGCTGCTGTCTCGCGCGTTCGGCCCGAAACATCGGCTCGTGGATCTGCCCACCGTGGATCTCGGTTCCGCCGCTGCCCCGGCGACCGACCGACTCGTGAACGAGTCGTGGGCAATTGCCATTGCATTCGCTTTCGCGGATTTTGTGCGGCGATTCGCGCATCTCGCGTTGCGACTCATTCCGTTGATGGTCTTTGCCGGAAGTCTGGGCGCCTTGCTTGTTCTGCTCCACCCAACCGCGAATCTTGCGGAATACAGCGGCATGGGAGCCATCCTCGCAACAGCGGCGATTGGCGTGGTATTGCCCGTGCCCATTGCTTTCGATGTCATGCTTGCTTCATCGCTCGCCTCGCAGGGTTTGCCAACCCCCGTCGTGCTCACGATGCTATGCACGCTGGGCAGCTTCAGCATCCTTGCTTTCCTTTTTGTCGCAAGCAGCGCTTCCAAAAGATGGGCATTTGCACTGGTCAGTGTGTTCTTTGGCCTGGGCACTTGTGCGGGCCTGATGGCGGATCAACTCCACGCCCGCTTTCTTCTTAAGCCCGCGCTGAATCAAATAGGAGAACCCACACCGTTCTCCCCGGGACAAGCTGACGCAGCGATTGTTGCTTCCGGTGTTTCCGCGGAGTCCGCGCCTGCGATTCGGTTTGCCGATACCAGAGTCATCTCCGGCGTACGTGTTTCCCGCGCGGCATTTCGACCCGCCGCATTCACAACCGGCTCGAGATTTGTACAACACGAAGGCCCCGCATTAGGGTTGAACGCCGGTTTCAAATATGACGTTCGCGACTATTCCGATCCGTTCTGGATTGGACGCGGTACAGCATCCGGCGACATCAACAAGGACGGCTGGCCCGATGTCGCCTTCGGGAGCAATGACGGCGTTCTGTTGTATGTAAACCGCGGAGGCCGTTTCGAACAGACACCACTACGCAATTCCACGGACAATCATCTGCTCGTCTACGCCGTCGCATTTGTCGACATGGACAATGACGGCTGGCTCGATCTCGTGTTCACCAGCTTCAATCAAGGCAATTACCTGCTCTTCAACCACGAGGGCGATTTCGACTACTCGCAACGTATCCGCCTGCCGAACAATGCCGGCGTGCTCACCGTCAGTCCCGCCTTCGCCGACATAGACAACAACGGCTTGCTCGATATCGTGAATGGCAACATGGCGCTCGGCGTCGTTACAGGATCGAACCACATGTTAAGCGGCCGGGCCAACTCGCTCGTCTTTAATGGTGGCAAACAGGGCTTTCACGATGTCGCGCTGGAAACCGAATCTGGCGAAACCATGTCGACGCTGGTCTCAGACCTCAACAACGATGGCTACCTCGACATCTACTTTGCCAATGATTTTGTTGCGCCTGACAAGATCCTGCTCGGAACCGCAAACGGCTTCACCGAAGCGACCGCCGCGCGAACACCGCTGCACCATACACCGTTTTTTTCCATGAGCGCCGACACCGGCGACTTTGACAACGATCAAAAGCTCGACCTCCTGAGTTTTGGAACCACGGCGACAGCAAAGGACGCCGCGTCAGCGCCGATTGATGGCGTTGAGCCGGCGGTCTTTACCGCACCCAAATGGCCAGCGGAAGTCTGCAATACCATTCAGGACGAAAAAACGCGTTCGCAATGCAGGAAAGTCCGCGAAACGGACTTTCTGGCGGAAACGCGCGCAGTGCAGATGGTCGATATCGCGCGCTGCAAGGCGCTGCCTGATGTGCATCAGGTCAAAGGGTGCTTGCTTGTCGGGATGTGGCATTTGATCACTCACCACGTCGACGCCAAGGAGTGCCGTTCACGATTCGGTGGAGATGAACTCATCGGCGAGGTGTGCGACATTTTGGTGGCTCGCCAAGGCATGATCACAGCGCGCGAAACCAACGGGAGCGTGCTACAGCAGGATGGAAACTTCCTGTTTCACTTTGACGGCACCAAACAAGTCGACGTCAATTCAGAAACTCCCGGCAGTTTTCATCATCCAGGCGGCTGGACCTGGAACGCGCGCTTCGTCGATCTCGACAACGATGGCCTGCTCGACATCTTCAATGCGGATGGCGCCGTGCGTGGCAATGGCTTCGGCTTCAACGTGTTCATGAAAAACATCGACGGCCAGCGATTCGAACAACGCCAGTTCAGTTATGGCCTGACGGACGATTTCGGTCTGTATTCATTTACGCTGGCGGACTACGACGCAGACGGAGATCTCGACATCATCGCCAACTCGGCGGTGGGCCCCGTGCGCGTTTTTGAAAACCGCGCCACGCAAAACAACCGCAGCATCGCTGTCAGCCTGCAAGACGCGCATGGGAACCGCTTCGGCATCGGGGCGAAAGTCACCGTCTCGTTCGATAACAATGCCAAGCATCTTCTTCGCGAGATCAAGGCCAGCGGCGGCTATATGAGCTTTGATGAGCCGGTCGCCAGTTTTGGGCTGGGCCAAGCCGCGACCGTCGATGAGATTCGCGTTCGCTGGCGCGACGGATCCGAATCCGTCATCCCGGGTCCGGTTGATGCCGGCTACCACTACCGAATTGAACGCATCTGATTTCCGTCGCGCCGCCGCCGGGCGGTATCGCGATTGATCAGGGTGCGACGGACATCGCAATCCGTCAGGTTGCCGCGTGGCGTGAATTCGCGACAATGGTTGATGAAAAGCATGTAACCCTGCGAGAACGTTGAGGGTTACCAATAGAACGTGGGCTGCAATCGGGCAGCCGGGGGTCAGGGAGATAGGGACGATGTCGAAGCCGCACACCGGACGGCGTGTAGTCATTTCAATTCTCGCATTGAGTATTGCGTTTCCTGCCCTGTCGTCGACGCCACTGGAGCGGGCCGCCCGCGACAATTCCAGCGCGATAACGCTGGATCGCTCCGCTGTCACCGGATTCGCGCGCACCGTGCGCGTGGATCGAACGCAGCCGCTGCCGACCGGAACGACGTCACCGCGCGCTGAGATACGCGCCCGATCGTTTATCACGTCGAATCGCGACGCTTTCATTGATTCAGCAACGCCGCTTGAACTTGCCACCGTTTCAGTCGTCGAGAGCGACGACCTGGGAATGAGTCATGTTCGATTGCAACAAAGTCTCAATGGCGTGCGTATACGCGGCGCGGAAGCGCTGGTTCACCTGACTTCGGGCGGCGTCGTCGATGCAACATCGAAACTTCTCCCCGACGTGTCCGGGCTCACGACGGTGCCCACGCTGGACGCAAGTTCGGCGACCGCCACCGCGCGCGAGGTAATCCTCAAGAAGTACGGAATTCAGGTGGCATTTTACGCGGCACCTGAATTGGAAATCTTCGACGCCGGTTTGCTGAACGATGTCGAGAATCAGCCGCGTCTGGCCTGGTTCTTCCGTGCCACGGGACCGAAGCTGAATGAATATATCTGGATCGACGCGAATACCGGCGATCTTCTGGCCAGCATCAACCAGGTGACCGGCGCATTGAGCCGCCGAATTCTGGATGGACGCAACACGACGCAGACGCCGGTGTTGGCGCGGGATGAAGGCGGTGCGCCTTCCAACGTCACGGAAGTCAACTCGCTCTACAACTTCGCGGGCGCTTTCTACAATTATTTCTTCACAAACTTCAATCGCGACAGTTTTGACGCCCAGGGCGGGCGCATCACTGCCGTCGCGCGTGCATGCGATTCGTCAGCTCCGTGCCCAATGGTGAATGCGTTTTGGGATGGCTTCACCGCAAACTTTGGAAACGGGTTTGCGGCGGAGGACGTTGTAGCGCACGAACTCACGCATGCCGTTGTTCAATACACCGCGGACCTGATTTATCTGAACGAGTCTGGCGCTCTTAATGAGTCCTACGCCGACATCTTCGGCGAAACGATACAACTGACGGATCCCACACACACCACGCTCGCCGCGCAGCGATGGCTCGTTGGCGAGGACTTGAACATTCCCAATGTCATTTCGACCGGCGTCGGTTTTCGAAACATGATGGACCCACCCGCGCGCGGTGATCCGGCCACATCCAAAGCAAGCAATTACGCCTGTGGAACCGCGGACAACGGCGGCGTCCACACCAACAGCGGCGTACCGAACAAGGCCTATGCCTTGATGACCGACGGTGGAACGTTTAACGGATACACCGTGCGCGGCATCGGGCTTTCCAAAGCGGCGGCCGTGCAATACCGGGCGCTGTCAAACTATCTGATCACTTCGAGCAACTTTTTGGATAACTACAATGCGCTTGTCTCCGCCTGCTCAGACCTGGCAGTCGCCGGAAAAGTGACCGTCGACGATTGCGCCCAAATCAAGAATGCGGCGCTCGCGGTACAGATGACGACCAAGCCATGCTCGTCGACGTCCGTTGCGCCGGCTGCACCTCCTTCGTCACCCTCGCCACTACCCAACGCGGGCGATTTCTGCCCGAGCGGACAAGTCCCGCGCTACGCCTTCCTCGATGACTTTGAAAATTCCGCAACCGGAAACTGGACCGCGACGGCCAATTCCGGAACGAACGCGTGGCTGGGTAACGGCAGCCCGGCGACGATTTACGCCACTGGAAACGCGCGTGGCGGCATTCAGTCGCTGCACGGAACCGGCAGCACCGCGGCGACGGATTCAATGGTTGTGCTTACCAAGGACGTTCGAGTTCCGCAGGACGGACTGCTGCGTTTCGAATCAGACTACAACTTTGAAACCGGCTTTGATGCCGGCGTCATCGAATACAGCGTGAACGCAGGTGCAACCTGGACCGATGCGGGCGCATTGATTTCATCGGGCCGAAATTACGACGGCGGCGTGCGGCCCAGCCTGAATAACGCACTTGCCGGTCGAACGGCATTTACGGGCAACACCGCAGGCTATCGAACCACCGTCGTCAATCTGGCCTCGCTGTCAGGCAGCAATGTGCGGCTCAGGTTTCGCCTGGCCACGGACAGCGGCGTCGCCTCGAGCGGCTGGTGGGTCGACAATGTTTCAATCTTCAGCTGCATCCAGCCACCCTCGTTAGTGGTAACGCCCACGGCAAATACAATCACAACGTCACTGAATAAGTCGGCAACAATCAACGTGACGCTTCCGAAAGCGCCGACAAAAGATGTTGTTATCCCGATCACCGTTTCGCGTGGAAGTATCGCCCGCGTTTCCCCGTCGTCACTCACCTTTACGGCGGCG
>DKAR01000056.1 GCA_002450895.1 Proteobacteria bacterium UBA6921
CCACGTCGTGCCGTCGAAACGCGAGGCGCCGCCGCCGTTGGTACCCATCCACTTTTGGCCCTTACTGTCGACGAAAATGGAAAAGACGTACTCATTAGCCATTCCGTTTTCACGCGTGTAGGTTCCGCGCATGTCGCGCGTAGCCGTATCAACCTCCACCACGCCCACGGACGTACCCACCCAAAGCGTATTCTTCGGCTCATCGAGAGCCAGTGAACGCACGTAGACAGTTTCACCAACGTTGAACGTCTCGACAACACGATACGGCGCAACATGAGCAGCCGGCGCGGAAGGTGCGGAGCTTTTCTCGGAGCAAGCACTCAACAACAGCGCCGCGCCTGCGAGGCAAACGAAAAAAATTCGTGCTTTCATTTAAAACAGAGTCCGCATATAGGCGATCACATCCATGATCTCATTGTCCTTGATCAAGCCCTGAAAGCCGGGCATCGTCCCCTTCCCGCGCTTGATCGTCGCCATAAGCATTGGATCTGTGCTCGAGATAATCACTTCGCCACGGGAAAAATTCGGAACGCCAATCAGCTTGCTTTCGCCGCGCTCACCGTGGCATCCAGAACAATGCTTCACGTAGGTTTCCTTGCCGGAAAACGGGTTACCGGCAAATGCGGGAACAGTAAATCCTATGGATAAAACCAGAACGGCGCCAGCAGCGCCGAAACTCATGCGCATTGAATCCCCTCCCGTTACGGCGTTACTGAATTGATCACCACGTCAACCGGCTTCCCGTCATTGACGGCAATCACTTCGCTCTGTCCCTGCAAATCGCCGCTCTGCGGCATGGCGTTTCCGCTCTTTGATACACGAGCCCCCACAACAACCTGCGGAAAGCTCGAAAGCTTCATCGCCGGATTCATCGCCATGGAATCATCCAGCGTAAAAGAAAACGGCAAATCCTTGACCTGTTTACGCACGATGGCCAGCGGCATACGCGGTCCCTGAGCCGCTCTCGCGAATACAAACACGGTGTCGGTCGGCGATGCGTTGGATGCAAGCGTTGGGATCAGTTTGACGCTGCCGGTAATCTTGGCCGCACCACCACTGGCCACCGCGGGCTTCGCAGACGCAGGCGCTGTCGCAGATGCGGGAACCTTCATGCCACGCTCAACCATCAGCTGCCGAACTTCGGCAATATTCTGATCCATTTGCTCGTAATTCTGGGTGCCGGGCTGGAAAACCTGTTTCAGTCGCTCCCAATAATCCAACGCCGCCGGGAAGTCCTCCTCCTGATACGCGGCCGTGCCCGCCAGCCAAAGCGATTTTTCATGGAAGGGCTCAATGCCCAAAGCTTTCTTGACCAGCTCGTAGGGCTGGCCCTTCATCGACCGATTGTTGGCCATCGCCACGGTGTCGGCGTAGTCCGCCAACAGACCGGGGTCCTGATCCCCGCCCAATGCCGCAGCACGGCCATAGGCCTTCGCGGCGTCTGAATAGCGTTTGAGGAAGTAATACGAACGGCCAAGCATCATCCACCCTTCACCGTCGTCCGGGTTGTTCTGGAGACGCGTTTCCAATTGCCCAACCATCGCTTGAATGGTGCCTTGATGGCCTTCGGCATTGACTTGCTGCTGCGCGAGTTCGGGGTTGAACGCAGCCAGACCGCCACCCAGATGCTGATACAAAATGATCGCAACCAATGGGACTGCGACAGCAACAATCGCTGCTGAAACTGAGTTTGACTGAGCGGCCAGAGCGGCAGCACTGTCCCCTTCAACGGAAACGTCGTCCAAAAGGCTGCGCTCGAGTTCCAGTTTTGCACGGTCATACTGATCCTGCGCAATGATTCCATTCGCCAAGTCGCGATCCAGTTCAGCCAGCTTGTCCTTGGCAATTTCGATATTGAGCGCCTTGCGCTCGACAGCCTCGCGCGAAGACTTGCGCTGAAATAACGGCGGCAACAAGAAAGTCAGCGCCACGGCGACCATCAGGATCGCCATAGTCCAAAACGCGGTCATGATTTCGAGTCCCCTGGTGATGAATGCAACAACTCGTCAACTTTCTTCAGATCATCCTGAGACATCTGTGGCGATTCATCGATGCGAGCCTTGCGCTTACGCAGCGTGACCATCAACACGAACAAGCCGACAATGATCAGAATTCCGGGACCAAACCAGAGGAAGTACGTTGTTGGTTTCATCGGGGGCTTGTAGCGAACGAAGTCGCCGTACCGGTCGACCATGTAGTTCACGACGTCATCGTTCGACTTGCCGCTGCGCAACATCTCGCGCACCTGATTTTTTAAGTCGATGGCAAGCTCAGCGTGAGAATCGGCGATCGTTTGGTTCTGACAGACGAGGCAACGCAATTCTGACGAAACAGCTTCAACACGCTTCTCAAGCTCAGGATCGGCGGCCAGCGGCTGCGCCTCGCCCGACCAAGTGTTTACTGTCGTGAAAAACGCCGCAAATAGCACACAGGCACTCAATAATTTCGAAATTACGCGCATGCTTTCATGACCTTCTTCATTTCCGGCGCATCCGTGGCCGTGTCCTGTTGTAGCAATTGCGTCAGCGGTGTCAGGCAATCCTTCACGATGGACGGAGTGATCGGTCCAATCACTTTGTGGCGAATGACGCCCTGTTTGTCGATCACGAACGTTTCCGGCACGCCGTAGACGCCATAGTCGATTCCCACCTTGCCATCCATATCGACCAGGCTGAATTTGTAGGGATCACCCAATTGCGCCAGCCAATTTCGCGCGTCCTCGGGTCGATCCTTGTAGTTCAAACCGAAAAATTCCAGATCGCTCTGCTGTCGCTTGAGTTGAACAAGCAATGGATGCTCCTGCCGACACGCCACACACCACGATGCCCATACGTTGAGCATCCAGACCTTGTTCAGATTGTCTTTGGGGCTGAACTGCTGCTGGAAATCCTGCAACTGCGACAGCTTGAAATCCGGCGCGGGCTTGTTGATAAACGGCGACGGCACCTCACGTGGATTCAAGTGCAAACCGACGTACAGGAAAAATCCGAGAACGACAAAGATTCCCAGCGGAACGATAAATCGCGTCATGCGCTTTTCGCCTCCGCACCACCAAGCCCTGTGGATTTGGTTGCCTGCTGCGCAACACGCGAGGCAACTCGGTAACGCCGATCGCTGATCGCCAGAAATCCGCCGAAAGCCATGAACAATGCGCCGGCCCAGATCCAATCCACCATCGGCTTGTAATACACACGCACGCTCCAGGCGCCACGCTCAAGCGGCTCACCTAATGAAACATAGAGATCCCGGAACAAACCGGTATCGATTCCGGCTTCCGTCATGGGCATGGTCTGCACACGATAAACGCGTTTTTCGGGAAACAATGTGGCTTCGATCTTGTTATTGCGCGTGATGACGAACTGGCCGCGGTTCGCCGTGTAATTTGGCCCCTGAATCTGTTGCGCACCGTCGAAGCGGAACACATGCCCACCCATGGTCACGGTTTCCCCGACTTCCATGCGCACGTCTTGTTCAGCCTCGTAGTTCTTTACGGTCGTGACACCAAGCACACAGACCGCGACGCCAAGATGCGCAAACACCATCCCGTAGTAGCTACGCCCAAGTGAGCGAATGCCGACATTGACGTCGCCCTTGCCCGCCAGCTTGGCGCGGGTCACGAGATTCACGAACGTTCCGAAAACTACCCAAGAAGCCATGAAGTACCCCAGCGAGGCCCACGGCTTCCATTGTCCGGCGATGATCGGCAACAAGATCGCGGATGCTGCAGATGCAACGATTGGCAGCCGTGCATATTTCGCGAGCTCGAAGAGATCAGCGTTCTTCCAACGCGCAAACGGCGCGATTCCGATCAGCATCGTTGCAAAGAAAGCGAGAGGAACGAATACCACGTTGAAATAAGGCGGTCCGACGGAAATCTTGCCCATGCCGAGCGCATCAAGCACCAGCGGGTACAACGTACCGAGCAACACCGTGCCACACGCCACGACAAGAATGATGTTGCCGATAAGCATGAAGGTCTCGCGCGAGACGAGACTGAACGAGCCACCCAAGCCAACCTTCGGCGCACGCCAGGCGAACAACGTCAGCGACGTTCCAACCACGACTGCGAGGTAAACAAGGATAAACAAACCGCGCTCCGGATCGGTCGCAAACGCGTGCACCGAAGTTAGCACGCCCGAGCGAACGAGGAACGTCCCCAGCAGACTCAGCGAGAATGCAAAGATCGCCAGTAACACTGTCCAGTTCTTGAAGCCGCCACGTTTCTCAGTCACAGCAAGCGAATGGATCAACGCGGTGCCGACCAACCAAGGCATGAACGAAGCATTTTCAACCGGATCCCAGAACCACCAGCCGCCCCAGCCCAGTTCGTAGTACGCCCACCAGCTACCCAGCGCGATACCGACGCTCAAGAACATCCACGCCACGATCGTCCACGGGCGCGACCAACGTGCCCATGCGGAATCCAAACGACCACTGAGCAGCGCTGCAATGGCGAATGAAAACGCAACGGAAAATCCGACATAGCCCATGTAAAGCATCGGCGGATGAATCACCAGACCGGGATCCTGCAACAAAGGATTGAGATCGCGACCGTCGGCCGCCGCCGGCAACAGTCGCTCGAACGGATTCGATGTGAACAGCATGAACAACAGGAAGCCGATCGAGACAAAACCCATCACGCCCAGCACGCGCGCCACCATGTCCTGCGGCAAATTGCGGCTGAACACCGTCACAGCCACCATCCACAGCGACAGGAATAACATCCACAGCAGTAGCGAACCTTCGTGACCGCCCCAGATGCCCGCGAACTTGTAGATATTTGGGAGCGCCGAGTTCGAATTGGTGGCGACGTACTGCACCGAGAAATCGTCGTGCAGGAACGCCCAGGCAAGACAAGCAAAAGCCAGGGCTACGAATACGAATTGCCCCTGCGCCGCGGGTCGCGCTACGGCAATCCAGCCAGAGTAGTTTTTCCATACACCAATCAACGGCAAAGTCGCTAACACAACAGCAATACATAGCGCCACGATGAGCGCGAAGTGTCCGATTTCCGGAATCATGCGGGTAATCCTCTTGCGGCTTATTGCGAGACGATACTGGAGGACGTCATTGCTTCCTTCGAAGCCTTGCCTTTCTCTAGGGCCTTCGCGACCTCAGGGGGCATGTACGTTTCATCGTGCTTGGCGAGCACTTCAGTGGCGACAAATCTTCCGCTGTCGCCGATCTTTCCCTGTGCGACCATCCCTTGTCCCTCCTTAAACAAATCCGGGAGGATGCCTTTATACTGGACTTCGATCGTTTCCGCATTGTCGGTAACGAGGAAATTGACAGTCAGACCATCAGCCTGCCGTTGCACACTGCCTTCCTTGACCAGGCCCCCAAGGCGAAACGCGCGATTGACCGGCGCCTCGTTGTTTTTGACCTGTGTCGGGCTGTAGAAAAACACCAGGTTCTGATTAAACGCGGACAGGACCAAAGCGGCGGCAATACCCAATCCGCACAGCCCGACCACCACAAACATCAAGCGTTTATTGCGAGCTTTCATTACGTTGACCCTTCTCCATACGCGCGGCGCGCGCCAATTGTTCCAGCGTCGCCCGGCGACGCCTTACGACGAGAATGACTTCCGCGATCATCAGCGCCGCCGTCACGCCGTAAGAGCCCCAGACGAAGAATGCATAGCCAC
The DNA here is from genome assembly GCA_002450895.1 of Proteobacteria bacterium UBA6921. Classification (GTDB taxonomy): domain Bacteria; phylum Pseudomonadota; class Gammaproteobacteria; order SG8-11; family SG8-11; genus UBA6921. Next base: position 5,648 of record DKAR01000056.1, read on the forward strand.
CCATCGCCCAGAAATCTGACCAGCTTGCCCACTGCATCAGCGCTGCCTCGCTAGAATTTCACGCACCCACTCGGTACTGCTCTCGCGTTCGAGTATCTCTGACCGCACGCGCGCCAAAACGACTGCAATCGTGTACATCCAAAATGCCATCGCCATGACAAACATGGCCCAAAGCATCGTGGCCGCCATCTTTGGTGCCATTTCCGGGCTCACGGACGCGCCCTGATGCAACGTATTCCACCAACGCACCGAAAAATAAATGATCGGAACGTTGATCACGCCAACGACCGCGAGCACTGCGCTGGCCCGCGCGGCACGGCGCGGATCATCGATGGCCGACCGCAGCGCGATAAACCCCACATACAGAAACAGCAGGATCAGCTCCGACGTCAGGCGCGCATCCCAAACCCAGTACGTACCCCAAGTCGGCTTGCCCCACAGAGCTCCGGTCCAAAGAGCCACAAAAGCGAACATGGCACCGGTGGGCGCCAGGGAGCCCGCCATCATATCTGACAGCTTGGTGTTCCAAATCATTCCCACGGCGGCCCAACCGGCCATAACCACATAAATAAACATGGACATCCACGCAGCCGCGACGTGGATGTAGATGATTCGGTAGCTATCCCCTTGTTTGTAGTCCGTCGGCGCGACGGCGAAACCCATATATAAACCGATGGCAATCAAGATGATAGCAAGCAATGAAAATACCGGGATCAGCTTGCCGGCGAGCGGGTAAAAGGTCTTAGGGGATGAGAAATACAACCACAGGTTGGTCATGACGCTATTCCACGCTGATACGGAGCGCGGCGGCAGCCGCAAACGGGGCAAATACAATCGTCATCACCAAAAAAGCTCCCAAAAGGTACAGCCACGCGCCAAATTCAACGGCCTTGGCCTGCGCATCGACCGCCCCAGCGCCAAAAATCAACACGGGGACGTAAAGGGGCAACACAAGCAGGGAGATGAGCACTCCGCCCCCGCGCACCCCTAGCGTCAACGCGGCCCCGACCGCGCCGATCAGGCTCAAAATGGGCGTACCGAGCAGCAGTGTACCCATCAAGAGTCCGATCGCCTGCGCATCCAGTCCCAATTGCATCCCCAAAAGTGGCGAGAGCACCACCAGGGGGACCCCGGTCAGCAGCCAGTGGGCGAATACCTTGCCCAAGACCAGCAGTGAGAGCGGATGCGGGGCCAACAATAACTGCTCCAGCGTTCCGTCCTGGAAATCACTGGAAAATAACCGACTCAGCGCGAGCATCGACGCCAACAAGGCGGCGACCCAGATCACGCCCGGGGCGATCGTCCGCAACACCTCAATGTCCGGACCCACGCCCAGCGGAAACAGGGTGACGGCGATTATAAAGAAAAACAGGGTCGTGAACACGTCGGTGCGCCGGCGCATCGCGAGAGTGATTTCGCGCGCCACCACCGTCCGTAATGCTGTGATTAAGCTGACTTCGCCCATGTGTCGAGATTGATATCGCGGTGAGAACTGGAACTGATTTCAACATCCTGATGGGTGGTGAGTAGTACCGAGCCACCCTTGGCCAGATGGTCACGCATAACGCCCTGCAACTGGCTTACGGCTTTCACGTCAAGTGCGGTGAACGGCTCATCAAGCACCCAAAGGCGCGCCCCGCCGAGCAGAAGCCGCGCCAAGGCCACTCGACGCTTCTGGCCCTGGGAAAGCACCTTTGTTGCCAAATACGCGCGATGCATCAGCCCCACCCGCTCCAAAGCGCTTTCGATCTGATCCCGTGTCGCAGGCGTGCCAGTTAAACGGGCATGGATCGAGAGATTTTCAACGGCGGTCAGGTCGTCCTTCAGTCCATTCAGGTGACCGATGTAGCAAAGCGCCCGGTTAAATTCATCGCGATTCTCACGAATATCCAGCCCCTGCCAGGAAACGGTTCCTGCCGCAGGCAAAAACAGGCCGCAAATAATGCGCAGCAGGCTGGTCTTGCCGCTGCCGTTTGAACCCTTCACGTGCAGCAGCTGGCCGTCTTGCAGCTCGAAGTTCATTCCAGAGAACAAACACGCATCGCCGCGCCGGCATTCGAGATCGCGGATTTGGAGCATGGGCGTAGGGGAGCCTTTAATTCCATTCAAAAAAAAAGCGGTCGCAGTCTAGCACAACGGTCTTGCGCGTGTGCGCGACCACCTGGCGAATTGACTACGCGCGATGAAGGTGACTTTGTAACACCCGAGAACGGACGCGCCTTCCATATTGGAACTGGGTAGATGCGGTGTTGATTGCGTGATAACTTACGCCGTTGCCGCGGCGTCGGTGTCCCGCGACTTAACTTTCATGAGATTGGAACAAACAATCCAACCAGGAGTTCGTCATGGACCGACCACAAAACCCCTCGTCTAATTCTTTGTTCACAGTACTTCTAGCACTTCTATCGAGCCTCGCATTGCCGGGCATGGCCCTTGCCGATGCAGCGGGCCGGTCCGGCGATTCCGGCGCAACTGCGGGCCGCGATTGCACGCGATGCCACACCGTGGGCTCCTCGATACCAACGGTCACATTCAGCGGCCCTCAAAGCGTTATGGCCGGATCAACCAGCGCTTACACATTCACGATTACCGGCGGCCCCGGTCAGGGCGCCGGGCTGGATGTTGCAGCTACGGGCGGAACGCTTGTTTCCACATCGTCGCTGACAAAAATTAAATCCCTTGAAATTACTCATAACGGCGCTCCCGCGCCGTTTAGCGGCGGGAGTGCTGCGTTTACATTCTCTTGGACCGCTCCGGCGACGGCGGGAACCTACACGCTTTACGGCGCGGGTGTTTCGACTAACAGCCCTGCAGCAACGCCCGGCGATGAACTCGGCGACGGGACTGCGCTCGCGACGTACACGATCACTGTAAACGGCGGCGCTGCGAATCAATCGCCTGTTGCAGTTATCACCGGCCCCACGACGGGAACGGTTGGGACGCAACTCACGTTCAGCGGGCAAAATTCGACTGACCCGGATGGAACCATTAGTTCTTACGCCTGGAATTTTGGCGACAACTCGAGCGGCGCGGGAGTCACCGTCAGCCACGGCTACGCCGCAGCAGGAACCTATACCGTAACGCTGAGCGTTACGGACAATCAGGGTGCTGTCGGTACTCAGACGCAACAAGTTACGATCACAACGACAAATCCAACTCCCAGTCCGGTGTCGGCGAACGCGGGCGGACCGTATTCTGGAACGGTTGGCAACGCAATACTCTTTAATGGATCGGCATCTACTGGTTCCATTGCTTCTTACAACTGGACATTCGGAGATGGAACAACCGCGTCCGGCGCAACAGCGGCAAAAACATTTCTCACCGCTGGAGCGTTTAACGTCATCTTGACGGTGATAGATAACAAGAACGCGACGTCGCAAGCCGTCACGGTCGCGACAATTACCGATCCCAACGCCACGCCTGCCGATCCCTCGGCTGGTGAAGAGCTTTACGCGGCGAATTGTTCCTCATGTCATGGAGACGGCGGTGTCGGTGGGCCGGACGGCGACGTCCTCGGCGCCTCGGCGGGAGATATCTGGGATGCAATTGCAGACGTCACTGAAATGCAGTTTCTTGTCGATGTTCTCACTGAGGATGATGTGGCTGCCATCGCGGAATATCTGAATCCTCCGCCCGACGTTGGCAGTGGCGCAGCCCTATACATGGAGAATTGCGAATCCTGCCACGGCGCGAACGGCGGCGATGTCGTCGGTGAAAGCGCCGACGAAATCAAGGAAGCCATCGACGACGTCGATGAGATGGGTTTCCTCGCAGACGTACTTTCCGAAGACGATATCAACGCGATCGGCGAATACTTGCAGAGCCTCGGTGACGACGACGATGATGATGGTGACGAGGATCTAAGTGCGTTCGGAATCGCCGGCAACAACCAGGGCCGTGGAAGAACGCGCACGGCCAGCAAATCTGGCACCAGTACAGCTTCGCTGGATATCCTCTCACTCGTGATCGGCGGAGGTTTGGTCGCTGCGGGAGTCGTACGCCGCCGCCGCGATCCGCAATAAGTTACAGAACCCCCTTGCCGCGCGCTGGATATGGAAATTCAGCGCGCGGTTTTTATTTTATGGCGTCAGTTTTTCGGGCTGCCCAAGCCGAGTAGTCCTCGCACCTGCTGAACGGACGTGGCATCGTCCCACTCTCGCGCACCTTCGACCACGGCACGCAAAACGCCGTCAGACGAAACCAGAAATGTCGAGGGATACGCACGCACCCCGAGCAAATCGCGGGCGGCCTTCTGGTCAGCATCCTGAAAATTCTGAAATACGACTTTGCGATCGATGAGGAATTCCCGGACCAGGTGATCGTCGCTATCAATCGACATACCCACGACCACAAGTTGTCGCTGATCAAACAATGCGCCCAGGCGCTGCAAGCTCGGCAGTTCTTTTCGGCACGGCGCACACCAGGTTGCCCACACGTTTAAAACGAGCGCCCGTCCTTTGAACTCTTCGGTTGATGCCGTTTCACCATTCAGTGTCGTTACCGACAGCACCGGAAACGGGTCGCCTACGGCAACTTTAAGTGGCGGCAGCGGCGCTTGCGAATCGCATCCGGCCAGCAATCCCAACGTGGTGAACAGCAGCAATGCGCGCACGCGCCCGATCATTGCGTGCTACTGGGCGGGATTTGGCGAAGGGTGATGCCCCTCCGACCAACTCGGTGTTTCCATCTGCAACTTCCCGGGCTGGCCGTCTTCCGAAGTACTGACGCCAGGTATTCGCCCTAACTGCGCTTCCCACTCCCACAAGGCGGCACGGGCTTTTGGCACAAACGGATCGTTTGGCGTGCGCGACAAATGGATGTAAGTACGCATTGCCCCCAACGCGCCTTCATAGTCCTTGAGGCCTTCGAGGCACAGCGCCAATCCCCAGTACGCGTTCGCCTGATCCGGTTTCAGGTTGATCGCCGCATTGAAATATTCGCCCGCTTCTTCGTAGCGTTGCTGGCCCAGTACCGAAAACCCCAGATTGACGTAACCGTCCGGCAATCGCGGCGCCAGCTCAACCACGCGACTCAACGCGGTCTCGGCAAACTCGTATCGCTTTGCATGCAACAGCGCGACACCCTGATCAAAGCGAATCTGGACCTCGTGAACAACGTTGGGGTCATCCGGCAGGGCGGGCACCAGAGGCATTGCGCGAAGCGGGCGTATCGTGTGGGGAACATCGAAAGAAAGTCTGCCAACCATTCCGCCGATGGCAAGCAGCGCCACCAGCGAAAACATGGCGACACGATTTTCTGTCGCGCGCGGCGATGAGAGTTCGGTCATACCATTCCCTTATGTGCGGCGGGACTGACGTAAGGCATTCCGAAGTAGGTCGCAAACGCCAATGCGAAAATTGAAATAATCATCACACCGCTCAACCAGGCCGGGATGCGATAGGTCAATCGCAGGTGAATTCCGACACCCAGCGCGAGCCAGGTTCCGAACGCAGAGGTTTCCAGCGCATCCCACTGCCAGTACCGACCCCAGGCATCTTGCGCCCACACGGCGCCGGCAATCAGCATCAGCGAATCGAACACCAGCGCGAGCATCATCATGCGCCACGCGAGGCGATCGATAACGTCGTCGGACGGCATCGCGGAAAACCACGAGCGCACGCGCTCAGCGCGCCGCAGGATCATGACGCCGGAAAGGCCGACACCGATCAGCAGCAAGGCCAGGTAGATCTTGCCCAGCGCAACGTGAATCCATTTCCACTCGTTGTAGTAGGTCGCCGGAAAATGACTGGCCTTGGGTTCCAGGGTCAGCAACCAGGTGCCCAGCACCCACAGCACCGGCAGCACGACCACCGCGCTGGGACGAAAACGCGGCAGCTTCCAGTACGAAATCGTGTAGACCAGGCCAAGGCTCCACAATTGGCTCATCAGCAGCTCGAACAGGCTGATCCACGGACCATGACCAATGCGAATCCAGCGCTGCGCAATCGCCACGCCCAGGAGCAATACGCCCGCGATCAGCAATGCGAGCACGATGCGCTCGCTGCGCTGTGCGTGAATCAAAGTCCCGCCCGGACCCTGGATCGCAACGCCGCCAATCGACGTAAACGTCGCCAGCGCGTACGCGGCAAGGCCGGCCCACAGCCACGGGAGCTCAGCGGCCAATTCGTTCAATTGCTACCTCGTTCCTGTGATTTGTCATCATCGCGCGATTCCTGCAAAACGCTCGGCCACAGTCGCGATCCCATGACACGCCAGTAGTGCATTGCCAATCCAACCACAGCCAGTATGGCGACGAAAAACAACCAGCGCAGCGTCGGGTCGTAATACACCTTGTAACCCATCCAACTGCTCAGGCGTTCGTATCGCAGCGACCCACCTTCGATCTCTGCGGTATCGCCCGGGTTCAGTTCCACCCGCTGGTCCTTCTGTGTGACTACCAGAACCCCGCGCGAGTTTCTCGCATCCAGCGTCCAGGCTGCATCCTCGCGCAGCCCGGTTTCGAGCTGGAGCCAGAACTTTATCGGCGGACCGTCCTGCGGAGTCCACGTGTTGTCCTGTTTGTAATCGTATAACGGATATGAGGGCAGATTGACGCGTCCGGTAATCGGAGGCCCGGAGAGGGGTTTCCAGGTCAGGATCACGCTAAACCCCTTGTTAAACGTCGTGTAAAAGCGATATCCCTCCAATACGAGGGGACGGTCATCACCAACGATCTTGGTCATCAGCCCACCTTCCGGCGCGGCGATGGCAACCTGGCTGTGGGTCAACCCGCGCTGCATGCCGGCTGCATACTCCACCGTATAGGGCCCCTGAACGAAGTGCACCTGGTCGAGCCGACCGGAATGAAACGGTCCCTTCTTGATTTCCAGCAGCACGTCGGGCGTGAATTCCTGCCCCTCGGCAAGCTCGGTGTGCGCATCGAAGTAGGCAAGGCGACCGATCGCGGTCAACACGACGATTCCGAGCAATCCCACGTGGAAGGTCAGCAATCCGAATTGCCGATTGATGCGTTCGTTGGTCAGGATCGCCGCGCTCAAATTCACGGAGAGCACAGCCAAAGGAACAACCAACACCCATACTGGCAAATCGAGCCGATTGTCGTAGGTCAACCCGGCACCGACCGCCAACATCAGCATGCCGACCAGAGTAAGACGGAGGGAAGCGAGAGAACGTAAAAACGTCATTCGGAATGCGCGTGTTCGGAACCGTTACCGGACGAGGGCAAGTCCTAAGCTACCATGAAATCGGGACGTGCGACCGCCCCACGGCGTGCGTTTCTTGACACCCCCGTGGCCGGCCCGCATGCTCGATCGCCAGCAATGAACCGCCATCAAAGCCTTTCACCTCTTACGTATTTCGCAGCCACCGCGGCGGCGGTCCTGATCTGTTACGGGGCATTCCTCTGGTTGCATGCAGACGCCCGCTACTTCTACCTGCCCATAGTCCTGCTCGCGCTGACCTACGCGGCCATTAACTTCTACCGCCAGATTCGCGGCGACAGCGACTACCGGATCGCGGTACCTCGCGACATTGGGCTGTTCGCGCGTCGTGTCGTTGTGCGCTATGTCGTTTGGCTGGTGATCATGTACGGCGGATTTCGCACGCTGGAATCACTGCCGTTCTACGGTTCGGCCCCGTACCAGATCAACAGCATCATTTACAAAGATCTGCTCTACGCCTACGTGGTGCTGGGCATCCCGTACTTCGCGTTGACGCTGTGGCTGCGCGCGGGATCGAAAGACGATTTCTACGATCCGGTCGTTCGCTTGATCCTGATGGTCAAGCAGCCGCTGCAGCGACTGTTGCGCGGGGATCCCTGGCGGCGCGTCATTCGTGCCCTGGCCAAACGCTACAACCGCAAGGCGATTCTTACATTGCTGATGCGCGGGTATTTCATTCCGATCATGGTCGCGCAAGTCCCTTGGAACATGAACAACGCGATTCAGCTGACCGGCTATGCATTCACCGGGCAGGACACACTTTCGTTACTTCTGTGGTGCGTTAATTTCCTCTGGCTGATCGATGTGACCAACGCATCGCTGGCCTATCTGATCGAATCCCGCTGGCTGGAGAACCGGGCCCGTTCGATCGATCTCACGGTGATTGGCTGGTGCGTTTGCCTGTTTTGTTACGAACCCTTGAACAATTACACGGGCAGCGCACTTCCGTTTGGCCCCCTGCTCGTGACGACCAATGTTCAGACGCTGATTGTTCCGACCTTCGGGTTTCTGCTGGTGGTGAAGTTCATCGAGTCGTTGCTGCTGGCCATTCACATCTTCGTGGACGTGTCGCTCGGGCCGTCGGTCGCAAACATCACGCTGCGAAAACTGCAAACGCGCGGTCCGTATGCACTGGTTCGTCATCCCGGCACAACCACCAAGCTGATTTTCTGGTTCGCGATTTCCGCGTGTTATGCGGGATTCTGGAGCCTGCCGTATTTATTGGGTTTCCTCGGATGGGGCGCGCTCTACGTCGGCCGTGCTTTGACGGAAGAACGACACCTGCGCCAATTTCCGGAATATCGTGACTACATGAACCAGGTCCGGTATCGCTTCATTCCCGGCGTGTACTGACGTCTTAAGCTTTCCGGAAAACACGCTCAATTCAGTACTCCCCCTTGAACTACCCCTTTCCGATTCCGGGATGAATCAACGCCTTGGCCATCCCAAATTCGAGAAATTGCTGGCGATTTTTTTTGCGCGGCACACTCAAAATACCGCGCGACGACCCGATACCGTGTTGAGCCAACGCAAACCCGCCGGCAAGGGTTAAGGATTTTAGACATGTCTGCAAACCTGAAGGACACCATCCTCAAAGAACTCATCGACGAACTTGAGAAAGACAAGCTCGTCCTTCCCAGCCTGCCCGAAGTGGCGCTCAAGGTTCGCGATACTGTTGATGATGCGGATTCCAGCGCGAAGGAATTGGCCAAAGTCATCAGCACCGATGCAGCGCTGTCGGCCCGGCTGATACAGATTTCCAACAGCCCGTTATTGCGTGGCGCGAAACAAATTGAAAGTGTCGACATGGCCGTCACCCGCATGGGCCGCGCGATGGTAAAGAACTGCGTCAACAGCATCCTCGTTCAGCAAATGTTCCAGCCAACGACAGATGTGACCGACAAGCTGTTCCGCGAATTCTGGGAGCACAGCACGACGGTGGCCGCGATCAGCCAGGCATTGGCGGCCTTCGCCAAACAGAAACCGGATCAGGCGATGCTGGCCGGACTGGTTCATGACATCGGCGCACTGCCAATCATCAAGCGCGCAGAAGACATGCCTGAACTGTTAAAAGATGAAGCCGTATTGCGCGATGTCATTTCCGAACTGCATACGCGCATCGGAACGAAATTACTTTCGAAGTGGGACTTCCCGGCAGAAATTGTTGCCGTGGCGCGCGAACACGAAGACATCAAGCGCAACAAGGGCGGTGCGCCGGATCTTGTCGATGTGGTGATTGCAGCCAACTTGCAGAGCTACTTCGGCAAGAGCCATCCGCACGCCAAGGTACAGTGGAAGGATGTGCCCGCCTTCGCACGCCTCGGACTGGATACAGAAGTCAGCGTGATCGACATGGACGAGACCGGCGAATCCATCAAGGAAATGCAGGCTGCCCTGAAGGTCTAGTCCCACACCCGCCGCTCCGCGTAATTCGCTTTGCCTTTCGAATTACGCGCCGCGCCGCTGGATCAGATAGAACACGATGTCCTTGTCCTGCACGACCATGTGGCGCAAGTGCGCCTCCACGATGTAGTACCCGTTGTCATACACCAGCTTTCGAATGCGCGGCATGTTGTCGATGGATCCCGATTGATACAAGATCCGGCCGCCAAGCTTTAGTACCTTTCCCACGCCCTCGAAGAACCGCTGGTGCACCGACCACAGCGGACTGTCCTCATTATTTTCCGGATACTCGATGTTGTTGATCACGACGTCGAACTGCTCACCGTCTTTGAGTGGCGCGAAAAGATCGCCCATCCTCACATCGATCTTGTCCTGCAGTCCATGCAGCTTGACGTTGAACTCTGCACTCTTGATGGCGTCCGGTCCAATGTCGGTGGCCACGATATGTCGCGCTTTGCTGGCTGCAAAAATAGCCTGGATTCCGGTGCCGGTGCCGAGATCCCAAACATCCTCTCCAGGATTGATGATCGTATTTTCGAGCAAGTATGCGCTCTGCACGGACGGCTTCACCGCCTGTCCATACACGTAAAACAATTTCGACTGCATCTCGACAACAAACCAGTTGGGGTCGCTCTTCAACGCGCCCCAATACATTGAGCGAATCGGACCGCCATAGGGCAACTGATAGGCTTCCCCAGCAAGTTCCGGCAAGCGCGGCTGTGAACCGCATGCCGTGAGCAACGCGGCGATAAAAACGAGAAAAAGACGGTGCGTCATTGCTGCCTCTGTTGTTTGTCGAGCGCGACCGGTATTCTGCGACGTGCGGACAAATTCCGCAAAGTGCGCGATCGGATTCAGGAATTCGTCATGGCTCTTACCTCACCGCAGCGCTGCTCTGACAGATTGATATCGATTTTGGGCCCTTTGCATTTTTTCCAGCGTGGAGTTGATTTCTGAGCAACGCAACACCGATGTTCTCGCATTTTCTGGGCGCGCTGTGCGCGCTCGGGTCCGCCGCGTCGTGGGCGGTTTCGGCGATCCTGTTTCAGCGCCTGGGCCGTAGCATGTCAGCAATCGCATTAAATGTCGGAAAAGGGCTGATTGCGTTGCTGATCATGGGCGCCATTCTGCTCACCCAACCCTGGGTAACGGCTGATTCGCGCACCGTCGGCCTGCTGGCCATCAGCGGCGCACTTGGAATTGCGCTTGGCGACACTCTGTATTTTCTCGCGCTGACTCAGCTCGGCTCTCGCACAACGCTGGTTTTCACAACAACGATTCCGATCGTCACGGCCATTGCCGCGATGGTGGTCTTTGGCGAATCGCTTTCCGCGCACACCTGGCTGGGCCTCGTGCTCACACTGGTCGGGGTCGGATGGGTGCTGTGGGAACAGGCGCCACGCAACGAGCACGTCAGCGAGTGGCGCAGCGGCGTGTTGTACGCAGCACTCTTTGTCGCTGCGAGCGCCGCGTCGATTCTGTTCACGAAGATTGGCGTTGCAGAGCTGCCGTCGGTGCAGGCAACGTTCTGGCGCCAGCTGTGGGCGTTGTTCACTTTGTTCATGATCGGCGGCTTTACCGGTGCGTGGCTGGAGTGGGCGAGGCCGATGCGCAATCCGCGCAATCTCGGCGCAATCACGGTCGCGGCGATCATCGGTGGCTTTCTTGGCACCTGGTTGTCTGTTGCCGCTTTGAAGTACACCGAGGCGGCCGTTGCAACAACTCTGAACTCCACCAGTCCGCTGTTCGTGTTGCCGATTGCGGCGCTGTGGATGAAAGAGCGCATCACATTGAATGCCGTAATCGGCGCAACCATTGCGGTCGGCGGCGTGGCTGTGTATTTCCTTTCACTTGGATCTACGGGTTGAGCGCTAACCCTGCATCAAGTATGGTTCGGTGTTTCAACATATCCGGAGGCCCCCGATGATTCGCGGTTCGATTAGGCTGCTGCTCACCGTTCTGACACTTTCCACCGGCGTGGCATTCGGCGCGGATCTGACCAAGGTGACCATCGGCTCGTCACCGGCCATGAGTTCACTCGGACTGTTCATCGCCAAGGAAAAAGGTTATTTCGCCGAGCAGGGCATCGACGCGGAAATCACACCGTTCAAAGCTTCCGCCGGCCAGATGATTCCGTTACTCGCTTCGGGCCAATTAATGGTGGGCGGCGGCAATGTTGCGGCCGGTCTCTATAACGCCATTGCGAACGACATTCCGGTAAAAATCGTCGCTGACAAAGGGCTGGTGTCGCCGAAGCACGGATATCTCGCGCTGATCGTGCGCAAGGAACTCGTCGAGAGTGGAAAATACAAGGACTTCTCGAGCCTCAAGGGCATGACCATGGCCACTACGGCCAAGGGCGTATCGCAAGAAATTGCCACGGAAGCGTATTTGAAGAAAGCCGGCCTCTCACTGAGCGATATCAAGCTGACGCAACTGGGCTATGCGGACATGAACATCGCGCTGGCGAATGGTTCACTCGACGCCACCATTCAAATCGAACCCTACGTGGCCGTCGCGGTGGAAAAAGGTATCGCCGTGCGTGTCGCCGGTGACGATGAGGTCTACCCGAACCAGCAAAGCGCCGTCATCATGTATTCGCCGATCTTTATCGAAAAGCATCCCGATCTCGCGCGCAAATTCATGGTTGCGTATGTGAAGGCGCTGCGCGACTACAACAAGGCATTCGATGGCGGCGATAAGAAAGAAGTCTTGAGCATCCTCGCAAAATATACCGGTGGCGACGATCCCTCCATCTTCGAGCGCGTCGTGCCCGTGGGGCTTCATCCGGACGGACGATTGAACGTCAAAGGGCTGGAGGACGACGCCCGCTGGTTTTTAGAGCATGGATACATCAAGGCAATGCCGAAAATGGACGCTATTGTCGACGAGAGCTTTGTTGATTTCGCAGTGAAGACGCTGGGAGAAGCGAGCAAATAATGCTGTTCGTTGCGGCAACCGTGAGCGTCCGCACTTCGTCGTCGTGCCGCATCGCGGCCCGGCACCACTTGCCTGAGGATTGCCGACATCACCGCGCCCATTCATATTGCGGCTGCACACCTCGGTAAAACCTTCACCGCCCGCGGTGGACCGGTTGTTGCGTTCGACGACCTGTCGTTTGAAATCCGGCGCAATGAGTTCTTCTGCATCGTGGGTCCGAGCGGCTGTGGAAAAACGACCCTGCTGCGTTGCATCGCACAACTCGAACGACCGTCACGCGGCGAGCTGAGCGTCAACGACGTTCGTCAGCTCGCAATGGTGTTTCAGGAGCAAGGACTGTTTCCGTGGATGACGCTGCGCGAGAACGTGCGCTTTCTGGTACGCAACAGTGCACGCGTTGAGCGAGCGCACGTGGACGACATCTGCAACGCGTTGCTGGAAAATGTCGGCCTGACACGATTCGCGGAACTCTATCCTCACCAGGTCTCCGGAGGCATGCGCCAGCGCGTCAGCCTTGCGCGCAGTTTTGCGGTGCAACCGGATGTGCTGCTGATGGACGAACCCTTTGTGTTTGTCGATTTTCAAACCAAGATCGTTCTGCACGAATTGTTGCTGCGGATGTGGCAAGAGACAGCGCGGACGGTTGTGTTTGTCACGCACGACATCGAAGAAGCAGTGACGCTGGCCGACCGCATTCTGGTGTTGTCGGCGCACCCGGGGCATACCAAGGCCATCGTCAACGTGGAGCTGCCTCGTCCCCGCGACGTCTTTGAGCTTCGAAAATCCGAGCGCTACCGCAGTGTCGTCAACGAGGTCATGGATCTGATGCGGCCGGATCTGCGCAGCGCCATCGAGTCGCCGTCATGATGCGACGCGTTCTGTTGCACGTGGTTTCACCCGTGATCGTCCTGCTCATCTGGGAAATCCTGGCGCGCACCGGCGTACTCGATGTGCGCTTCTTCCCGCCGCCGAGCGCCATCTTCGGACATCTGTGGGAAGCGACCGGCCAACCTGAATTGTGGGGCGATCTGCGCAAAAGCCTCAGTCGCGTGTTGGTCGGCTACAGTCTGGGTACGGCGCTGGGCATAGCCATCGGAACCGCGATGGGATTGTCGCGTGCCGTGCGTTCGGCGATTTACCCACTGGTGGCGGTCACGTTTCCAATTCCAAAGATCGCGCTCTTGCCGCTCATTCTGTTGATTTTTGGCATCGGTGAGGCTTCAAAGATCGTCATTGTCGCCATCGGCGCCTTTTTCCTCGTGCTGCTCAGCACGCTCCATGGCGTCACCAGTATCGCGAAGATTTACCACGACGTGGCAAAGGTTTACCGCATTCGCACCACCGAATTCATCACGCGCATCGTACTTCCGGGCGCTCTGCCATCGATCTTTTCCGGCCTTAAGCTTGCGATCGGCTACAGCCTTGTCGTCATGGTGGCCGCGGAATTCACGGGCGCTGACGCTGGCGTGGGTTACCGCATCTGGCAGTCCTGGGAAACGTTCTCGATCAAATCGATGTACGCCAATCTGTTCATCATCGCGCTGCTCGGAATCAGCTGTACGTATGCGCTGGAACTGCTGGAGCGCATGCTCGTTCCGTGGGCGTGCCGCGAATAACCGGGCTTTTTCCTCGGAACATCCAAGACACAGTCTATTTTTACCCCGCAGTGAATTCTGGTTGTGTGATCCGCGCCATCCTGCAAAAATTGTCGCGCTAGGGGCCTTAACCGTTATCACCAATGAATCCGGCGCAAAACTAGAGCGCCCCGATGGGTATTTCCGTCATCGTCGGCTTCAAGCTGCATAACAAAATAAAGGGATTACAAGGGTCATGAAAACTATCGCTCTGTTCGCTGTCGCGAGCGTCGTCGCGGCGTCCGTTGTTGCAGCACCGCAGTCCATGGTGCAAGACGATTACGTATGGCAGGACCGTTTTGACAAGACAATCGCAATCGCCGAAAGCGGCGACGCGGATGCGCAATACAGTATTGGCGAGATGTACGAAAAAGGCAGCGGCATCGCGATCGACTTGAAGCGCGCCTTTTCCTGGTACGAGCGAGCCGCAAAACAAAACCACCAAAAGGCGCAATTCAAGGTGGCCTACATGTTGTACCGGGGAGAAGGCACGCCAATCAATCCGCGCAAAGCATTTGATGCGATGCAGACGCTTGCTGACCAAGGCTACGTTCGAGCCCAATACTATCTGGGCCTGATGCTGGAAACTGGCACGCTCGCCGAGCCGAATTTTTCTGACGCGCAGAAGTGGTACAAGCGCGCAGCGGCGGGCGGGGATTCTCCCNNGTATTCTCCCGCCGTCGATGCACTTGAAGAACTCCGCGCGCACATCGCTACCGAAAACGAAATTGAACCCGCAAAGCCGTCAGCGCCGCCGGCAAAAGCCATAGCCGAGAAAAAGAAGGCGGAAAAACCGGCGCCTCGCACTGTGCAAAAACAGGTCGCGCCAAAACAGGCAACTGCCGCAGCTGCACCTCCCACGCCCCCGGCCCCGGTTGTCGCCCAGGCACCGAAGGTAACACCTGAAGACTCTGTATCTGCTTTGATCGCCGAATCTGCGCGCGGATCAAATAGTGGCCCAATTCAGGACCCGACCGAAAAAGTAATCCCGAACCCTGAAGCAGGCTCGGATACCGCCAGCGCGACGGTTGCCAGCATTCAGCCGGCAATTCAAATCATGCCTGCCACACGATCCCTGATCAGCAACGGCAACTGGATGATGCAGAACAACCTGCCGGCAGAATTCCTTCCTTCCAAAGTGACCGACTGCGAGAACGCAACCGCTGGCGGTATTGAGTGTCTTTCGAAGGAGCTGACAAGTAACGTTGGCAATTCGCAGATTGTTTATCAGACCCGCGCCACCATCAGCGGCATTCAGGCGACCGGCGAGTTTCGAATCACCTATCGGAACAACGTCCTCCGCATCATTCGCGACCCGAATCACCGTGGCAATGCACCTTACGGTGGACCGTCGATCAATCTTGGATGGCAGGACACCGAACACCGACTCGATTGCAAACTGGACGGTTCACAGACCGTCAACTGCATCAAGAACCAGATGCAGAAGATGACGCTGAAAAGCCAGACTGCACTTTAATTCGCAATGCGATCCTGATACCTCGCTGCGCGAGGGGCGGCGTTACAGCTCGCCCTTCGCTCCTGCATTCATGATTTCCATCAGCGTATCGCGCACACGCACGGCTTCCTGCTTCAGCTTGGCATCAAACTTCGGATGCTTGATGAACATGTCCAGGTTCATTGTCAGCAGCCAAAGCGCGCCTTTTTCATCTTCGACCAGCGTGATGCGGCACGGCAGATAAGCAGCAAAGCTCATGTTGTAGTCCACCATGCGCTTGGCCGTCAGGGCATCACAGAACTGATAAATTTCGATACGCCGCGATTTTTCACCCATTGCCTTGATCTGTTGCGACAGAGGAAGCTCCGCAACAAGTTTGATATTCAGAATGTTTGCCCGCAGCTTCATCGACTCGACGGCATCTTCCGCGCTCACGTCCTTGTCGACTGGAACCTTGACGACGGTCTGGTCAATATCAAGTACGGGACCATCCGCATTTGCCACCACTGCCCAACCGAGAAGAAGACTTGCCAAAATGGCGATTGCACGTTTGTTCATTTCAACCTCCGTCGCGATTGTTCATTGCTGTGCTCGAACAGCATGGCATCAGGATTGCTATTCACGTCCTGCGCGCGCCAATGCGCGAGGATCCAGACATGCGCCCTGGGGGACTACATCAATATAGACCGAGTTGGAAAATTAATATGAAACTAGCGGATTTGATTCGGAATACTGATGGTAAACGTCGATCCCTTCCCGACCTCGCTGCGAACTTCGACACTTCCCCCCAGCAGATGGCAAAGGCCATAGGCAACGGCAAGGCCTAGCCCGCTGCCCCCGTGACGGCGGGTTGACGTGGGATCGCCGAGGAAAAAGATCTGCGACAGATTCTCCAGCTGCTGCTCGTTCATTCCGATTCCGGTATCGGAAATGGACACGACCAGGGATTCAGACTCGGCGACTGCCGTGCGCCGCGCCGTCATGTGAATCTTTCCATCGCTGGTGAATTTGTTGGCGTTGTCGAGGAAAACTTCCAGCACGCGTTCGATGAGCGCGCTGTCAGTGTTTAACACCCCGAGCTCACCCTCGCACTCGAATGCAAAGTGATTGTGTTTTCGATCGTAAATCGGAGCTGCCTTGGCAACGATGCGATTGAGCAGCTCGCGCGCATCAAACGACTCGGTTTGCGGCTTGATTTGTCCGATATCCAGGCGCGCGATATCCAGCAGATTTGTCACCAGCTTTTGCAACTGTTGCGCCGCGACTTTGATATTGGACAAGTCAGTACGCAGGCTGTCGTTGGCGCCCGCGTGCAGTTCTTCGGAAATCAGATCGGTGTATCCCAGAATCGCGGCAAGCGGCGTACGCAGCTCGTGGCCCATATTGGCAAAAAACTGGCTCTTGGCGCGGCTGGTCGACTCCATTATTTCCTTGACGTGCGAAATTTCTGTTTCGTAACTCGAGCGCTCGATGGCAAGGGCCGCCAGATGGACTGCCGTCCGGATCAGCGCCTGTTCTTTCTCACTCGGCTCGCCGTGAACGCGGCGATACATGCTGAAAACGCCGAGCACCTGTCCTGCCGCGGAAGTAATCGGCGTGGCCCAACACGCGTGCATTCCATAGTTGTCGATCAGCCACTGGGCGTAGCCTTCCCACAGCGGGTCCCGGGCAACGTCCCTGGAGATAATCTGTTGGCCGGTATATGCAGCCGTTCCGCACGATCCGCAGCGCGGCCCGATGATCAGACCGTCCAGCGCATCCTGAAAACTCGACGGCATCGACGGCGCGGCACCGCGCCGCAACAGGTTCCCCTGCAGCAGGACGATCGAGCAAAACGTATCGCTGGTTTGCCGCTCGATGTAGCGAGCGATGCCTTGCAGCGTCTGCTGCAGCGACATGCCGCTTGCGATGTCGGCGATGAGTTTCTGCTGCCCTTCCAGTCGCTCTGCGTCTGACATCGGCGCAACAGCAGAGGATTGATCCAGACCGGAAGACGGGTTAGCGGCAGCTTGGGATTTCATTGATCGTTTTAAACCTCAAGTCCCGGAACAGTGGGATCTGGAGTGGGTCGAGTATTGCTCCAAAATTTATCGTTAATTTCGGTAGCAGCTTTAGGGTAAATTCGAAAATTACCCTTGCAGCAACGGACTTTGCGGGGCAATTCAGCAAACAGGCCCCGCCGCCGACCCTGTTTACCGGCCATCTGAGCCACACATCGCGACTCGAACGCACACTCTCCCCGCAAACGCACGACGCGGCACGTGTCCGCGCCGTGCGCCGGAACACCAAATTTAGTCGAGCCGATTCGCTGCGCTCAGGCGCGTGCGTGATATGCCGTGTCGTAGTCCCGCTCCAGGGCAATTGACGCCAGAACGATGATCACGACACCCGCGACAACCGCATTCCAGCGCGGCACCGCGAGGTCCGCGTATCCCATGATCCAGGGCGACGCGGCCAGCGCGGCGCCAATCCCGAAACTCGTCCATTCTTCCCATGGGCGCGGCACCGCGAGGCCGAGCTGCGAAGAAAAACTCAGCAAGGCACCCAGCAGCATCGCCGTCCCCGCGACCACCGGGACATCGAAATATCCCAGGACCACGGGCGAGACAAACACCCAAATCGCAACAATCAGCTCGAGCAGATCTTCCCAGTCGTTGTTCATGGCAGAATCCTCTCGATGTAAATCAACCTCCAGCTCTATTTTGCTCCGCCCCTGTCGCCCAGCGGCGTGACTCACTCACACGCCCCACCGGCGCCGATCCCAAGAAACACACCGGAATTCCCGGTCGGCGACACGCTCTAAGGCTGTTTTCCGGCGCAGTCCGATATAATCCGCCCACGGCGCACCGCAGTGAGGACGTACATGTTTCGTTTGTTGTTGATTTTCTGGACCTTAGCTTTGGGAGCAACATCGGCGGCCGGCGCTGAGGCAAGCCCCCCGCCCGCCAATACCGGCAAGGCGCTGGTGGACTCGCACCACGCCAAGTCCCGGCGATGCTTCGAATGCCACAAGCAGTCGGACGACCCGGCGTTCAAGGCCATCGTGAAGCGGGAGTGCATTCAGTGCCATCCCAAAGGCTGGTACAAAGGCAAGCTCGATGCGCTGGCCAAGGAACCGGAAACGCCGGCCAATTCCGCAACACAGCATGCCAGTGGCCAGGGGCCGGGCATGAGCGTTCCGATGTATTACGACAAGTCGCGCTTCGGCGATGCGCCGGGCGAAATGATCAAGATTCCCGCGGGCGAGTTCGTTCGCGGCACCAACAACCGCTTGCCGGATGAAGGCCCGCAGCACAAGGTGACGCTGCCGACGTTTCTGATCGACAAATTCGAAGTCACCAATCTTCAGTACAAGAAATTCCTCGACGCGACGCGGCGCGGCGCGCCGGATCATTTCGTCAACGGCCAGATCCCGGATGGAAAGGCCGACCACCCCGTCGTGTTCGTCACCTGGCATGATGCAAAGGCGTACTGCGAATGGGCAGGAAAGCGCTTACCGAACGACAAGGAATGGGAAAAAGCGGCGCGTGGTTTGGATGGGCGAACGTTTCCGTGGGGCGAAGTGTTCGACATCAATAAGGTGAACTCCCCAGTGCGTTGGGGCAACCTGAACCTGATCGGGGACACGACGCCGGTCGGCGCGTTTGAAGGCGGCAAGAGCCCCTTCGGTCTCTACGATGTATCCGGCAATGTCTGGGAATGGACGTCATCAAACTACGAACAGTATCCGGGGAACACGCGCCCCTCGGAAAACTACAACGGCAACTATAAGGTGCTGAAAGGCGGTTCCTGGTGGGATTGCTCGTTTTATCAGTGCGGCATCTCGGCCCCCCTGTACAATCGCAGCTTCTTTCACCCGATGACCAAGAACAACAGTTTTGGATTTCGTTGCGCCAAGGATGCGAAGTGATGAGCATGGAAGTTGAAACACCCGCAGATCTAAATTGCACTCGGCTGATTGGAGCCGTGTTGTGCGCAGCCGCGCTCACATTGCTGGGCGGTTGTTCGAAAAAGGAATCCGCGCCGCAACAGGCCGCGAATGGTCCTCCGACGGAAATGGTGCTGGTCCCGGCGGGCGATTTCATCATGGGATCGGACGACATTGACACCACGGGAAAATCCGAAGAATTCGGCTTCAATGAACCGTGGTTCCTGCCGGAACACCCGCAGCACAAGGTCACGCTCAAGGCGTATTACATTGACCAGTTCGAAGTCAGCAACGGCAGCTACAAGGCCTATCTGATGGGAACTGGTCGCGTGCATCGCAACGAACTCGCCAAAATCATGCAACCGATGCAATTGCTGGTGAATGAACATCCGGTACGTAACGTCACGTGGTTCGACGCTGACGACTACTGCAAATCTGTGGGCAAGCGCCTACCGACCGAAGCGGAATGGGAAAA
>DKAR01000129.1 GCA_002450895.1 Proteobacteria bacterium UBA6921
ACCGGCGGCATGGGCGCGTATTCGCCGGCACCGGTGGTGACGCCCGACATTCACGCGCGCGCGATACGCGAAGTGATGGAACCGACCGTGCGCGGCATGGCGGCCGAAGGCAACACCTACACCGGCTTTCTGTACGCCGGGCTGATGATTGGGCCCGATGGCACGCCCAAGGTATTGGAATTCAATTGCCGCTTCGGCGATCCGGAAACGCAGCCCATCATGATGCGCCTGAAATCCAATCTCGTGGATCTGTGCAACGCAGGCATCGATGGCAAGCTCGATCAGGTCAAAGCCGAATGGGATTCCCGCGCCGCGGTCGGCGTGGTGATGGCCGCCGGTGGATATCCCAACGACGTGCGCAAGGGTGACGTGATCGAAGGCCTGCCCGAGCGTGACGCGCCTGATGCCAAAGTGTTCCAGGCCGGAACCAAACTCGCAAACAATCAAGTGGTCACCAACGGCGGTCGCGTGCTGTGCGTCGTCGGACTCGGTGACACCGTCACTGCCGCGCAGAAGCGCGCCTATGAACTCGCGAAGAACATCAGTTGGAAGGATGCGTTCTACCGTCACGACATCGGCTACCGCGCCATTGCGCGCGAGCGCGCTGACAATTAGTCGATCAACGCTCTACTGGAATCAATCGTTAAGGATCATGACGAATCCACTGCCCGACGCGGGGCATTCCCCACGGGACGTCATACCACGTCTTGCCGTAATCATCCGAGGCTTTGTAGCCAGAGAAGTAGATCGGGAACGTCACCAGCTGGTCGTGCTGGGTTTCAAGGCGATTTGAAACTCCAAAATGGAGATGGGGGCCGCCGCCGCCGACATTTGAGACATCGGCTAGCTCACTGCCAGTGTTCACAACATCATTTATGGCGACCTTCAAACTCGATCCTTTGAAGTGAAGCGAGCCGTGATATTCGTTGTTCCCGCTCTTGATTTGAACATAGCTTGGAGCCGCGCCACTTCCGAGAGAAATCGCCTCGACCGTCCCTGCGGCTGCTGATACGAAGATTCGCCCTTCACTTGGCAATGCGTCGATCTGCGGCTGACCGGTTGGCGCGTCGCGCGGCACGCGAATGAAGTCCCAGCAAAAAGCCGCATAGCCGCCGTGAGATCCGTACGAATTGAAGGCCTGCAAGACTTGCCATACCTCGCCATACTTGAACGGAAGACGATACGTTGCCTGTTGTGTCGGCATCGGAAGCTTTTTGTTGTCATCCGCAATGTTCTTCGTCGCGGATATTTCCTGTACATACGAAGAGCCTTGCAGGGTATACCCGCGCTGAAGTGGCGCGGGTGTACCACTCGGCAAGTTCTGAAAGACCAGTCCAGCGCGCAACCCATGCTCGTTGCCGGTCAAAGAGGACTGACTCGCTTGCCCACTTATATCGGCGTCGGTCAAAGCGAAATCGAAGAGTCCAAGATCGTCAATCAATCCGTAGAACTGGGTTTCGCGCTCGGACGAACCGATTACACGCTTACCAAGACGCAAGCGACCCGTTGGCGCGGCGCTAGCCGGTATCGGCAGNNGGCCGTCGAGCCACACGGACAGCGTGCTCCCCGATTTAACGATCGCGAGGTGGCGCCAAGGCAGGACCGGCGGCGATGGTGCCGATGTGGTGTTCAGATAGTCAGGGTAATCTGCCGGATAAACCGCCGGATTCGGAATCACGTATCGGGCTGCCGCTCCGTCAAGCTTGACGACAAGGTTCACTTTTCCGCCCGCAACCCCATAGTCGCCCATCTCGACCAGAAAGGTACCGCTTCCCGTGTTCGCGAGCAGTGGCCCCTCGTACGCGCGTTCGTATTGGGCCATGAAACGAAGCGTCAACGTGAAGTCGGTTGCGTAAAAGCTGGCGAGTTCGAAGTCGGTATCGATGTAACCATTCCAACGAATCGCGGCGGCGCCGTTGGTTGGAAGGTTGGGCTGTGGATTGACGCAATACGGGGGACAGCAACCAACCGTGCTTGCCACAACGGATATCAACACCAACAACCTATGCAATCTCACGCTCCCTCCTTTTTGAACTTTGTGGCAATTCCTTTTTTCGGTAACGACAAGAGACACTTCTCGTTCATGGAACCTACCGCGCTCATTACGCGAGCAAAGATTGATGGTGTTCCTCGAAACGCGAATGCCTGACGGCGATGATCAATTGCATTCTCTAGCCCCCCATGTTGTCCGATCCTTTGCCGTTCGTTGGGGTTTGCACCCCAACCTACCGCGCTCACGCGATCACCAAGCCGCGACGATCAGTTGCGTCTTTTCGTTCCCTCAAGTTGCCCGCTCTTGCGACGTTCGTTGGGTTTTTCACCCCATGCCACGTTGCGAACGTATCCAAAAATTCAACTTTTCCATTCCATGGACATCATCCCCGAACAACAATGGCACCCCGTTCCGTAGTGACTTCAAATTTTCCGCCCCCCAACGCTTTCTTGAATTTTGTCCACAGGGACGGGATAGCTAGCACAGCATCGCGAATTCCATAACGGATACGATCTGCATCGGTTGCGTACCGNNACACTAGTCGCCGCGTCGCCACACGAGTTGAGGTTGGATGGCGGTATATACGAACCGTCGTCGAGATCGATTCCTCCGCCTGGCTGCAAAACGCCCAAAATGGAGGAGCCGCTCGACAAGTCCGTAACGACGACTCGGGCACCTGGCGGTGCGGGTGCAGAATAATCCAAGGCAAATTGGACACTATTGCTATTTTCGCTCAAAGCCGAAGCGCTTGGGGCGCTAACAAGCTCGGAGATTGCCATTCCATCCAACCCGCTCGGGTCGAAAAGATTGATTGGTTCAGAGTCCGCATAACTGAAAACGTTTGTTGATTTCGCCGAGAAAAGAACAGGATCTTTTGACAGCCATCGACCATTCATCGGGTCGTAGTCGCGAACACCGAATCGCACGAGCTGTGTATCGAGATCGTACAGACCGCCCGCAAACCCAAATGGCTGAAACCCTGGACTGGTGTCACTCAGTATTCGACCGAACTCGTCGTAGTCGATGCGTTGCGCGACGGCTCCTGTCGCGACATCAACAACTAGGCGAGGACTACCGATTTGATCGGTAACGATTCGGTAGGTCGTTCCGTTCTTGACCATGTAGTCCGGTACATTGACGCGCGTTCCGTACACGAAACGGCTCACCACAGCATTGTTGTCATCGAGTTCCGCCACCGGGCGCAGTTGGCCTTGATACAGGAAGCCCTGCACGAGATTTCCATTCACTTTCTTGCCCACGCGACGATTCTGACCGTCGATCAAATAGTCGATGACCGTGCCATCGGGCAGTATGACCTTGAGAAGGTTACCCATCTCGTCGTACTGGTAGCTCGTGGTTTGACTACCAGTCGTCTTGCTCGACAACTCACCATTGGCCGTGTAGCTGTATGTGGTTCCTCCATAGCTAATGAGCCGATCTTGATCATCGTAGGTTGCGCTGACGCTTGGGCCCGTACGCGCGATACGATTGCCGTTGCTGTCGTAGCTGTAGCTGCTGATCTGTGCGCCGTCTTTGCCTACGGTGCTCAGCCGGCCGGCGCTGTCATAGCCGTAGTCGTATGTCGTGGTCACGCCGCCAATGGTTTCGACTTTCTTGGTAATGCGTCCGAGGGCGTCGCGGGTGTAGGCAACGTCGTAGAGAGCCGCAGCGTCGAACTTCACGTTGTAGGTGGTCGCCTCGCCAAAGCTGCTGTAGGAGTAAGCGTCGGCGACCTTATTAAGAACCGTACCAGTGAGTAGTCCGTTCTGCGCGTTCCGAGTTAGCGACAGGTCGCCCGCAGTTTTTAACAGGCGATCAACGTCGTATGCGTAGCTCACTTCGTTCGCTCCGTTGATGCTTTCGGCCGTCACCAGCATGTCATTGTTGTATGTGTAGGCGGTGGAGCCGCTCACGGAGCCCGACCATGTGATGCCCGTCGTCAGGTCGCCATCGTAGCTGTACGCCAAGCCGAGACTTTGCGGCGCGGTGATGGATGTAAGATTTCCGGTCGTCGTATCGTAGCTGTAGGAGTACGCACCGCGCGCAATGCTGACGCTGCTCGCACGACCCGCGGAATCGTAGGTTACATCCACGTTCTTGGCATCGGGGCGGGCAAGTTTCGATAATGCGCGATCGTTGTCGTACGTGTATTGCGTGACAGTGCTTGTGCCGTTCAGATCCGGCGGCGTGTACTTCGCCGTCTGGTCGATGCTGGTGTACTCGAAGCTGTGCGCCGTCTTTCCGGGCGGCGTCAGCGCGGTCATGTTGCCGGAGGCATCGTACGAAAATGTGACGGTCCGATCGCCCGGAAGCTTCTCACTCACGATGCGGTCGGCGCTATCGTAAGTCATGGCCAATGTTCGACCGAGCGGATCCGTCGCGCCGATCAACCGATACGCGGCATCGTAAGCCAGACTGGAGTTACGATTGTTTGTTCCGTTTCCTTGCGCGATCGCTGTTGGCAACCCGCGCGTGTCATAGGTATAGCTAACCGGATCGAGACCGGAGACCTGCCCCTTGGTGATGCGCCCAAGGTCGTCAAGGGTTACGCTGCTGCTACGAGCTGCAGCACTGGTGTAGGTCACCGTCCGCACCCCGTTCACGTTGTTGTATACCGATGCGCTGACGGCACCGTTGTCTGAAACGGATGTCGTAAGCTTAGTCAGGCTAAACAAATTCTTCGCGTCCGCGAGAACCGCACTACGCGTAGTTGTAATCGTGCGCTTCAGACCGCCCGGTGTCGCAGCCTCGATCTTGCTCGGAAAGCGCGCGGTGATTCCAAAACGTGGATCGGGCGCGTACGCAACGCTGAGTGTACTGCCATCAGCGTACGTGGTCAGTTCACTAAGATCGGTGCTGATCAACGTAACGGCCTTGGTTCCGTCCGTGGCGGTGACAGTGCGACGTACCGCGCCGGTCGTGAGCGATTCCACCTGGTACGAGTGAGTGCGTCCGAGGGCTGAGGTCGTCGTCACGGTGTAGCCGTTCGTCTGCTCGGTTCGCGTCAATGACGTGCTGCCACCCGCAGGATCTTCGTCTTTGGTCAATCGCCCCTGGGCATCGTAAGTCAGCCGATGGATGTAGCCACGCGGATCGACGAACGATTGCAGCAGGCCATCCGACGAATACGTCATGTTGAAACTTTCTGCGGCAGGATTCGTCGCAGCCTGCAACCAGCCCGCGCTGCTCACGTTCAGCGCCGTGCGCTGACCCCCTGGCGCGACAATCGCAGTTGCCAACGCACCGGTGCGTTCAATGGTGGTGACATTGCTGCTACCGTCCGTGATGGATGTGAGATATCCGCTGGCGTCGTATCCGAACTCATAGCGCGTTGCACCGTTGAGCGCATCGATCGTCTTGATGTGATGTCCCTTGGGATCGAATACGTAGACTTCTGATCCATCTTCGGATGGGATCGAGGTGTCGAAGATTGAATATCCGGTATATTCAGGAGCGAGGCGTCGGATTCTGTGGTTTAAGGTATCCGCGACATACAGACTTCCGTCCGGACTCAACGCAATTCCGTTAGGGCGATTAAGTTGCGTATCGGTTGCCGCGCGATCGTCCCCGTTAAATCCGATTTGCCCCGTTCCCAATACCGTGGTGATCACGCCGTCGGTGCCGACACGACGGACTCTTCCACCCCCATTACTCCCATTCCACTCATCCACGATAAACAACGCTCCATCTGGAGCAATGGCCAAACCGTAGGGGTTCACTTGCGCATTGATCGCCGGTCCACCATCACCATCGCTTTTGCTACCGTCAGACGGCCTTCCGCCGTTGCCGGCGAATGTGTTGATGATCCCGTCGGGAGAAATCTTACGAACACGGTTTACGTTGTAGTCGGCGTCTTCAGCAATGTAGATACTGCCGTCCGGGCCGACCACCAGGTCGCGCGGATCGGTCAGTCTGGCTTTCGATGCCGGTCCGCCGTCTCCCGCAAACTGGCGCACGCCATCACCCGCGAGGGTCAGGATAACTCCGTCGTTTCCGATTCGGCGAATCCGGTGATTGCCAGTGTCGGCGATATACAGCGCTCCGTCCGGACCAACTGCAATTGCCTTTGGTGAAGCGAGTTGAGCGTTTATCGCAAGACCACCATCACCGCTGAAGCCGCCAACTCCGGTACCGGCAATCGTATTGATGATTCCATCCGGCGTCACACGACGAATGACGTGGTTGGTAATATCCGCAATGTAGACGCTTCCGTCGGGGCCGACCGCAACGTCGGACACATAGCCCATTTTCGCTGATGTGGCTGGACCGCCGTCTCCGGAGTTGCCGCCGGTTGTCCCCGCAAATCCGGTAAAGATCCCGTTCGGGTCCACACGCATTACGCGTCCCGTGGTTGCGATGTAGTAGCTTCGGTCAGGCCCCACAGCGACGCTGACGGGAGCCAAGACGGTCGCGTTCGCCGCGGGCCCGCCTTCGCCCGAGATTCCGTAATATCCCCCGAACTTGTTTACCACCGTGGATACTGCTGTTACCGCGTCGCCGTGAATCGTGGTGCCGTCACCCAACAACAACAGGCGCGACGGAGCATCGAGCGCGTGATGAACGCTCAGACTCCAGCCGCCCATGCCAAGGCTGCGATTATCCCAATGATCGAATGACGCCGTGTACTCACGCGACAGGCTGATCGTTAGCGCGGCCCGGTCTCCAGTAAAATCTATGCCGCGATCAGAGATAAGTCCAAACGCTGGCACACTTCCCGATTGTTCGTCTGGCAATACATAGACAGCGGCATAGGTGTAGCTCACACGAATCCTGGCAGACTGTGTTCCAAAGATATCGCGACCGTACACATCTTTTCCGTCCCATGCGAAGTCGTACTTCAAGTCGGGCGCGGGATTAAATTGCAAGCGACGCTTTTGGCCCGCGATGTCTATATCAAGATCGATTACTTTCAGGCTCGCTGGAACTGTGGAACCGCTGAGTGGAATCGACATCTCGGTTTTGCGACCGGGAGTCCGTTCACTTTGGTAGTGCATGCGGAGCGAGGTTCCGTTGACTGGCACGGATTCGCCAAGCGTTTGGTTTTCGCAACCGATGACCGAACCGCACTGCACATTTTGGTCGGATATCGGCGGATCGCCGTAAATCGATGCCAGCGGCGCAATGGCGTCGTTGGGAAAACGAATTCCCCAGTTGAAGTCATATGTTGTGAAATGCATGACCGGCACGCGCCAGAATGTTTGCCCCGCCGAGTAGAGTTGTGCGATTTGCGCGCGCTCGGCATCGCCAATACCAAGTGCCGAGAGCGCAACCGCGTCAGCGGCTAGTCCTTTCCCATCAACATCGAGATCCGCCAGGTTGTTCGAAACGCTCAGCACCTTCAGCACGCGTCCATTGTCCGAGGGGATCCATTGCGCCTTGGCGCGATCGTAGTATCCGGATGGAACAATGGTGCCGACTGGAAAGCCCACGAAATTCTCGACGTAGGCGGGCAAGGCCTGATTGAACATTACCGTAGTTGCACCGGCCTCGATTGCCTCATCAACGCTGTACTCCACCGCATAGGTGTATCCGGAGGTTGGGGGAAGTGCCGCGGGCATGGCCTTTGGCCCATTGGCACCCACCGTGTACTCCGTCGCACGCAAGTGGAGAGTCGAAAGGGATTGCGAAGAACCATCGGGCATCACCATGCTTGCCGTCGTACCGGTCGGAACCACCACCGTGGCTTGACGCGATCCGTCTGCATCGGTTACGGAATTGCCGCGCGCCACCTGCATTGCATTTGCGCTGAGATCGATGGTCGTTACGGCGGTATCCAGTGGGACGAGCGCAACATCAGGGACCGCCACAAAGTCACGCCAAGGTGTAGTGACCGTGCGCTGCGCGGGCAGGAACGCACCGCGTTCGAAATTCAATGTGAGATCTCCGCCGCCGTTGACAGCCAGATCGAACATGCCGTCGGCGCGCGAATAGGTTTGGCCAAACTCCGGATGACCCAACACCGTGACTTTCACGGAATCGAGCGGATCGCCCGGGCGGTTGGTGACTTTGCCGCGCAGTATCACTACGCGTTGCGCATCTATCGTGCCGGGCGCGACGCCGGTTTGTATCGCATTCGGTCCTTCGTACAAGAAGCTGGTGCTGGCATGGATGTCGGTCGCCACCGTGGGGTCGACGGGTGGTGCGATGGTGCCAGGGTCGGGAGTGGTCACGGTTCCGGCCGTGAGTTTTGTCTCGGGCCCCATATTGCTGGCGGCATCGCTAACGACCACCGACAGCACATCACCATTTATTGCTACCAACGTCGGGCTTGTAAAACTGCCGTCCGCGGCCACGACCACCGTCACCGAAACATTGGTGCGCGTGTTAGTGATCGTTACCGTCGCGCCCGCTTCCGCCGCGCCGGCCGACCCGGTCACAGTGAGATTGCCATTGACGATCGTGCTGAGCGTCAGGTGATCGCGCGGAACTGATGCCGGCGGAATCGAATCGCGAATGACCGTTTGGTTCAGTTCGCCCTGGTTGCCGGCCAGATCGGTTGCCGTCAGCGTGAACGAATTGATCCCCTCAACCAGGTTCAGCGAAGTTGAAAATGCATTGTCGACATCAATCGTCAGGGCCTGCGCGTTGAACGTGAGATTGGCTGCCTCGCTGATTTTTCCGGTGACAGGAACGGACGAGGCATTCGTCACCAGTCCGCGTGCGGGCGCATTCAATGTGATCTGCGGTGGAATCGTGTCAATCGTGACGAACACCGCGTCCGAAGCACCTTCGTTTCCGCCGAAGTCGTTCGCGTTGAGTTTGATGTTTGCGCCACCCTGACTCAGCGCGACTCCGGGCACGCACTCCAGATTGCCTGACTTGATTTCGCACGAACCGGCAACTCCATTTCCGTCCACCACGATTTGCGCGGTCGATGGATCAAGGCCACTACCTACGTCATCAATCGTCGCAACGAGCGTTGGCGTTGCGGTGTTTACATAGGCATTGTTCGCCGGGGCAATAAGTTTCAATTTCGGCGCCTTTGCGTCGGCAAAGACCGACAACGCGGCAACCTTCTGTTTCAGCGCCGTCACCGAACCGGCAACACCGTTCGTGTCGATTCGAACCAGTTGCGACGCTGTCGTGGCCCAAGCG
>DKAR01000161.1 GCA_002450895.1 Proteobacteria bacterium UBA6921
TGCATTTGGGTTCCTGGCAACGGGATGATCACGGCTTCTTTCTGACCTATCGCGAACTTGCCCACCGACTGGCGGATTACGTCACGTCGATGGGTTACACGCACATCGAGTTGCTGCCGATATCCGAGCACCCGCTCGACGCATCGTGGGGATATCAGACGCTGGGCAACTACGCGCCGACCAGCCGATTCGGCTCGCCCGACGATTTTCGATATTTCGTCGATCACCTTCACTCGCGCGGTATCGGCGTCATCCTCGACTGGGTCCCNNAAATGGAACATGGGATGGATGCATGACACGCTGGTGTATTCCAGCAAGGATCCGGTGCATCGTCAGTTTCACCACAACGAACTGACGTTCGGAATGCTCTATGCGTTTACCGAGAATTTCATTCTGCCGTTCTCGCACGATGAAGTCGTGCACGGCAAATCGTCCATGTACAACAAGATGCCCGGCGACGATTGGCAAAAAGCCGCGAACCTGCGCGCCATCTATACCTACATGTTCACCTATCCCGGCAAGAAGCTGTTGTTCATGGGCAATGAATTCGGCCATGGCCGCGAGTGGGATCACTCCACCTCACTCGACTGGTGGATCCTGGAATTTGCGCATCACAAGGGCGTGCAAAGTTGCGTGCGCGACCTGAATCGCCTTTACCGGGAAATTCCGGCGCTGCATCGCTACGAATTTGAACCGCAGGGATTCGAATGGATTGACTGCCATGACTCGGGACAATCGGTCATCAGCTACACCCGCAAAGCGGATGGTGACATCGCCGTGGTCATCCTGAACTTCACACCGATTGTCCGGCATGGCTATCGCATTGGTGTTCCGCAACCCGGATTTTACCGAGTGATGCTGAATTCCGATTCCGAATACTATTGGGGAAGTAACGTCGATATCGGTCTGGTGCTTGGCACGGAACCCACACCGTGGATGGGACACGCACAATCCATCGTATTGACGCTGCCGCCGTTGGCGGGAGTCATATTGCGGCACGAGTAAACCGCCACGGTCCGGCTCGCGTCGGCGCGGTGATCGTAGGAGTTGAACCCATTTCCCGTTTGGTTTCGGAGATTCCGCAGTGAAAGTCCTGATCGCCACGAGTGAAGCCTACCCGCTGATGAAAACCGGAGGACTGGGTGACGTCTGCGGCAGCCTGCCCGTCGCACTCAGCCAACTGGACTGCGACGTGCGATTGGTGCTGCCCGGTTACCGTGAAGCACGCGCGCGTATCGGTGCGGTGAAAGTTGCAGCGCAACTGACGGTGGACGGAATCGATGGTCCGGTGACACTGCTCGAAGGCACGCTGCCGAACACCCGTGTTCCGGTCTGGCTGGTCGACTACGCGCCGCTGTTTGACCGGCCGGGGAATCCCTACCTGACGCCCGAGGGACACAATTGGCCGGATAACGCCCAGCGTTTCGCGCTGTTCTGCAAGATTGTGGCGCGCATTTGCACCGGGCAGGCGCAATTGAATTGGAATCCCGATGTCGTGCACTGCAACGACTGGCAAACCGGTCTGGTCCCCGCGCTGATTCGCAACACCCAGACGCGTCCGGCTGTCGTTTTCACAATTCACAATCTTGCCTATCAGGGATTGTTTCCCTATTCCGATTTTCAGGCTCTGCACCTGGAGACCGCATTGTGGTCGTCCGACGCGCTGGAGTTCTACAACCAGATTTCGTTCATCAAGGGCGGCCTCGTGTTCGCGGATCGCATCACGACCGTAAGCCCGAACTACGCAAACGAAATTCAGACGCCGGAATTCGGCTGCGGGCTCGACGGCTTGCTGCGTCAACGCATGCACGTATTGCGTGGCGTCGTAAATGGCATCGATACAAAAGAGTGGGATCCGGCGCGCGATGCCGCCATCGCGAAACAATATTCGGCGACCTCGCTCGCCGACAAGGCGCAAAACAAACTGGCCTTGCTTCGTGAGTTCGATTTACCGAGCGACGAGGATCGCCCCGTCATCGGAATGGTGTCTCGCCTGGTCCATCAAAAGGGAATTGATCTTGTACTGGATGCGCTGCCACGCCTGATCGGAACGTCGGCGCTGCTGATTGTCTTGGGGAGCGGCGAAGCCCTGTATGCCGGACAACTGGAAAACTGGTCGCGACGCCTGCCGGAACAGATCGCCGTGCGCATCGGTTACGACGAACAGCTTGCCCATCGCATCGAAGCCGGCGCCGACATGTTTCTGATGCCGTCGCGATTCGAACCCTGCGGATTGAATCAAATGTACAGCCTGCGCTACGGCACGGTTCCGATTGTGCGTCGCGTGGGTGGATTGGTGGATACCGTGGTCGATTGCACGCCGCGCACCCTTGCAGATGGCACCGCGACAGGGTTCATGATTGAAAACGATAGCGGTACCGCTGTGATGGATGCAGTAAATCGCGCGATCACGCTATATCAGGAAAAGAATCGTTGGAACAACGTGGCGATCGCCGGGATGCGCCAGGATTTCAGCTGGCGCAACAGCGGGCGCAGCTATCTCAAGATCTTTGAAGAAGCGGTTGCCGACAAAAAGAAGCGCTAACGGCGCTTCGCGCCGATGCCGCGCGCAGTCTAGCGATAGCGCAGCCGCGTTCCGTGCAGCAACGACATCGTAATTTCTTCCGCACTCAATTCTGCCGGAAACATACAACCTGAAATTTTCGCGCCGTTGATACTGGCCCCATGGAGTTTCGATTTCGTAAAGTCGATGCCGCGCAGATCTGTCTGTCGAAAATAACAGTCCGTGAAATCAAGCCCGCTGGCGTCCAAGCCGCGCAGGTCGAGACCGCGCATGTCGGATTCACGCAAGTCGGCTGCTTTTCCCTTGGCCTTACTACTGTTGAATTCCTGGATCTTGCCTTCTCGCAAAAGGTGATACATGGAATCTTTATTCTGGTCCGGACGCTTTAACATGGCAGCCATCTCCACATGTGGTTCTTACCTAGGTTTTCGCCACAATTCAGGGCGCGCTTGAACGAACTTTTTAATTAAAAGCATAGACGATAGAAGGACTTTGGTACTCCGTCGCTACCACACATCGCAGCTGTGAACTAAGCTTTCCGGTACCTCATGATCGACTTTCTCCACCTTCCGGAAGTTCAATCTGCCTTTGCGCCGCTCATTGCGGCCTGGCTGGGCGGCTGGCTTGCTCACAAATCCGGAAAAGCACCCATCGGCATCGGTGTCATTGTCGGGTTTGCAGTTGCCGTCTTGCTCATCAACGGAGTGGATTTCCGGACGCTGACCGCAATGCGAAAAATAATTGTCGTCGGTGTCATCACCGCGATCGTAGGCGTATTGGTCGACACCCGCCATACCCGGGGCGCAACGCTGCTATACATGGGTCTGGGTGTAATTGCCTCGTTGTGGGTCTTTGGACTTTTCCTGCTGCGCAAGTCGGGGATGGAAATGATAATTGCCGGTGCGGCCATTATCGCTTACGTCGTGTGGATGCTGTTCGCGATGAAGCCGCTGAAAGTCGATGGCCGTCGCGCGGGCGCCGCGACAGTCGCATTGGGAATCGGCACCGGAGCGACGGCACTGATGGGTTCATCCGCGCTCATTGCACAGTTGGCATTTGCATTATCCGCAGCGGGCGGCGGATATATTCTGGCCCTGTTGATGACCCGCTCCAACAATGCGGGCACGACCGTTACCTTTCCCGTTGCATTGCTTGTCTCTTTAATGGGGTGTGCCACTGTCGCATTCGCCGAACTCGCGTGGATCGTACTGGTCATACTGGGGCTGATTCCGGTTGCCGCACGATACGCCCCCGTTCTGGAACATTGGCCGCGATGGTTCCAGATTGGATTCATGATTCTGGCCTCCCTGGTCATTGCCGGAATTGCGTTGGCCTATGCATGGTGGACAGGCGGCACAGACCCCTATACGACGTCTATTACATTGGAGGCAATTTATGCGTAAGACTTTGGTTGCGATCGCTGTAGCGGTTTCAAGCACGGGTACGGTTTGGGCGGACAACTATGATATTGATCCCGCGCACTCAATGCCCTACTTCAGCCTGAATCATCTCGGATTCTCGACCCAACGGGGCCACTTTGAAAAAGTCAGTGGGAAGATGTCGCTCGACGTCGCCAAGAAGACGGGCTCGGTGGAAATCACCATTGATACAAATTCCGTTACGACGGGATTTGGCAAAAGAGATGAACATCTGCGGTCACCCGATTTCTTCAACGCCGCGGAATATCCCACAATGACGTTCAAGTCCACGAAGGTGACTTTCAAAGGCGATACGGTTGCCAGCGTCGAAGGTAACCTGACCATCATGAGCACCACCAAACCTGTCACTCTTACCGTGACAGCGATGAACTGCGGCAAGAACCCGATGAATAAAAAAGACACTTGCGGCTTTGACGCCACAACGCAAATCAAGCGCTCAGAGTACGGAATGAACTACGGCGTACCGAACATCGGCGACGATGTGGCGATCCAGCTCAGCGTCGAAGCCATCAAACAGTAACTGCACACCCACCCCGTGCCGTTCCCTCGAACGGCGCGGGGCGCAACCGAACCGATCGGCAGTTCGTTACCCACTTTCACCGGTCGAGAAATTTATTCGGAATTGTCGAAACATCAAGGCGCTCCCGGCCGACTCCGTCGCGATTACAATCTCAAGAACCGAAAACGGTTTCGACATGAAAATCTACGCCATTCCCAACTGTGACACCGTCAAGAATGCCCGTGCGTGGCTGGAGGAACATGGCCAGCGCTACGAATTTCACGATTATAAAAAACACGGCGTACCGCTCGACGTGCTCAAAGCAGCCGTCAAACAGCTCGGTTGGGAACCCCTCGTCAACAAAAAAGGTCCGACCTGGCGAAAGCAACCGGAAAAAATAAAAGAGTCCGTGGTGGATGAAAAATCCGCGCTGGCTTTTTTAACAAACACCTCCAGCGCCATCAAACGCCCGCTTCTCGAACGAAACGGGAAATACCATCTTGGGTTTTCGTCCGATCAATACGAAAAAATATTCAAATAATTCGGCACCCATCTCGACGACGTCTCTCGGCCAATAATGTGAGTCGCGCCAACGCGACAAACCCGCCCGCTAAGGTCCGCAAGCCAATACACACCGGACATTTACAAATCAGGCGAGGAGTATAGGAAAAATAGACACCCTCTTTCGCAAAGTCGAGCGGTATGTCGTCGGGTTGTGAGCCGGGATTTACGGTTCGTTTGCGGCTTGAAGAGATCGTTTGGGGATGAGTTTGTGGTGTTCGCGCCGTGTGCTGGCGTAATTTTCCCGGGGTTTTC
Source organism: Proteobacteria bacterium UBA6921 (assembly GCA_002450895.1). GTDB lineage: Bacteria > Pseudomonadota > Gammaproteobacteria > SG8-11 > SG8-11 > UBA6921. The sequence goes on from DKAR01000161.1 coordinate 5,279, forward strand.
ACGCCGCGGCCAAGCGCGATCCTCGGGATCACGGTTCAGTGCACCGAATGGGCGGGTGTTGCAGGATTCCAGTACCAATCAGCTTCGTCTGCGGGATCGTAGCGCGCCGGAATTCGCGGCGGCGGGTGCGCATTGAGGTTCAGGTGCGTGAGAATTTTCTCGATCACCGCCGCCTGTTCGATCACGGCAATGCGCTTCAGCGGGCCGTTGCAGGTAGGACAGTGTTCCAGGTCGAGCGCGAACACGCGCTTGAGCAGCCGTGTCCATGGGTAGTAGTTTCGCTTTTGTTCGTTTTCTTCGGGTGAATCACCTGTGACGTGTTCTACTTTTTGCAGCACCACCTGCGCGCGCCACTAGCGTTCGGCGCGAGAATGCCGTGGTAGCGGGTCAGATGCAGTCTGGGCCGGGGTACAAGGGCCGCGAGGCGCTGCATCCGCTCCTGCGGCGACATGACCACGTGCGTGGTGCCGTCTCGATACGGTGTTTTGAGTTCGTACACGACTTGGCCGCAGTCGCTCAACTTCAGGCACTCGTGCGCGATCGGCGGGGCGGTGATATAGCGGCACAACCGTTCAAGCTTCTTGCGTTCGCCGCGCGCGCAACTGACGTTGGTGTGGAGGCTGAAGCCGTTGCTTTCCACGCAACGTTGCCCCGTGCCGCTTTCCTGCGCTTAGAGCGTGCGGATGTGAATTACCGTATTTCCCGCGCGTGGGCCCAAGGCAATGCAATAGCTGCCTGCGGCTGCGCGTAGCGAAGTGAGTGGATCATCTGGGCTCGGGTCGTTGAGGTACGTGAGTCCCGTGTCGGGTTCCTGCACCCAGTGCCCACGCCGCGTAAACAGCGCCAGAATGCGTTCGACGATAGGTTCCAGCAATCGCACAAGTTCGGCGATCGGCAGCGGTGCTTAACTTTATTTTAAGGGTTTGGCGTGCGATTTGGGTTGCGGGAACCGCAACAAGACTTCATAGTCGCGATCGAGATATTTGTACCGTCCACTTTGCCGGTACTTTACAGCGGCGCGCGTGATCGCCAGGTGCGTGGCGAAAGTACTGTGAACCGGGTATTTTGAGTGACAAGCTGGATGTAGCGATAACTGCATCACGGCTCTGTCAAATGTTTCATCGTACGATGGCGGAGCGAGTTTCCTCAAGGATCGTGGAAAGATGCTACTGACGACGTCGTAAGTAAAAAAGTCATATAACAATGGATCGCTTCAAGCGGATGCGTATTCAATTGGGTCGTTGTTGTTTCGCGATGTTGGGTCTTCTCTTGTTGGAGATAACAAATGTCAATGCAGACACCATTCCGCAAACCTCGCTCGATTTTGACCACCTGACAACCGGGTTTCCGCTAGTGGGGGCGCACGAATATGTTCCTTGCGAGACCTGCCATGCCAGCGGCAGATTTAAAGGCACGCCCAAAACCTGCAACGGATGTCATAACGGCGCCATCGCGCAAGGCAAGTCTGCGAATCATATTCCGACGACGGCGTCGTGCGATTCTTGCCACAGCGTTACCACCAGTTTCGGCGCGAGCGCGAAAATGGACCACGCCACAGTGACCACTACATGCGCCGCCTGCCACAACGGCACGTTCGCAACGGGCAAAAATATGGGCCATATTTCGACTTCACTCGACTGCGACAATTGCCATACGACGTTTACATTTGCCGGTGGAAGGTTTGCCCATACCCCCGAGCAGGTCGACGCGAAGACCTGTGTTGACTGTCACAACGGGACCACGGCAAGAGGTAAAGGCCCTACACATATCAACAGTACTAACGTGTGTTCGGCGTGTCATCAACCCAACGCTGATTGGCGGGTGAAGAGGGTAGATCATAGCCAAATTAACGGTGTGTGCTCGGCATGCCATAACGGGACAATCGCAACGGGTAAGGGCATTAACCATATTCCGACCACACAAGAATGTTCGTATTGCCACACCGTCACTGACTGGGCGCCGACGCGGCTGGAGCGCTTGCCCGCAATGGGTGTGTCAACCCCAAATAGAAATGTTGGTTTTCCTGCAAAGTAGCGCTATCTGCACTGGCGTTCGTTGCTGTGGTTATTTAAGTAGTGCACTGCCCATCGTGGGCGAGAGACTTTGAAGTGAAAAAAATGGCTCCGAGCAACTTATGGTCAGGAACGCGGCGCTTGAAGTTCAAGGACTATCAATCAGGGTAGTCCAGTTAAGAGGTTGAAACTATGTCGAGCCAAGGTCGGATTTTCCAGGGAAGATTTCACACGCTATTCGTGTCAGCGTTGATATTGTGTATCGCCATAGTTGAAGCCGGTTGCGACGGGGGCGGCGGTGCAGCGGGAACATCTAGTCCGACACCATCCCAAACGAATTCTTCGTTAAACGCGATTATTCTAAAGGCCGATCCCGGTTCGGTGTGTGAGACGCTGTTAACCGGCGAAACCTATACAAGAACGCCAACTGGATTGTTTTGTAATAACGGCACTGATCCCTATACCGCCTATCTGGACGGGAGCAAATCGACTTCCTCTACCGGTCTCGCACTCAGCTACGCTTGGTCGTTTGTGTCTAAACCGGCCGGGAGTAACGCGGCTTTGACAGGCGCGGATACGGCCAAACCAACCTTCGTACCGGATAAAGCTGGACCTTATACCGTACAACTCGTCGTCAGCGACTCAGGGGTTTCA
>DKAR01000009.1 GCA_002450895.1 Proteobacteria bacterium UBA6921
TCCTGCACCCATTCCCAGACGTTGCCCGCCATGTCGTGAACACCGTAGGGCGACGCACTTTTCGGAAAACTCCCGACCGGCGAGAAGCCTTCGTCCTGTCCAACATCGTCCCCGGTTCCGGCGATCTTCGGATCCCAGTTGTTGCCCCACGGGTATTCGCGCCCGTCAGCGCCGCGCGCCGCTTTTTCCCACTCGGCTTCGCTGGGCAATCGCGCGCCCCGCCAGGCGCAGAACGCGTAGGCATCAAACCAGGTCATTCCACCGGCCGGATAGTTATCGAATGCCTGTTGCTGCTTGATCATCGCCGCGAGCAATGCGTCTTTGCTCATCGTGCGCGTGTCCATATCCAGCCGGAACACATCCGTTGCCAGCGTGCGCAATTCCGCCTCTTCTTTTTTCTGCAACTGGTCCTCAGTGAAGACGTAGCCCATTTCGTTCCAGATCTGCGGCGGCACACGCTGGGTCGCGTGCACAAAGGCCTTGTACTGTGCATTCGTCACTTCATAAGTATCGATCTGAAACGCGGGCAGGGTCACCGCGTGCTTCGGGTGCTCATCAAGAAACAATGGCGCGGCAAATCCGTAGCGCTGCTGCAGCCCCTCGGTATCCGTCGCGTCGCTGCCGCGCACGAACTCACCAGCGGGAATCGTTTCCATATCCACCGCGGGAAGGGCAATGCTAGTTTGCGAGGTTGCTTTTTCTTTTCCGCACGCCGCACACAACAGCACAGCGCCTAGCACCAGAGTGAAAATCCCAACGTTATTTCGCATCTTTCGCACACCGGAATCCAAAACTGTCATTCTTCGTCTTGATCGCAAAAAACGCCCGATTGAATACCGGCGCGGAAATTCCGCACTGATAAAACGAGCAGTCGAACCAGGACCCGCCTTTCAACACTTTGTAACGCTCGCCGTAGTTCTCCGAAGGCACCTTGTTGCCGGGATAGGGTTGATACCACGAGTCGGTCCACTCCCAGACGTTACCGGACATGTCGTAAACACCATACGGACTCTTGCCCGCTTCAAACGCACCGACCGGTGTCGTATCTCCAAACATGTTCGTTTCCTTCCAGCGCGCCGGAACATTCGCTTTGCGCCAGTCGAAGTTGTTGCCCCACGGATAGGTTCGCCCATCCGCTCCGCGTGCCGCTTTTTCCCACTCCTGATCGGTGGGAAGTCGCTTCCCGGCCCACGCACAGTAGTCGCGCGCATCGTCCCAGGTGACATTGATCACCGGGTGATCAGCCTTGCCTTCTGGAAACGTCCGGTTGCGAAAATGGATCGGCGAACGGCGATTGGTGGCTTTCACGAATTTCTCATACTGAAAATTCGTCACTTCGAACTTGTCGATCAGGAATGCCTTGAGCTTCACCTTGTGTTGCGGACCTTCATCGGCAAGCCGCTCATTGGTCCCCATGATGAACTCCCCTTCCGGCACCAACACCATTGGGTTCGGTTCACTGCCAAGACGCGATTCGGAACTCAGCATGGGCACGCCCATGCCGGACTCGATCCGGGGTGCTTGCACCGTGTGCGGCACGGGTTCCGCCGTCGTTTGAGCGGCGACTGGAAACGCATGGCATTGCGAACACTGCTCGGCGGTCGAGGCCGGCACCTCATCATGGCAACGCACACATTCGGCCTGAGCTTGTGCAGCGGTAACGAACAGCACACCCGAAAACAGCACAACAGCGCGCCAGAAATTCCTCATCAAAAACACTTTCCCAAACACTCCGCCAGTTGAAACGTTGGCGCATTTTAACAGCATCAATTCCTTGTGACTCAGTTTGCAGTCCCGTGAATCCGCCCGTGCCGATGCGCTCCTGCTGGCGCACGATGGGTGTCGGCCTTGTCGTTGTACACCTTATTAATACCGTTCGCCGGCGCCTGTATCGCGACGTCGACGACATTGCCCCGAGGAATGCTCCCATGCGCTTGCCTCGACTGTGTTTTTTGATCGCCCTCACCATGCTGTCCGCCTGCGCGAGCCAGCGCACGACACCCCAGGATACGGCGTGGGTCAGCGCGCTGCGAAGCGGCGGTTACGTGATCCTGATCCGGCACGCAGCCACCGATTGGCGCGAATCCGACAGCAACCCGGCCAACCTGGACTTGTGTGCCAACCAGCGCAACCTCAGCGCCCAGGGCCGCGAACAGGCCGCGCTCATCGGTGAAGGCTTTCGCGCGTTGCACATTCCGCTTGGAAAAATTGAAACCAGTGAGTACTGCCGTTGTATCGATACGGCCCGAATCGCGTTCGGCTATGGAACAACAAATGTCGACCTGACCAGCGTCAACGGGACCGACCCGGTCGAAGCATCACGGCGTGTCACGAAGATTCGGCAGATGATTTCAGACACCCCGAATCGCGGGACGAACACGGTGCTGGTTTCACATATGGCAATGATTTTTCAGGCAACGGGCGTCGGACTCGAAGAGGGTGAGGCCGCGGTCTTTAATCCCAAGGACGGCGGCACAGCAGAATACCTCGGCAAGATTTCGCCGGAAGGATGGCGCCAGGAGGTTTCGGCGCTGAAATCTACCACCGCAAAGCGCTAGAATATCGGTCCCGAAACACAGGGACTGTTGCCTCGCATGAAGCGGAGCCGACTTTACTCCATCGCCTTCCTCACGCCTCTGATCGTTCTCAGTGGAGCGGCGACGTATTATCCGTTCGCGCAGGACAGCGAGGATCTGCGCAACTCATTCGAAGACATCGGCGCGCGCCTGCTGCGCAAACCGATCGCACCAGCACCGTTCACTCTTGCCGATCAGCACGGACGCGACTTCACGCAAAACGAACTGTCCGGAAGCTGGACCGTCGCGTTCTTCGGCTACACCCATTGCGCCGACGTGTGCCCCACGACACTGTCGGCACTGTCGCGCGTCGAAGAACACTTTTCCGAACTGCCTGCCGCCGATCGCCCGCGATTTGTATTCGTATCAGTGGATCCCAAGCGCGATTCATTGCCGGTGCTGCGCGAGCACGTCACGTTCTTCAGCAAGAACATGATCGGCGCGACAGGACATACGGACGAACTGCGCTCGCTCACGCAAAGCCTGGGCGTGGAATACGCCTATCTTGATCGTGATTCCCGCCGGCGCGTGAATTTGGACTCAGCGACAGCGAACGACGAATACATTGTCGAACACTCGAGCGACCTGTTTGTATTTGCGCCGGATGGAACAAACGTCGGTCTGATCTTTCCGCCCTTCCAACCTGAGCGTGTTGCACGTGCGCTCGCGCAATTCATGCGCACTACGCCTTCAGTAACGTCATCCCGAAGTTAATCACCCAAACACCGTAAGATTCGCGCGATGTGATTTTTTCACATGGCCGATGTGAAACTTGCGCGCTAAGATCGCTGAACTTTGACAATCGCTTCTGGGGGAGCCATGGCAAGAACACCGTTACTGCACCAAATTCGCCGCCTGCTGCGTCAACACCAGATCGCATCGCGTAGAAACGAAACCATTAACTCATTGCGTGACATTGCCGAAAGCCGCATCAGCCGTCGTCAGTTTGTCGCCAGCACGACAGTTCTTGCTACCAGTGCGGCGCTACCACGCGGCGCGCGCGCATCAAAGCGTGACCCGCGAATCGCCATCGTGGGCGGCGGCATCGCCGGATTGACGTGCGCACTGACCCTGGCGGACCATGGCATCCGCTCTACCGTATACGAGGCGTCGTCGCGCGTCGGCGGACGCATGTTCAGCAACTCGTCGTATTGGAATGATGGACAAGTCTCGGAGTGGTGTGGCGAGTTGATCGATACCGGCCACAAAACGATTCGCCACCTCGCGCGCCGATTCGAATTGAAACTGGACGATCTCAATGCGGCGCAACCCTCCGGTTCGACCGAGACGTATTACCTCTTCGGCCACTACTACAGCAAGGCACAAGCCGATCTCGACTTCGCGGCGCTATCTGCCGCAATCGACGATGACATCAAGGCTGCCGGATACCCCACCACGTTTGACAGCTACACTCCTGAAGGAAAGTTGCTCGACGACATGAGTATCACGCAATGGATCAACTCGCGCGTGGCCGGCGGGACGAGTTCGCAACTCGGCAAGTTGCTGGAAATCGCCTACAACATCGAATATGGAGCTGAATCGGACGATCAATCCGCGCTGAATCTGCTGTATCTGCTCGCTTACCAGCCGTCACCGAACGAGCTTGCGATGTTCGGTGAGTCGGATGAGCGCTTTCATATTCGCGGCGGCAACGAACAGCTTCCTCGCGCCATCGCGTGCGAACTGGGTCAAGAAACGATTCAATTTGAACGTCGCCTGGTTCGCATTGCCAAAACGTCCGGCGAGCGATATCGACTGACATTCAAATCACTCAGCGGAGAAACGTTCGAGGAAGTTGCGGACTTCGTCGTACTGGCGCTTCCCTTTGCCGTGCTGCGCGACATCGATTACGCCGATGCGGATTTTGATGAACTCAAAAATCAGGCGATCCAGGAGCTCGGACTGGGCCACAACGGCAAGACGCAACTGCAGTTCGATTCGCGCCTGTGGAATACGAATGGACCGTGGGGACTCAGCAACGGCTCAAGTTACAGCGACACCGGGTATCAATCGGCATGGGAGCCGACACGCGGCGATCCCGCCAACTCCGGCATCATAAACTTTTACTCGGGCGGATCCGTCACGCTCGCCATGAATAGCTCAAAAGCATTTTCAACTGTTGCGAGCGCTCCGGCGCATGCCGATGCACAAGACGCACTGGCGCGCGCGGAACCGGTTTTCCCGGGACTGACCTCGCAATGGAACGGCAAGGCGACACAGTCGATCCCGCACCTCAGCCCACTGATGAAAGCATCGTATGCCTATTATCGCGTCGGGCAGTACACCACTTTCGGCGGCTATGAAGGCGTGCGCCAGGGCGGCGTGCTGTTCTGCGGCGAACACACCTCGCAGGATTTTCAGGGTTACATGGAAGGCGGCGCGAGCGAAGGTAAGCGAGCCGCGAAAGAATTGGCGCGACTCGTAATGCGAAAGACGTAACAAAGCGCCGCGACTGACCTCGACAAAAAAAGCCGTGATCCTGTTTGGATCACGGCTTTTAAACTTCAACGATTCGCGATTTTAGTGGGATCCCAGGATCGGCCGGAGCATATCTCCGATATTGACGTTGTTATTCAGCATGTATAGACACTGATTGTTGGCCAGCGCGTCGAGATCGACCGATCGTCGCTCGAGTTCATTAAAGTGACGTGTCGGAGTACCGTCAAATGGATCGGGAACATCGATTCCAGTCATGAAGCCCGAAAGATGCGCCGGGGAACCGGGACCGAAGTCTTGAATGTGGAAAAAATCCTCGCCTCGACCAAGCCCCGTTTCGGTCGAGTGACATCCATTGCATGTTTGAAGTGCAAAAGAGTGCCGCGCCTCGCGATTCAAAATTAGCGCGTTATTCCACGGATTCACCCCAAGCCTCGAGGCTCCGTCAGAATTCCCGCCAAGTAAGTGCGACTTGTGATATTCGAGCGGAACGGTGTAACGGGAATTGACTATGGCGTCTTGAAACTCATTCACATAATCAGAAAACGCGGTGGGAGTCATTGCGCGTTCCGGCGGTGCGTCAGCGTCAGCGGTAAAGCTATCCGGTGTTTGAGCAACTGTGGCGAGTTTCAGGCGGACCGCGGACCCCGTGCCTTGCAAATGAAATTCTCGAAGTTCCCAAGACCCTGCCGGCGTAATATTCATTCGAACCTGGTTGATCGCGCTACCGTTGGGTTTTAGCGGCGCCGCATTGGCGGAAGAAAATTGATCTGTCATGGCTTCCAGAGCGGACAAGTACTCGGCTGAACCTAAACTGTAAGCGCTCAGTCCCGCCCATTGTTGGGCCCACGACCGAACGCTACCGCAGGACGGACGAGAGATCCCGTATTCCAAAATTACGGTATGATAGTGCGATCTGGCAGCCACTCCATCAACACAATTAACTTGGAATACAAATCGCGCTTCACCGGCGTCGCCGCTGCCATATACGGGATTCTTGCGTAAATCTACGCGATTCACGATGGCGATCAACTTGAATGGCGCTCGAGAAATATCCAGGCGACCATCGGGCAACCTCGGCCAGATATCAACGACGGATTGAAGTTCTGAAGTTCCGGGCACACTCCAGCCATTCACGATTTGAGTTGAAAGATTTTGATTTATCCATTGAGTAACAAATTCGGTCGGGTCAATACCAGTGACTGCCGGATTGGCGATTTGAGTCATCAGGTACCCAAACGTCCACTTGCCATTTCTTGTTCCCGTATCCGAACAGGTGTCATACGTTCGCGCCGGATTGCCAACCACCCTGGGATCGCGAATCAAAAGCGATTTTTCTGTCTGCACTCCCGGCAACAGGCCGACGTAATCTATATAGTGAGAAATGCCCGTTTGATACGGACGGAAATAGTCGACGGGGAGAGCGATCTCGGTGACTTTGTGTCGTCGTGAGTAGACGGGCATCGTCAAACTTTTGTTTTGTTGGCTTTGGAGATTCAATACTCGCTGCTGATTTGCCGTGATCGCCTTGATATCCAGCGGAACGATCGCTGAATATTTCAAATCCCCGGCCAATGCGTCGCCGTTGATTCCGTCGTCATGCAATATCACGGTCTTTTGATCCAGGTAAATCTGGATCTTGGTTGTCAAACGCGGATCTTTAAGATACTGAACATCGAGCCGCGCGTTCCCTTCCGTTGTCGGCTTGTCGAGCAAAGTCACGGCCACCGATTTCGTCTGAGGGGGATCAAAAGCCAGAGGAAGTTTTTCGTTACTTGCCGCAAGAGCTGTGGAAGTCACCAATTGCACGGATAGAAGTGCAGCACCATAAGCAAGATAAATCCCTCGCCATCCAGGCTTCATAAAAATTTTCTCCTTTTTGAAAAAGTTTTCTAAAAGTCTTCGGTAATGACTCCCGGAAGTTCGTCGGCACGAAACTCAGTCGACCCCAATCGCCGACAATCATCCATATCGAAGTTTCGATCTACACAAACTCAATGTCGCGTGCATATGCACAATGGTTTTGGTCAAGAGTTATTAAGAAACACTTCTTAAAGGGTTCTGGAGGCGCGAGTCGATTGACTTTCTCTGAAATCGGAAATGTCACTAGTACTTTCGTCGTAAGCAATTCGTCGAATAGACAGCGGCGGATCGGCGGTCCACCCTACTCCCATGAAGTTCGTGCCTTGCCGGTACGAATCAGTCCTGCGCAAGGCACGGACGCAATCACCAACAATCCAGAAAAGGAGAGTGTCATGCGTATCCGTAACTGGCTGGCTGTTATCGCGGCGGGGTTGATGTTCGCCGGCGGCAGCGTGCAGGGCGACACGATGGCGGACGCCCAATCCGCCCTGGCGCCCACTGGCAATTTGCGTGTCGGTTTTCTTCTGGCACCGATCTATGGAGTCAAGAATGCCGACACCGGCGAGATCAATGGCCTCGGCGTTGACCTTGGGAAAGAGATGGCGAAGAAACTTGGCGTGCACTTTGTGGCGCATCCCTATAAAGATCTGGGATCACTGATCGCGGCGGCCAAGGCGGGAGAAATCGACATCGCCTTAACGAACCCTGACGAGAAACGTAAGGCGGTTCTGGATTTCACCGTGCCTTACTTGTGGGTCGAACATGGTTATCTCGTTCGCGCCGGCGTTCCGATCAACTCGATGGCCGAGGTGGACAAGGAAGGAATTCGGGTGGGCACGCTCAAGAACTCGGCCACTCATACCCTCCTTTCCAGCAGCCTGAAGTCCGCCAAACTGATTCCCGTGGACAATCTGGCCGAGCTGAAAGACTTGCTGGTGTCAGGCAACGCGGAAACCATCGCCATCGGCAAACCGTTTCTCTACGGTTTGGAGGGGAAGCTCGCGGGCTCGCACGTGCTGGACGGCAACATACGGTCTGATGAAACCGCGATGGGTGTCGTCAAAGGACGCAACCCGGCGGCGATTGCGTTCGCAAAGCAATTCATCGACGACGTTAAGGCTGGAACGTTGGTCTCAACCGCAATTGAACGTGACAAGCTCGTCGCCGCACACGCCACGCCGCCGAAATAAAACGCGGTGGACGCCAGGGACGATGACGGCGCAACTGTAAATACAGTTGCGCCGCACATGTTTCACCGTACGAGAATTTATTTCGTCGCCGCAGCGACAAAGCACTCACCCGGCGCCTCGAATCCGTCCGCCGATTCGAAGCTTCGCATTGACACTTCAATTTCTTTCCACACGGAGTCACGCTGTTCGGCAGGCAGTTGCGCCATCATGGCGTTGAATCCGCCAAAAGCTTCGCGAGTCACTTCCACGTAGGCCGCTGCACTGGTGGTTCGATGCGGCACCGGCACCGCGCGAATCTCGGTATCGGCGAATCCGGCGTCACGGAAAGTGCCTTCGAGCACGCCGGGAGCACCCAATCCAAATGGACCGGGTTGTCCCGGAACCGGCGGCGGGAGTTGCGCACGCTGGCGGATGATCGACGCGGGCACCGCGCCCCACGGGTTTCGATCGGGCGTGGAGAACACGACGACGGCGACACGACCGCCAGACTTCAAAACGCGACGCCATTCGCGCAGCGCAGTCACCGGGTGCGGCATGTACATCAGACCAAGCCGACACAGCACGGCATCAAACGAAGCATCGGGGAGATCCAGTTTTTCTCCATCCATTGCGCGGGTCTCCACCTGCATGTGCCCGCGTTCACGGGCTACCTGGAGCGCCAGCTCAACAATGCCTTCCGAGATGTCGGTGGCCAGTACGTAACCGTCGGGACCCACACGTTCAGCGGCGCTGACTGCCGGTTCACCCGCGCCAGCCGCGATGTCCAGGACGCGCTGCCCTTTTTGAAGGTGCGCCATGTCGAGCATCTGGCGAGTCGGCTCGCCATACCAACGGTCCAGCGTGGGATTCCAGCGCCGCCACGCTTCGCCGTCCTTGTTCCATTGCTCTCGCTGCGCNNCCCCCGCCTGTCCGTTTTGATCATCGCGCTTTTTTGGACTTCGCACCCTTAACCTTTTCTTCACATTTGCTCTGCTAGAGATACTGGCGCTGTGTGATGGAGTTCACAAGATGATACCCGGCACCGTTGGCTGTCCGTTGCGTATCCCGGAATGACTCGCTTGCATCAAGAGGACGACAGTATGGCTCGCAACCTCAGTCTGATCGCGTTGCTGTTGTTCAGCAATTCTCTCCCGGCAGGCGAAACTTCTTTATTGCGGTTACACGGTTCGAACACCGTCGGATCGAAACTTGCGCCAGACCTGGTTACCGACTGGCTCACCCACAAGGGTTACCAGGTGAGCGAAAAAAAGACCTCCGCCCCGCATGAAATGCAAATCACCGCGCGCAATCCGGCAAACGACACCCTTGTGGTCGAGATTCACACGAACGGCACGCCCTCTGCGTTTGTCGATCTCTCCAAAGGGCAAGCCGACATCGGCATGGCATCGCGCCGCATCAAATCGGAAGAAGAAATCCGGCTATCCCGTCTTGGCCCGATGGCACAAGCCCAATGCGAATACGTCGTGGCACTGGACGGAATCGCCATCATCGTTCACCCGAACAGCCCCGTGCAGAAACTTTCCAAACGCGACGTTCAGCGCATTTATACAGGACAAGTCACGGACTGGAGCGACCTCGGCTACCCGGCCGGACGCATCGAAGCGTTTGCACGCAATGAAGACTCGGGAACACAGGATACATTCAATTCACTGGTGCTCGGCAGCGCAACCCTCGCACCCCGGGTGAAGCGCTTCAATTCCAGCGAAGACCTTGCGAACGAAGTGGAGTTGAAACCGAACGCCATCGGGTTTGTCGGCCTCACATACTCCCACACCACCAAGCAGATTGCGATTTCCGATGACGGCACCAAAGCGATGTGGCCGCTACAATTCAATGTCGCGACGGAGGACTACCCTTTGTCCCGACGTCTGTACTTTTACCTCCCCAAGAACAACCGCAATCCGCTGGCGCAGGAACTCGCAGAGTATATTGTATCTAACGCCGGACAACAGATTGCCAAGCACCTCGGGTTCATATCGCAGGAAGTCATCGCCGCGAAACAAACCGCGCCGACCGAAGCGCCATCGGAATACAAGTCGCTGGTGCAGAACGCCGAGCGCCTGTCACTGAACATCCGATTCAATCCGGGCTCTGCCAAGCTGGATACGAAGGCGGTTCGCGACATCGGACGTGTGGTTGACTACATGGCACGCCCGGAAAACAAGGCACGCAAACTGATGGTGCTCGGATTTTCAGACAGCAAAGAAGCCGCGTCGTATCTCAGCCTTTCGTATTCTGTGAATCGCGCGGATGCCGTTGCGGACTACCTGCTGCAAGCCGGTGTCGAGGCGGAACGTGTGCGCGGCTTTGGTGACACGCTGCCCGTCGCCGACAACGTCTCCGATCATGGTCGCAACTACAACCGACGGGTTGAACTCTGGATTCACTAAGGGCCTATAGACCAAGACGGCGGCGTCAAGCGCGTTGTTATGCCGGGTTCCAGCTCATTGCTGGCGGCTTCTGTTCCCCGGCCCAGTGACACAGAAACTCTCGAAAGCGAACCAGTTTTCCATTCTTGATCTCGAAGAGGTGGGCCCAACGGCACTGAAAGGGCACCCCGGACGCCTTGTCCCGACCTGCTTCCTCGCCGAGCACCGTGACTGTATCACCTGCGGCGATGAACTCATGGGGAACAAATGAACTCAGCTCCCACGTTTCACCCAGGATTTGAAAAAACTGCCGTATCCCGTTATGCCCTTTGTACGCTTTGCATTTTTTAATACTCGCGGGTCCATTGGAAACAAACTCAACATCATCAGCACAAAGGGCCAAGAGCCCGTCAATGTCGCCTTCCGTAAAACACTTGTATCCCTGCCTGACGAGCTCGCTAGCCGTTGTCATTGCTTTCTTCCTTTGGTTGTTTCGTTCACTTCTCAAAGTCTAACTGGAAATAGACATCAAATGTGATGCGGACAAATACGTGAAAAGTGCCACGAACTCTCGGCCGGATTGTTCTCCAGAGTTCAAATACTGGGCTCACTCTGAGCCGGGTTTTCCTACTCCACGTTTTTCGCATTGGAGGGAAGAACGCCAAATTGGGCAATGCCCACGATCGCCACCCATATCATTGCCAAAATGAATGCCCAACGAACCCAACCATTAAGCAAACTTCCGATCAATGCTGCCCATACCGGCGCGAAAAGGGGCGGGTGTCCAATGAACACAACGGGGAAACTGAAGTATACAACGCTGACTTGGAGCGAACGTCGAAGTCGGGTTCGGGTTATTTTTCGGCATCGCGTCCATGCGATGGCTCCGACTACAATGGTGCCTACAATCATCCAGACATTGTTAAGTAGGATTTCATCCATATCTGAACAATCTTTCGATCACCCCTCTTCCTCGTGCGGGGCCAAAACAATTTGTCGAGAATATTAGAATCTATTGCTCTCTGCCACGGGTTTTGTTGCCGCCGCTTTGAGTACGCCGAAAAAGGATTCGGTGTGCTCAAGGAGCGCCGTAAGCTGAGTAATCGTGAACACGAACACAAGGTCAAAAAACAATTCGAGACTGGATACTCGAAGTTCGCTGGTCTCGCCACTCATCCGAAAGGCCTCATATTTTAATGAGGCCCATGGTGCCAGAGTCCAATCGAGGTTAATAGCCGCAACATGTCGCAGCGGACTCTTACCAGTCGCTGCGGGACACATGGCGCACGCGCTCCCTGCTCAGGGAGCGTCTACTTCGATGGTTTCGTTTGCACAGTAAAAACTGGGGCAGAGAAAATATTTTCTGGAATATTGGAAAGAATTGCTCTCTGAGCCCACAAGCATTCTCCGTCAACAGTTCCTTTTACGCGTTCCTAGTTGCGATAGTCATTGCCGTCTATATCCGTTCCATAGGGATACACGACTCGCCCGCCGAGCTCTGGAAGCTTGGACCCAAACGTCTTGCAAAACGCTGGATGTATGCAAAGTTTATCGTCGGCACTCACCGCCAATTTTTGGGTGGCCGTATAAACGAACTCTCCAATTACATAACGATCCGTTGTGTTTTTAACCCGGCCGACCGCGCCAACCTCTACCAGCATTTCCCGAAAATCTTCGAAGTCGCCGGGAAATACTTTTCTTGCATGCCGATTGAAAACCCGGTGCATGTCGCCAGAACTAAAACAGAATGGAAGTTCTGGCAATGCCTTCTTGCAGGCATCCTTGGCTTTGGGATAGACGTACTTGTAGGCGTTAAGAATTTCGGTAGTAACCTTGTCTTCAACCGATTTTATTCCTTCTTTAATCGCCCGCGTGCACACCGATGTATTCGCCCCGCCGAGACGCCGATTTGCTTCAAAAATCTTGTTAAGGTAGAGAAAGAACTGCCGAGGCAATAGCTGGGTGTGTCGAAGTATGTATGCCGCCGTGTCCTCCTCATTGTTTAGGCTGTTTTCAACCACTCTCGGGAACACGGAATCAAAGATCTTGCGCGCATCACGTCGATCGTCCGGATCAAGCTTGTACAGCTTTTCTTTCTCGATGAAGTCGGCGTGATGGAGTGTGTAGTACAACTTCAACCGGTGAGCTGCAATTTGCATCAGTTCGCCAGCATGCCATTGCATTATTAACGAGTGCTCGAAATCTTTGAGCGTATTTGTCGAATAGTCCGACAAGTAATACCAAAGCTCCATCGGAAAACAGAATCGTACTTCGCACGGTCTGGCCGGATCATGAAACCGTCCCAGGCACTTAAATAAGCCCTGTAGAGAATGACGAACTGAGTTCGCCGCCACGTCAAGATCTTCTAAAGAATCCATCAACACCACGGCGCGCGTATTTGACGACGTCAGTATCTCTTTGGCCACCTCTCGTGCCTGCTCAAAGGAGACGGATCCAAACTCCATACAGTTCAGGCAATCGGAAACCGTGTTTACTTTGCCTTCACATCGACTCCGTAAAGTTGATGCAGCGATGACAGCGACCTGTTCCGAACTAATCGCGTTAAAGTTGCCCTTGACCAGATCAGACAAATAACGATGAATGAACATTATTTTTGGATTTCCGGAGAAATCGCTGCTGTTGCTAATTTGATGGAATATAGCGGTCCAGACAAACATCTCCCAGATATCAGCCACCGCTTCAACAAATACGAATCTCTTGGACAATATTTCGACTGACTCCATGACCTGTGAAAATGCTTCGTACGTGCGAAGTTCAACAACGATGCGATATTGCGAGTCGAGAAAAATACTTCGCATGAACGCCGTCTTTCCGGCGCCTTTCCGGCCGACGATATAGCTTGGCTTGCTCATCAACTGACGATGGATTCTATTCTCCTTGTCAAACAACTGCCGAATGATGCTTGGCTCCGTAATGTCATCCGTTCTAATCGGGCCAAGCGGGCATTCTTTCGATATATAGGCCTTAATGTCCGGCAGTTTGGCCTCCACGTTTGAATCGACTTCATCTCGAACTTCCCGGCGATTGAAATTCTCACGTCGATCAATTTGCACCGGAATCTGTTTTTTTCGTCGATCCAACCCAATACGCCTTTCCGCACTCGATTCTGTTGCCATTTCCTGCCCTTAAGATCTTAAATTGCCTTTTTGAAAAACTGCTCCAGAACAAACCAAATGTTCTCGATGAAAACAATCAGCACGAGTGCAGTACCAATCACATAGAAAATCATGCACGCCTTGCGCGCCGTCGGTCGAAGCGTATCCGCCAGATCGGCGACGAATACAAAGGCATCGGGCAAAATATTTTCCCGTGGCTCCAATGATTCCAGCTTGCGATCCCATTCGTTGATGATCGTGAGGTCGTTCGCTATTTTTCTGTCTGCAAATCGCTCAATAAATGCATCAAGCCGTTCGAACGGCTCGTTTCTCTCAAGTCGATCGATTCGTGCAAATTCTCGAAAGCTGGTCTTGAGTTTCTCGAAGCTCCCATCAAGGCGAACGAATGCGGCGAAGTTGTCGTAGTTTCGAATAATTGATGGGCAATACGCGACGAACGCGACATTTGCGATGCTGAAGAATACGGATGCCAGAAAAAAAAGATACCAGTTGAAGGGAAGACCGAAATTCAATTTCCACTGACTGCCCAGCACAGTTACGAGAACCGTATCGTCCACATTCCCGAGAAACTTCGCGAGTATCGGAATCAATATGAACCAAATCGAAAACGTCTGTACAAGTCGACTCTTTCCCATGCGAGCCAGGTCAGCCCACGGTTTATCCAAAAGATGCTCAACCTGGAAACGCATCGTCGCCTCAATCGCCCTTTCGAATTGGAGTTCAGATATGCGGTGGGCCTAATATGACTGTATGCACCTTCTAGCCAAACTGATAGCGACATAATGTCAAGACGAATGCATTATTTTTCACCTGTCTGACTTTTGACAAGACTTCTCAAAGTGTGCAGACAGGCACCCAATGTTTCGTCCATTTTTTGTATTCCGACGCTCGAAACGGGAGGATCAAGTGACTCAACCGAAATCTTTCCCGATTGAGTACCAAAAGAATTTAGAAACTTTTCTTCTTATCGACAAATCGCAATAGGTTGAGCGCGAGCGAAAAATGCCCGCGATCAACCTCTGATTGCACCATTTTTTCGGCTTTTAAAATTTAAACGCCCTACTTCGCCACCCCCAACCCCGCGAAGTATTGCTGGAATGTATTCGCCTCCAATGCAAACGTCCCATCCGGATTCGCGAGATTGATCGGGCGCCACCAGCTCACGTCGAAGAGGCTGACTGTCCCGCTGCGTGTGCCCACGGTCGCTTCGGTGTTGCCCCACGGGTTGCGCAGGATCAGGTACTTTTTGTTGCAGTAGTAATCCCACCCCAGCACGGTGTAGCAGTGCGAGCCCACGATGTTGGCGTCGGAGTAACTCAATCCATCGGGCGCGGTGCCGTAGGTCCAGCAGGTCATCGGGTTGAACGTGCGCTTGCTTAGCGAATTGCCGCGCACGAGATCCCAGATCTGGTCACCGGTCAGCGCGTTGTTGCCGTAGTAGTGGCGCGTCAACCCGTTGAGCTGCGCGGTGGCGAGAACGCAATCGCCCCAGCCGGTGGCGGTGATGTCGGGATGGTCGGTCGTCGTTCCGGTTTTGAATTTTGCGAAGGCTTTTTCATAAACGGCGGGCCAGATTTCCCCGGCTTCGCTGGAACGGCAGTAAATGAAATTGCCGGATGTGGAATTCACCGGAACGGTGTCGGTCACTTCGATCTCTTTGTCGACGCCCTGGCCGTTGCTTTCCGGTTTGTAGAAGCGAATCAGGTTGGTGAATTGCTGCTGGCTCTGTCCGGTGGCGCGCGACATGTGCGAGATGCGATACGGTGTGGCCCACGCCACGGCCGAGAGTGCCGCGATGTAATAGCAGTTGGCGACGGCGCCTTGCACCGGATCGAAGAATTCGGCCGCTTCGTTGAAGAAGTCGCCCTTGTCCACCCAGCTTGCATTCGCGGGCGTCCAGTCCTGGTTGGTGTTGCCCTTTTGTTCCGGATCCAGCGCGACGGACTGCACGATTTCTTTGCTGAACACGCGTGCCAGTGTTTGCAGCCGGTCTTTTTCCGGCATGCGGATGGTCAGGCTGATCTGGTGCGGGTTGCAGAGATCGATGCGGCTGACCTGGAGCTTGGCGATGTTGTCGACCTTGAAGCGTGTGCCGAGATCGCCGAGCACGTGCACTTGTGACATCAATTTTTCGATCGGCATTTCCAGATCGTTGACGCCGAGCTTCACCTCGACGCTCAACAGTGGCGAGTGGATTCGTTCGAGCGTGCCCTTCTTGTTTAGCTTGAGGCCCATGTACAGCGGCCCCTCGAACTTCGGATCAAACAATTCTTCATACGGGGTTTGCAGAATGTTCTCCAGCAGCCGCGGCACATCGTCCGTCGCACGCCAGTTGATCTTGCGGCCGGACACATATTCCGCCAGCGCGAAGGGATTGATGACGCCATTGTTCTGCGCCGCCGAGGGCTGACTCTTGATCGTTTCCATGCGTGGTTCTCCTTTAACACAAGGTGAAGGACACCCGCGAACGCGGGTAAAAAAGGCCTCGCAGGCGCGCGCGGAAAACGCACGCTAGCGGGGCCGAGACATTCCCACGAAACTGTTGGGCGCGCGTTCCCGTGCGCGCCGTCGTCTTACCGATTCGGCGGCATGCCGGGCACCCAGGTGCTCCACAGTTCCCACGTCACCATGAACGCATCACTGTCGGTGCTGATATCAAAGCGCCAGCCCATCGGCTCGGTGCCGAAGATCGAGAACACAAACTCCACGCTCGACGCCGGCAAAATGATGGACTGTTTGGTCTGGCCGGTTTGATCGGTGATGGTGATGGTGGTCCCGAGCACGTTGGTGTTGCGAATTTTGAACCACATGCCTTGCCCGCCCTGAACTGAGAGCGTGGTGTTGCTGTTCCACGTGCCGGAGGTCAGCAGACGGTAGTTGGCCGGATTGCTCGGCGCTTCCATCGCGATGGAGCGACCCACGTAGTGCGAGAAGCTTTTTGTCAGCGGCGAGTTCATCCACGTGGGCAGGCGCGGCAGGTGCGCGATGTAAATCGGCGCGCCGATGCTCATTTCCTGACCGGCCAGTGTGGACTGCTTTTGCTCAAACTGGGTATACGTCTCCGTATATTGCGAACCGCGATTGTTGGGCCGGAACGTATTCATGCCCTGTTCCCACGGATCGTTGATGTAGAGCGTCGTGCCATCCGGTGTGCCGTCGCCCGTGGCGCCGGTAACCACGCGAATGTGCGCGCCGGGTTCAGCGCTGGCGGCCCACAGCGGACCGTAATTGCGCAGCAGGTTCACGAAGCCTTCAACGGTGTAGCATTGCGGCGCTTCCGGCACAAAGCCCCACGTGCTCATTACGCGCGTGTCCTCCGGCTCCAGGCCAGTTTTATATTGCGCCCAGGATCCTGCGGCGCGCGCGATCTCCGCCGGGTCAATACAGATCTGGTCGCGCCATCCCACGATCATCGCGAAGCCCGCCGCCCAACATGACATGCCGGTTTGCTGCGGGACCAGTTCCACGTTGTAGCGCACATCAATCGCCTTGCCCTGCGCCATCGCGCGGCGATGCGCGGCGAGTGCGCCGGAATAGTCGATGCCCTGGCTGCGTGCATACGGTGCCGCCGGCACGTTCAGCGCAGACGCGGTGCTGCGTGTGCGGCCGAAGGATTGTGCTTTCACTTCGGCGCGCGCATCGGCGGACCAGTGCACGACCTGGATGCGCATGTAACCGGTGCGAATGACTTCTTCCTCGTACTTGGGAATAAAGACCGCGATGGATTCCTGATACTGTTTGCCGCCGGCAGGGTCGACAATGGTAAAGAACGTCTTTTCCGGCGTGCCGTCACCCTTGATGGAGGTGATCACGCGCGCATGAATCGCCCACGCCTTGCCGGGCGCTTCGTCGGTGGTCACCCAGATGGGTCCGTAGTTGCGCAGCAACTGTTCCCAACCTTCAAGCGAGTAGCTTTGCGGTGGTTCGGCCACGAGTCCCGCCGCGGCCAGAAACGCGGGCTTGTCATCGCCCGAAAGTCCGGTGTTCGCAGTGAAAATATCAACCCACTTCTGCCCCACCATCGACAGCGCCGTTTCGATCGGAAACGATTGCTGCTTGCGCCACGACATGAGCATCGTGAACACGGTGGCCCAACACGCCATGCCGCTCGGCTGCGCCAGCGGCCCGAAGGTTCCGGGAATCTTGTAATCAATGGCGGCGAAGGCACGCACGACGCTGGCGGCGCTGCTCCACCGACTGACCATTCCGGCCAGTCCTTTGGATTCCACCATCGGTGCAGATGGACCTGGCGATGTGCTGACGCGCGTCAATACACCTTGCGGTCGGCGCGCCGCTGGAGCGGCCTTGGCTTTCTTCTTGGCAACGATGGCCTTCTTCTTGTACGCGCGGGTGATGGTCGTTTCCAGATCTGCGAGGCGGTTGGCCATGGCTTCATCCTCTTCCGTTCGTTAGGGGGCAGGCGCAACGGCCTGTTCGTTCTTTGTGGCTTCAAGTGTTGGGGTCGTCGCCGGCACGGGTTCTTTTTGCGCGGCGGGTTGATCGTCGGGTGCGCACACGGCGGGCGAATTCGCGTTCGGCGTTGGCGCGGACTGCGCCCCGCTCATTTCCGCGAGGTCAGCCACCAAATCAAAGTCGTCCAGCTCCAGCGCGCGCACCGGAATCGGTGGCGGCGGTGGAGCGACGGATGGTGCTTTGGCTTCGCGTGCGAGTTCGTCGTCGAACCGATCGAACTTGGCAGACAGATCCACGGCACCAAAATCAAAACTGTTGGCGTAGTTCATCGCCATGCCCATCTGATTGAAGATGTCATGCGCGTTCGAAAGCGGAGCGGGCGACGCTCCCGGCACAACCGCGGTGGATGCGGTGGTGGTGGCAGTTCCCGCGGCCGGCGCGTCGCCCACATTGCGCAGCGTTTCATTCCACTGCTTGTCTTCCGGCGCCTGGACTGACGCCGGTTGGGCTTCCGTGCCTAGCATCGCGGCGAGATCACGCTGAAAATCGTCCGCGACTGCCTTCTGTTCCGCGCTGAGCATTCGGGCGCGGTTTTGTGCTTGAGCCGGCGCGTTTATCCACGGTGCCGAATCTGTCGGCGCCTGCGGCTCAGTTTTTGAAACTGCCGGCGCAACGCGAACCGCGTCGACGGCAGGTGCGTTCCACACCGGCGGTGCTGCCGGCGAGTCATCAAACGACTCCACGGTGAAGTGGCCGCTGTAAACATCCGCCGGCATTGCCGCCGGCGCATTCAATGCCTGCGCCTGCGTTACGCGTGCCTCCGGCGCTGGCGTATTCAGTTCAGGCGGCGGCGCGGCATGCTCATGCCGCTGGATGGTCGCTGCGGGCTGCGTATCATCGCTGACACGCAGCAAACGTTCTTCGAGCTGCAGTAATCCGCGCGACGGTTTTCCAACCGCGCGGCCGCGCACGATGGCGATCTGGTCTTCCAGTTCGCTCGGCAAGCGCGCCGGTACGTGACGCTGCGCCGCGGATACGCCCTTGCCTTCCAGGCGCATGACGGTAAGGGCACGGGCCTTTGCGCGGGACTTGCGCGGCTTGCGCAAACCAAGCTCCAGGGAATGCAAACGCGAGGACGGACGGCTCATGGGTGCTTGATCTCCATGTTGACCACGGCATACGGATCGAGCGCTACGGACAATTGGTTAACGCCGGACTTCAAACCCGACGCGGGAACGCGGATGCGCAGCGCATCCGGTGTGGCACTGAGCACCTGCACCGGCTCGCCGTTCAACACGGCAATTGGAAAGCGCGTGTCACCGATGCCGGGTACGACAAAGTTATTGCCGCGCAATTCGAGTGCCATACCGTCAGCATCCGCGACGTTCTGTGCGACGGACAACTGCGGCGCGAATTTCCGGCGGCGCGCCTTGTTGATAATGTTGGCAAGGTTGCCGTAATCGAGTTTCTTCGCACCCTTGGTTTTGTCCTCCACGACCTTTTCCACATTCACGTTTCGCCGGTCGAGCCGCTCCAGATCGCGCGTCGAGGTCACGCCAACCTTGCGCAGCTCATCTTTCACTTCGTCGTCGATCCCTTCGAGCTTGTCGATCTCGATGTCGTCGCGCGACAGAGGCTCATTGCCGGACTCACGAATCTGGCGATCGGTGATGGAGCCGAGCTGGAACGAAACGCGCGACCCGCCCTGGTCTCCCGGCTTTGCCATCTGGAATTTCAATTTGCCGTCCTCATAGCTGGGAAACAGATGCAGATCGAACGCGACATCCTTGACCGTGTAGGTCAGCTTGCGCGTCAGCCCTTTGAGCGCGAGCGTGTCTTGCGCCTTGTCCAGCTCCAGAATCAGGGAATCGAGAAAGTTCTCAAGATTCCACGGAGTCGATACTGCGTTCGCCATCGTCAAGACTCACTGTCATTCGCACCCGATGCAGCACCGGCATCACGGTGGTATCCACGATTTGTGTGGGTGGTGCGGCATCGATCTGCCACACGCCGTTTTCCTGCACCAGGTCCAGCTCGAACGGCAACTCGAGCTGAATCGAATCCACGTAGAACATTTCCGCGTCGATGCTTGCGTCGTGATCTACGCTCGCGGCGGCCGCCAGTTCACCAACGAACTCCGCGAGCGAAGGAAGGCGATCCTCGACGTGCAACTGCGACACCGGTATCAGGGCGGGCTCGTCCATCGGCGCTCGTCAGTGCAGTGACGCGCGACGACGCGTCGTCCCTGACGCTCGCTGCGGGAACACGTCCCGCATCTCCTCCAGCTCTACGGGAAAAGGAGTGACCTTTTCGTCGAACTCGATTTCCATGCCCTCCACTTTTGCAACAATTTCGGAGTCGTCACTCATGCTTCGCGATTTGCGTTTGGTTTTCATGCGCCCTTCACTCCCACAAAGTGGATCAGTACCGGCAGAGGAAATTTCACGCGAGTCTCGCCGAGCGAGCGAACATTGCCGTTGGCGTCGACCTCGTCGGCCCGCGTCAACACGACGGTTTGGATCTTGAATTCCGGATACACCCACAACGCGCCGCGCTCACCTTTGCGGCCCTTGAGCTTGCCGTTGTACTGCGCCGCCTGATTGAAGCGCTCGACGAAATCGCTGCCGGTCAGGGCTTCGAGTTCCGCGTCATTCAGCGGCTGCGCGTTCGAGTCGAGTTGTGTAAGCAGGTGATTCAAGACATACGGGCTGTATTCCATACCGGTCTTGAGTTGTCCGCCCAGCTTGTCGTCGTCGCTGGATTCAATGTGAGTATCGGCACGGAGGTTGTTGGTGCGTTTCGAATTGAGCACGAGGTAATAGCGGCAGTTCAGCCGTGCAACGCGCGAACCGGCACCGCCAAAGTCAGCTTCCCAGATCTTGTGCCAGTAGTCCCGAAACCTTCCGAAATCCGATACCGGTATCGGATCGCCACCTTCCTCAAGCCGGTCAAACGAGTATTCGCCGATCAGCGTGATGCGCTGCTGCATCGACGTGCCGACCTTCGAACCTTTTTTCGTGCGCCACAGCAGCGTCGCAACCACGATGTAGTCCTGGCTTGGTTGTAGTTTGGCCAGCTTCTCCTCGTCGATGCGCGGCACCAACGGAATCGGGCCGCTCGATAGATCCCCAACCTCTTCCCCGTCTTCGATCAGCACCGCGAGTGTATCGGGATGCTTGATCTGCACGACCAGTCGCGCCTCGGTAATGGTCTGCGGCGTGATAACGCTCATCGGAAACTGCAACGCCTGACCCTTGCGATACAGCACCCGCTCGCGGCCGAACAACATCTGCGTCTGCACATCGTCGAAACTCAGTTTCACACTCGCCACGCGCCGGTAGTTGAGGCGCTTTGCGTCCGACAGGCCTTGGCTCATGCTTGTCAGCAATTGATACAACGCGGGATTGTTGACTCCGGGATTGAGCCGTTCCAAGTGCTTCTGCTCGGCTTCTTGCGCCTGCTGACCGATTCTTGCCGCATCAAGCAAACCGTTGATGACCTGACCGGTCATCTTCTGCGGAGCGTCGACCAGCGTCTTCAGATTTTCCGGTGACAAAACCTGCTGGAGCAGCGGCATCAGCGATGGCAACGCTGCAAGCAGCGCCGGCGCGAACATCGTTCGACTGTATTCCTGAGCGTGCACGTAGGGTGCAGGTTGTGCCGCCACCGACAATGTTCGCGCGGGATTGCGGCGTGCTCGCATAGCGGCGGCGCGCGAACCGGAATAGGACTTTGGCTTGCAGCGATCAGCGCGCGCTCCGAGTGAACCCAACGGAGGAGCCGACATACTCAGGGCAGTTGCCGCAGACGTTGTCGGTTGTGTGCCGCCTGCCGTGGCGGGCGCTGCAATGGCGCTCAATATCTGCTGAATCAGTTTCGCGATATCCGGAGCGGCACCTGCAGCGGGTGCGGATCCCCCGCCTCCGGAACCCGTCGCGCCTCCGCCGCTGAACAGCTTTCCGATCGCTGGAATCGCACCGCCGAGAATGTTCGTCACGCCGGGAAGAATCGACGGCAGCGCACCAAGGAGGCTTTCCAGAAACATGCCCTGACTCAGATCGCGTTCGCGCCAGCGCAAGGGGCCTGCGTCAACCGGCGGTGGACGGGAACCGGATAATCCGCGTGACACTGTCATCTGCATTCCTCCAATCGTTGCGCTCATTGCCGTCGCTCGCGAAACGGGTCTGGCGAATAGCGCGGGTGGGGGTAATTCTTCGGCTGGCCGCTCACTGCGCGGTGCGCGCGTCCAGTCCAGGTCCACAATGGGCGAGACCGCCGGTCCCACACCGTCTTCGGTTCGAAAGCTCAGCAACTGCACGTAATGAATCTTTCTGTCGATGAATTCGGCCGGCACTTCCAGCATGCCTCGGCCGCGCGCACTCTCCGGCAACGGACCCAACAGTTTCGAGCGCTGCTTGATGTTGGCAATGCTCGAAATGCCGTTGCGGGTGATGCGTTCCTCGTCGCCCAACTGCCACGCGTAATACCGGTTGTGCCCGATATCGAATCGCAGTTGCAGCGTACTCGGATCGGTGCCGGCGGTTTCCGTCCACAGCAGTGCGAGCGCCACAGGCGTTCATCGTCAGCGCACGGCCGGCGCCGCTGCGCCAGGAGCCGCTGCTCCGGGCGGCAGTGCCGCGGGTGCTCCTCCGGGCGCAGCCGCCGTCGGCGGCGGCCCGCCCGCGCCACCCAACGGCCCGTACATGGCGGCAAAATTGTCAAGCTTGAAGTAGTCTGACTTGAAGGTGATATCCACGGATCCGGTAATTTTCGCGGCGAGCTCGGTGTTGGCCACGCTTTTGGCCGACGAAACGCTTAGCTGACTGTGGCGCGAGCTGCGCGTGAATCCGCCACCGAGAGATCCGCCAAAAATACTGCCGAGAACACCCGTCGAATGCGAAATACTGGCGCTGGTCGATTTCACGTCTTCCAACGCCGCCTTGTCGGCTTTCTGGATCTGCTCGGACGCCTTGATGTCGAACAGCACCGACGCTTTGACGTTGCCTTTTTCGACAACAAGCCGGGTAATGCCCATCAGGATTGTTTCGCGCAACATTGCACGCTGTTCCCGTGCCATCTGCAGCGTGGCATCCATGATGCGCGTCTTGATGCGCGTGTCTTCGGTATCGACCGCGTTGCCGTCTTTGTCAGTCAAGACGATCTTGCGATTGCCTTCGGCGTCGAGATCGTCGTCCTTGTCGCTAAAAGACAATCCAAATTCGTCGCTGTTGTTTTCCGCCAGATAGCCGAACGCCGCCTCGGGCTTGATCTTGCTCATGAAGGTCGTCAGCGATTGCGTAGCGGCCTTGAGGAGTTTCTGGTAGGCCTCCATCTGATCCAGAGTGACTTTCAGGTTCGCGTCGAATACGCCCTTCAAGAGGTCTTTTACGAACCCGGGGAAGTCGACCTCGTCGACGAAGCCTCCGGCCAACTCGCCGGCCTGATCGATGCGCGCGTTTTGATGTCGCTTGTCATCGATGAGATCACTGGCCTTCTTGGGCTCGGCAAATGCCCGTGATGCGGCCTGTGGAGGCTGGCTCAGGCGCTTAACGTGTTTTTGGTACACATCCTTGTAAAGTGCGCGTTGATCGCTCTCACCGAGTTGGCGAAAAGTGGGGACGTCCAGTTCCTGCCGCGTGTAGGCGCGCGCGAGATCTTTCACTGCTTGCGAGTCGGTCATGGATGATGAACTCCTTGTCTTGCTGCGTGATCGGTTTTGGTTTTCCTTCCGCGCGGGAAAGAGAATCAAACGGATGCCGTCGTGCTAAAACTCATCCTCCTCCGCAAAGTCGTCTTCGGTATCAAACGTGTCTTCGTCCTCTTCCAGGCCGCTGATCGACTCCATGTCGCCACCGACGGTGGAGTAATTGAGGATGTAGGCCTCGGCGGCTTGCAGGAAGCGGTTGAAATCTTCCTGACGCACGCTGCCATCGGCGAAATCGGCGACGAAGCGGAAAATGGTGTTGCCGTCCACCGCCAGCGAGCGCAGCGCGGCGATATTGGGGCTGCCGCCGAATTCCTGCTTCGATAGCTGTTCGATCGCCGTCCACAGGCTCTTGCGGCGATTGCCACCGAAGTACGCAAGAATTTCAGGATCGCGCAGCAGATCCACGCACTCCTGAAGTTGCGCGTACAGCTCGCGCGCCTGGATGTGCGCCATGCCGGTGCAGTATTCCGTCAGGTTGTATTGCAGGTCGCGCACCGCCTGATAAATACGCGAGCGCGAGACCGGTGATGCCTCGGTCGTGCCGTTCGTGACTTTTTCCGTCTTGTCGATGTAATCCGCCACCTCAGCCATCAGGTTGTGCCACAGGTTCGCGAAACCCTCGTTGACGACCATGCGCTCGAGCACGTCGGTCTCGCCCTTGTTAAGTACGCGGCGATACACCATGCCGCGCTCTTCCGCCGATGGACGCTCGTCGCGCAGCTTCCAGTAACGGTACATGCGCGAGACGACATCGCCTTCAACGACGTCGATCGAGCCCGCAGCCCAGTTCAGCACCAGAGCATCGACCAGTTTGAACACACCCATGTGTTCACCGAGTTCAAAGATGTAATCGATGGCACCGGCGGCGAGGATGTTGTCGCGCACCACGCCCTGCTGTTCGATTTCCTCGAACAGGTCGACACTGAAATCCCATCCCGCTCCGGCGAGTCCGCCGCCCGGCTGGCGCGCGGCATCAATCGGGTCATCGCGTCCGGCCTTGCGTGCCACCGCGTTCTCATAGGCGAGCGCAAACAGTTCGTCGTAGTCGCCGCGCTCTGCCGCTTCGATGCTGTCGATTTGCGCGCCGCGTTGCAGCAGGTACTCGACCATGGCTTCGCGAACCGCATCGGTGAAACGCGTCGGGTCGATGCCGGAGTGCTCGATGTAGATGTCGATGAAGACGGGCAGCTGCATCTGATCATTGAGCTGGTCAATGATCTTCAATACGGCCGGCTCGAGACCGCCCGGGGTGAGTGAAACCTTGATGGGTTTTCCAGTGATCATGGTCGTCTCCCGTCAGATCGTGCTGCGGACTTGCTGTGCAACCAGGGCGAGCAGTGTCTTGCTCTTGCTGATTCGATTGCGCTCCATCACGGACTTCACCACCAGCGTGGTAAACAGATCGAGCGGCCCATCTTCCGCTTCGAGATCAAGCAGGATTTTCTCCGTAACGCCGAGGTCGTCGGCCATCAGTTCCTCGAACTCCTTGATGGGCATGTTGGCCTTTTCGTGGAACAGCTTGGCGAGCAGATAAACGTAGGTCGTGTTGAGCACCCAACGGCGGCCATCGGTGATACGCCGCGCGTTCAGCCGCTGCGTGACTTTCTTCACTTCGCTCGCAATGCCTTTCTCGACAATCACCGCACGAACCTGTTTTTCCAGATCCTCCGGCGTTGTGGTGCGGATCGCGGCGTTTTCTTTTCCGGAAGAGTCGCGATGGATCAGCTTGACGACGAGGATATCGAGCACGGCCTGTGCAATCTGATCCAGCTTGGCGCGCGGTTTGGTGACCTGCAGAACATCGGTCTCGAGTTCTTCGCGCTTGCGATCAATGATTTTCTTCCAGCGTTCCTTCACTTTGTCATCGTCGTAGTCCGGTATCCGCGCCACGATACGGCGCCCTGAGGCGTCCACGCTTTCTGCCCCGGCGCGTGCGGGAAGTTCGAGAGTAGGAAGGTCCGAGCCCGAATTGCTTTCGCCGCCGGATGCTCGGCCGGTGCTTCCCTTAGTGGTAGACATAGGACGTTCTCCTTGCCGGGTTGAGTTTGTAATCGAGATAGCGCAAACCGTCGGCGATGTTCAGTCGCCCGTAACCGGCCTTGCGGTGTTTGAAATTGCGATCCACCTTGTCGCTGGTGTGTTTGAGCACATGCTTCACTTGTGAGTCACTCAGATTGCGCCCCAGCGCACGCGCGTGCGCCTTGAGCAACGCAACGGCCCCCGTGACGAACGGTGCCGCATGCGATGTACCCGTTGAGAAGGCGTAACCGTTCTCCAAACCGGTGCTATATACGTCGACGCCCGGCGCGATGAACGACACCTGATCGCCAAACGTCGAGAACTCCGCGACATCGCCGCGATCGTCGGCTGCACCGACGGCGATGACGCTCGGAAATGCGCCGGGATAGTAAAGTTCTTGCCGCCCGTCGTTGCCGGAAGCGGCGACAACAGTGACGCCTTTGCGCTGCGCGTAGTCGATGACTTCCTTGTGTGGGAGCCCGCCGCCGGTGTGACGAACGCCGAGTGACATGTTGATCACATCGGCTCCCTGGTCGATGGCCCACTTCACGCCGTTGTTGATGTTCTCCACCAGACCTGCGCCGACCGGATGCCCATCCTTGTTCATTGCGGCGAGCACGCGTACCGGAAGAATCCGGCATTTGGGTGCGACGCCGCGCGGCATGTTCTTCCCGCGACCGGCAATGATCCCGGCCACATGCGTGCCGTGGCCCACTTCATCTTCGGGTATCGCGTCGGCGCCGAGATAATCGCCGATGAAATCCGCGGCACCGTCGAGGATGTCCACGAAGTCGTATCCGTCGAGCAGAGCATCCCGATATTCGGGATGGTCCAGATCGACGCCGGTGTCGAGAATCGCGATCGTGATCTCTTCATCACCCTCAGTGAAGGCGTGTGCCTCTTCAAGATAGATTGCATCGCGCGACGCGCGATCCGTTCGAATGCTGAGTGACGCCGCACGTTGCGGCTGCAGATCAATTCCGCCGATGGAGCCCGCACGGACTTGCTCAACTTCAGGAACAAGCCGAATAGCTTCTACCAGTTCCTTGGGAATATCGGTGTCGGCCAACAGCACGAGCCGATACATGCGATCGAGCCCACTGGCGACTTCATGGGATGACCATTGCACGCCAGCCGGCGCGTATTCCTGCGTTGCGGAAAACTCCAGCCCGTTGCGCGCAAAGATCGCATCGATCGCAGGTAGAAACTTGTCCGCGCGACGTTGTGGCTGATTTGCCGCATCAACCCAGTAGGGCAATGCAACATTTCTCAGCGGACGACGCAATGTCAAAGTGATGTGAGGTTTCATGACACCGTTTCCATCCCACGGTAGCGCTGGTTCCAATCGCTACGGCGCACGATTCATTTGTATTGATCACTAAGCAAGCACCATTCCAGCGCGTTGTGAAAATGAAAAAAACCCTGCAATTGCGCTTTCAAATGGCGCGCCGCTCAACGAGTCAGCGTGACACGGGTGTCGACGATGACGTTGTTTGGGTGAAAGTAGACCCAGTTGACTATTCCGAAAACACAACGTGGCAACGTTGTATCGCAAGATTTCTCTGCTTTTTCCGGGCGGGTCGCGATTGACCCATGCGTATTTTTACGAAGATTTTTTTTGCGCAGCAGAATGGCCGATGCGGGGTAAGGCGCACCACTCTCGTCCCGTTCTAAAGCGAGACAAAAACGGTGATGTGCGCGTCAGACAGCGCGCGAGGAATGTGCGGCAACGTTGCGGCGGGAAAAAATTTTTGTTCCATCGGCCAGGGTTCTGCATTCCAGTTCGCCGTGCAATAACAATTCGGCCAGCGCGCACTCGACATCCAGAACAGTGACATGCGACCGGACACTGGACAGCCACCATTTTTGAATTCCTTCAACCGTATCGGCGGCATGAGGATTCACTGCGAGATACGCACGAATGTAGCCCGCAATTTCATCATTGCGGCTTGAAGGCTCACCCGATGACTGAGGACTGGTATTCATGGTGTGTGAACGCAGCAAAACTCATACCGAATGGCCACGACACCGGCATAGGGGTTACTGGTTTTCAGGCTGCTTCTCCATACATTGGCATCGAAAAGACCAGGCACGACTTAAGCATGATGTGTATGCGGCGGTGCATTACTCGCGACGCACAGAATGGATTGAGCCCCACGATGCAGATGAGCAAAACCGTCCACCTCAGGACGCTGACCGCATACATGATCATCTCGCCAGTACCGCCGCCGGAGTTTTCATAGCAGTAGATGCTGTTTGACGTCTTCCTCCGCCGCGCGGCCGCCACTTTGAATTGGTATACCTGACGGCTGACGACGGGTTCGTTCAATCATCAGCGCAAGGGGACACATCATGGACAGGTCAAATTCGTTGGTTATTGTTTCGATGGTCACCGGTCTTCTGAGCATCAATGGGCCGGTCGCCGCTCAAGAAATCGTGAAATCCGGGGCTATCGCATGCGGAGGCGCATACACAACAAGGCTGAATGGAAATGAGTCGCACAATACTGTCTACGTCTTGAAGAACTACAACTCGTCCAGCACGATCACCGTCGATAACATACAAGGCTGGGATCATAACGGAAACGCTTATTCGTTAGGTGGACCCAATACGATACCGTTGCCACCCCAGTTCAGGGACGTGCTGTTGCCTCATCAGTCGTCGACGTTCATCGCGCATAATCTTTTCCCGATGCAATCACCGTTGGATGCGTTGCAGGTGCGCATTGATTACACACTGGATAAACCCGGCATGCCCCTGCAGGCAAATTTTGTACATATCGTGAATCAAAGCCCCAATGACAACCAGGTCGCCAGACAACTCGGAGTCTGCACGGCGATCCCTGCGGGCATTGACTGATTTTCAGGAAATTGGTGACAAAAGAGTTGCGTCGCCTGTCAAAAGAAGCGCCTGGAAAGTGGCTATTTATGCAGGCTGGTTTGCTGTTTTGACTGACGGTTAGTTACCACTGGCGGGTCTGAACTCGGTTACGGTTCTTGCGGACCCGCAAGAGCTTTGCGTCTGTTCACATTGAACCACGGTGGCGTGAATTGGCTTAAGGCGATCAGAACTGAGCTCGGTTGATACCGTATTTCTTGAGAAGCTTTCCGAAGGCACGGCGTTCCTTCTTGGCCAGACGCGCCGCGGCGCTGATATTGCCGTGCGCGACGCTCAACATATGCAGCACGTAAGCGCGCTCGAATTCCTCAATCGCTTTGGCTTTGGCGCTTTTGAAATCCAGCTCCGGACATAACGCAGCCACCGGCTCGTTGCCGGTGACATCGTGGGCGTGTTCGTTTGCTGCCAGAGAAAAATGAATCTCTTCGCCTTCGCAGAGCAAAAACTCGCGGTGCACCGTGTTTTCAAGTTCACGAACGTTTCCGGGCCAGTCATGCGTCCGGATCCAGCCCAATGTTTCAGGCGTGAATCGTTTGGAGGGGAGTTTGTACTTCTTGGCATAGTGGCGCAGGAAGTGTTGCGCCAGCAGTTCGGGGTCACCTTCCCGCTCCCGCAGCGGAGGGATATAGAGGTAGAGAATGTTCAGCCGATACAGCAGATCGCCGCGAAACCGGTCGCCCTTGGCCAACTCGGCAAGCGTTTTGTTCGTTGCGGCGATAATCCTGACATCCGCTTTGAGTTCGACGTCGCGACCGACGGGACGATAGGTCTGGTCCTGAAGGAAGCGCAGCAAGGACACCTGGGCCTTCGCCGACAATGCATCAATCTCGTCGAGAAACAGCGTTCCGCCCTGTGCTTGGGCGATCAGCCCGGCACGCGCTTCGCGGGCATCGGTAAACGCACCGCGCCCATGCCCGAAAAATTCCGCTTCAATCAGGGTGTCGGGGATTGCACCGCAATTTACCGGAATAAACGGATGATCGCGCCGTGATCCCAGATAGTGGATTGCCCGCGCCGCCATCTCCTTGCCGGATCCGGTTTCGCCCTCGATAAGCACGGACGCGTCACGGACTGCGATCCGGCCGATCCGCCGGACGCATTCATTGAATACTCGTGAAGCACCGACCATCGAAAGCAAAGCGAATTCGCCCACGTCCATGACGCCGGGCAAGATACCTTCGCTTTCCGAATCGATCGTCGATGGATCGATATGTTTGTTGTCGTGAGCCTGTCGTCGTATGGCCATGACGTACAACGGGTGAACTGCTGCCGTCCCGAGATAGTTATCCGCGAATTGATATCACCAATTCGACAACCGTAATGACGTCTGAGTTTTGCTGTGCCTGGACTTCTCGGCGTTGGCGAGTTTCGTGTGCCTATCACACGTCAGCTCGCCATTCAGTGACGACTAAGCATAGCAGTCGCACACGCGCGCGCCAGTCGATACGAGAGTGAAATATTTACTGCCATTGTTGAGTGAAACGATTCGGAATGAATGAACCGTAGCGCGCGCGTGCAACAGATTTTCGACGCGCGCTCTTAAGGTACGTTAAGGCCCGATGCGCGCGACATTGGTTACGACGCTGTCCGTTAGACCGGGCGACAGCGTCGTTAGTGGATTCTGGGCCGGATTCGGGAATGGGCGAGGCGACGTAACGCCGGATCAGCTGAACTCGATGAACATGGCCGACGTCCAGATTTTTGCGTCGTCGATCTGGCGCGCAAGAAAGTAGACGGGACGGAAACCGTGCGGGCCGTTCTCCGGTGCCACTGTCACAGAGCCTGAAACTTCGCGGGGTGCGGGCTGATCGCTCATGCGCTCGAAGGCCAGAAACATCTCGACGCCGGGCAGGTCACGACGCAAGCGTCCGCCTTCCAGCAATTCCTTGCCGCTGATCTCCCAGCTGAAGGTCGGGCAGTGCACGAACGGATTGCCCTTGAGTGGGTCGCCGACCTTCACGTAACCGTCGATGGTGCCTTCGACGCGCAACGTCGCGGTGGCGAGATGTGATACATCAAGCTCGATCGCGTCGACATCGCCATAGGTGTCGCTGCTGAACCCAATCGTCGTTGCATTCGTGCGCCAGCAAGTCTCCTCGCGGTGCTCGAAGCCGCGCGCAGCGAAGTCGTGGATCACCGCGTTGGTGATCGTCAGCATTCCCTTCCATGCGGCCCACCGATAGCGGTCCTTCACGCGCGCTCCACCCCAGCGCAGGCGAATCTTTCGATTGGAATATCGCAGCTCCTGCTGCAGGTCACGGCGCCAGATTTCGCCGTTGTGATCATAGGCGACGATCTCGTCCCACCCGGCATCGCCGAGGAAACGATAGTCAATTTTTGCGGCGCCATTGTGCTGGAACTCATCGCCCATGATGTGGTTCCCGCAGCGGGTCAATCCGAAGGTGCGTTCGCCCGTCGAGGCGAAAGTGTGACGCGCACGTAAGGCGCTGGCGATTTCACTACGCGTAAGCCGCGGCGCGATGACGCCGCACAGCCCGCCCTTGGTGCCGAACACCGCCGTGCCTGGCACGCCGCCACCACAGCGGCCGCGATGTTCGTCTCCGGCCATGGAAGCGCCGAGCTTGTAGCCGCGTTGCATGGCTTCCTGATACAGCCACCCGAAGTGTCCCCACGACGATCCGATCTCGATCAGCCGCTCCAGACCCGGATGGTGCCAGTCGAGAATACAGCGCCGCCCGCCGACGTGCGGAATCAGCAGATGTCCTTCCGGATCTTTTGCGTAAGCGGCCCAGAGCTCTTCCAGAGGCCACGCGCCCGGCTCGAGCGTGCCGCCGCGCATTTCCTCGTTCCATTCTGACGAGCGCACATGTTCGCCGTTCTTCAGAAACGGAAACTCCGGCGTCCCATCGTGCAGGAAGACCACGTTGTGATCTCCACCCGCGCAGGAGCTGCCGCACCATTCGGTCCCCGGATAGGCAATGAACTTTCCATCCGCGTTGATTTCCCGGATCAGCTCAACCGTCTGGTTCCACTTCTCGTGCGTGATGTTGAAATCATTATGCGCGAATGCCAGCACATCGAGTCCACTCACATCGCGCCCGTAGGTCAGGTTGTACGTTGTGGAATTCGTCCCGATCGTGTCCTCGGAATGCACATGCAGGTCGGCGTAGTACACGCGCGGCGCGGGCAACGACTTGTCGACCGAAAGATAGAACGTCTGCGCCTTCACGGCGCGGTGATCCGGCAATGTTGCTGTAATCTGAACCTCTCCACTTTCCATGCTCGGAAGATCTTCGATCGGCAGCACGGACCAGCCGTTCTCCGGTAACGTCGATTTCTTCTCGTACACTGGTTTGCCATCACGTGTTGCGACGATGGATATTCGCTCCGCGCGGCTCCAGCACGTGTTGCCCCATTCGTCCTCTGCACGCACACGCAAGGGCGCGGTTTCGCCGCTCTTGACGATGCGCGGCCCCGCCCACTGCAATTGCGCCGGTGCGCCGGGAACAATCTGCAACACGATATCGCCAGGCACGGTGGCGAAGCGCGACGTTCCCAACGGGTCGACGTAACAGCGGATTCGAAAATTTTCTTCGACGAACGTCTGCACGCGCGTGCCCGCGCCGCCAAAGCTGCGGTCGCCGAGGCGAATCACGATGTGATCGCCCGCCTTCAGGTAGCCGTCCACGGAATCGACAATGATGGCCTTTTGAAAAGGCCGCTCGTGGCCCTTTTGATCGAAGCGCACCTTGAGCGATTGCACCGTGGCCTCGCTCTGACCCGGCAGCGTCGGTCCGGCGTGATATTCCGCGCTGACGTAATTTGCGGCGGCCGGATCCGACGTCTGGAACAAGGCCCAATCCGAATAGAAGCGAAACGTGGCCTTGAACCATGACCCGTCGGCCATGCCGGCGGCGCCGACTTCGTAGTCAATCACGATTTCATGCCACGAACCGGCGATCAGTTTTTCCGCATTGCAGGTCACACGCCCGAGAAACGGCATATCCTTGGTTTTTTCATACAGGCCGGGCGGCGCAAAGTAGGTGCCGAGTTTTCGCTTCAGTTCGGAGTCGGACATTTTTTTCATGGTCGTGCCTCATACAGATGGAGGTTGCGTCGCTGCGCGACGGTTGAAAGCGTACTAGGCGCTGGGTTGCAGCGCGCCCAAGTTCCTTTTCTTTGCGTCGGCAAAGAAAAGGAACCAAAAGAAAGCCGACCCGGCTGCGCGGCCGCACGTACGTGCGGTGCCCTGTGCTTCTCGCCGAGAGCGGGCCATCCAGACGGGCGATCCATCGCCCGCTGGCCGGTTGCGCGCCTCGTGCGCGCAACCCTTCGGGCTGATCCGCTCCCGTCTGCGATGCTCGGCCTCGCAGACGGGAGGTGAAATTCAAAACCGCTTCGCCGTCATTCCCGCGCAGGCGGGAATGACGGAAGTGTTGCGTTTGACTTTTAACTCCCGTGTGAGACGCCGAGCATCGCAGGGTTCGGCGGATCAGGCCCCGCAGGGGGCGAGCCAGGGAGGGCGAGCTTGCGCAGCCAGCGCAGGAAGCGCGGTCTGCGCAAGCCCGACGAACCCGAGAAGCACAGGGCACCGCGCTTCGCGCGGCGTCGAACCCGGGTCGCCTTTTCTTTGCAGACTTTCTTTTGGCGACGCAAAAGAAAGTCGGGCGGGTGCGCTGCGCCGCAGCACCTCAAATTTCTTCAGCCGCGCAGCGACACATCAAGAATGGCTCCACACCTCATACCGCTTCTCCAGCTGCCTGAAACCAAACCTTTCAAACAACCACGAGAACAATCCAATCAGCACGATACCCATCATCACCTGCGCGGTGTTGCCGATCTCGCCGCCCATCGACACCATCCAGCCAATACCCGACGACGCGCCGATCATTTCTGCGGCGACCAATGCGCGCCACGCTTGCGAGAAGCCGATGCGCAGGCCGGCGGTGATGTAAGGCAGGCTCGCGGGGAGATACACATGCAGAAAGAGCTGCCAGGGACGCGCGCCGAGGATCCGTGCGGCGCGCACTTCGTTGCCCTGGATTTGCAGCACACCTTCCATGATCGTCACAATCATCGGATTCACGCCGGAGATGAAAATTACCACGACGATGGACTGCCAGCCGATGCCGAAGAAAATCAGCATGAGCGGCGCCCAGGCCACCGGCGGAATCGACATGAACAGCATGTTCAGAGGAGTGAGGAATTCGCGGAACGGCCGGAAGAAGCCGCCGAGAAAACCGAGCGTCAACGCAACGATTACGGCGGCGCCGAATCCGACCAGTTCACGGGTGAAACTGTCAATCAGGTGAGGATGCAATTCGCCCTTCAGCGCCCAGTCGTATCCTTCCTCGATGACTTCCATCGGCGTTGGCAGAATATACGACGGCACGTTGTAGCTGATGGCGATCCACACCAGCAACAGCGAAGGCAGCGACACCCAACTCCACGAGAACCGGATGCGGCGCTGCGGTCGCGCGCTTGCGGCGATGGAACTTTGAACTTCACTATCGACTGCACTCACGGAGCATCTCCTGCGGACAAACGTTCAGCATGCGGTAGCGTACGTGCAAGCGAACCGGCAGCAACTGAAGCGATGTCTGGAACATCACCCTCTCCCGTCGCGGGAGAGGGATCTATTTCAAAAAAAGTACTTATTTCTTCGTCACCGCGGAGCCGCGCGCCGCCGAAGCCTGCTTGATCGGCGCCGGATCGACGAGATCAGACGCTTTCAGGTCGCCTTTGAGGAAACCTAGATTGCGCGACCAATTGATCTGGCGATCGAAGAATTCCATGTCCTTTTCGCTGATCATGTAATCGTATTTGATACGCTCGCGCGCCAGGCGCACGACATCAACGTCGGCCACCGTCTTGCCGGCGGAATCTTTCAAATTGGAAAGGTCGATGCTTTCGGCTTCACCTTGCTTGCCGTCGTCAGCTTTGGCGACCCGCGGCTTGAACGTAGCAGCAATGATGTCGTTGCCGGCAGTCGGCGAGGAGTTCAGGAAGTCGACCGCTTGTTCGTGGGCCTGCAGAAGCTTGACAATGGAGTCTTTGTTCTTTTCGTAGAACTCCTTCTTGACCACAACGACGTACCACGGATAACCCGGAATGTTGTCTTCAACGTTCAGCAGCACTTTGGTTTCGCCGCTGAGCAGGTATTGCGTGGTGAATGGCTCCCACATAAACGCCGCATCGACGACCTTGCTCATCAGCGCCGCACCCATGTTGCCGGAAGGCATCGAGATGATTTCCACATCCTTGTCCGGCTCAAGCTGAGCAGCTTCTTTCAACACGTAGCCGCGCAGGAAAGCATCGGCGCCGCTGCCTTTCTTCACGCTCGCGATCTTCTTGCCTTTCAGGTCGGCGAGCGAGTTGATGCCGGAATCCTTGCGGACCAGGACGGCGAGCTGGCCGGCGTTCACCTTGGCAACGGTGACCGTCTGCAAGCCGCGCGTGTACCAGTTGGCGGCCGGGGCAAAGCCGACATAGCCCACATCAATCTGATTGCCAGCCAACGCCTGAAACAGAATGGGTCCGGCGGTGAACTCAGTCACCTTCGCATCGATACCCGCCTCTGCATACATCCCTTTTTTGTCTGCGATGATCGCGGGCGCATTGGCCATCGCGTAGACCCAACCGATCCGCACTTCAGGACGATCCGCTGCAAACGCGTGAGGTACTGCCAACGTCAACCACGCCATGACCCCGCTGATACACGCTGTAATGATATTTTTCATACGCTGTCTCCCTCCTTCCTCTCGAGTTGTTGTTAGTTCGTTCGGGACGAGCTGCGCCCGTAATTGGCGACCTGCGCGATGTCCTGCATCAGGTCTTTCTTGTACTTCCAGAAAAGGTCCGACGTTCGAGTGGTCGGTCCGCTGCGCGGGCGCGGAAGCTCATTGCGCATTTCGCGATAGATTCCGTGCGGTGGTTTGTGCAATACAACAATACGATCGGAAAGATAGATGGCCTCATCGATGTCGTGGGTGATGAACAGCACCGTCTGACCCAACTCCTGCCACAGGCGCAACATTTCATCATTCATCGTTTCGCGCGTGATGGCATCGAGGGCGCCAAACGGCTCGTCCATCAACAGCAGCGTGGGTTGCGTGACAAGCGTACGCGCGAGCGAGACGCGCTGTTGCATCCCGCCTGATAAATGCCGGGGAAGGTAGTCCTCGAAGCCTTTCAGGCCCACCAGGTTGAGATACTGGGCCGAAAGCGCACGACGCTCTTCCGGCGTTTTCTCACGATTCATTTTCAGGCCGAACTCAACGTTCTGGGCGGCGGTAAGCCAGGGAAACAACGTTGGCGCCTGGAATACAAAACCCAGATGCGGATCTTCGGGATAAATTCGCTGACCGCGCAGCAGGATGCTGCCTTGCCCGGGCGTCAGAAACCCCGCAAGCAAATTAAGCAACGTCGTCTTGCCGCAACCGGATGGACCGATGACGCAGACGAACTCACCGGGCTCGACGTGAAGGTTCAGGTTCTGATAGACCGGACGCGCGGTGTCGTAATGGAAGTGCACCTTGTCGATCAACAAGTGCTCTCCGCCGACACGGTGAATCGGATTCGACACGGCCACACCCCCGCTAGAAGTCCCGCGATGGTAGGACCGTAATTGTTTTGCGTCTGTCGTCTGGACGACAAAGGAAGCACAACTATACTTTTGGACTACACCAATAAAACATATAAGCCCGGAGGGCGGGTATGGCAAAGACTCGAATGGATTCGGGTTCGATGGGGCCGTTCTTGTCGCGCCTTAAGAATTCCACCCGAGACCAACTATTGACGCTCGGCAGCGAGCATTCGTTTTTAAAAGGGGACTCTGTCTTTAGCAGCGACGATCCGGCGGAATCCGTGTTCGTGCTGTTGCGCGGACGCGTCAAGATCTACGACCTGGCGGAAGAGGGAAAAGAACTGATCTTGTGGTTCTTTCAATCCGGGGATTTATTTGGCATCGCCGACATGACAGACACGCAACGCGGCGCGAACGCGCGCGCCTGTGACGCATCCCTCGCGCTCAGTATTCCGCGTGAGCGGTTCCGTGATTTTCTCGAACACCATCCGGAAGTAAGTTGGGTCGTCATTGAATTGCTGGGTCGCCGGCTGCGCACGCTGGGCGACGTCGTTCAAAATCTTGCGACGACGTGTGTCACCGGACGTGTCGTCAAGCTGCTGCAACGGCTGGACGCCTCAAGTTTTCGGCGACCCGGCGGAGCATCGGACAATTCGCTTCCGCTGACGCACCAGGACATCGCCGACATGATCGGTTGCTGCCGACAAAGCGTGACTGAAACGTTAGGAATGCTGAAACGCACGGGCGCGATTGAATGTGAGCGACAGTGTGTACGTGTGATTGACGCAGATCGATTGCGTGCGGCGTTGCAATCGCCGCCATAGTACAGCTTCAGGCTTTCGGCCCCCACTCAAAAAATGCGCGCTGCTGCCAGGCACTGCTGAGTGTCTGCTGCGCCTGCTTCAACGTGACGGCATGCAGCGCGCGCAGGTGATCCTGAATTTCCAGCACCTTGCCGGTATAGATCAACTCTTGCGCAATGCGCTCCGTGTTCTGCTCGGAATCGTCGGCCTCGACAAGCAAACGCGCCTCGATATGTTCGCTCGCGTGCTTTACTTCCTGTGGCGTCAACCCTTGTGCGCACAACTCAGCGACAACTCTCTCGATTGCGCTGCGACACTTTCGCGCGGCTTTGGGCTCGCAACTAGTCGCAATCATCCACAAGCCACAATCGGAGTAGCCGTCGAGGCGTGAATGAACGTCGTAGACCAGCCCCAGTTTCTCGCGGACTTCCTGAAACAGGCGCGAGCTGGTCCCGCCACCCAGCGCGTGATCGATCAGCAGCGCCGCCATGCGCAGCGGATCGGTCGCGGCCGGCGCCGGCATGACCCAAAGCAACTGGGTCTGCGACAGCGCCTTTTGCTTGTGATTCTTTCGAATCACAAATTTCGGCGGCTCGATCTTGCTTGGGGCGGCTGGGCTTTCTGCCGTCGCGAACTGCTGGCACCGTTCAACAAACTTTGCATGGTCAACAGCGCCGCACGCGACGACTGTCAGCGGTGCGCGCCGCAAAGTCGCCGCGAGATAGCGCTGCACCGATTGCGCGGTCGCGCGCCGCAGATGGTCAGGGCGCCCCAGCACCGGCCACCCCATCGGATGTTTCGCCCAAACGTGGGCGATGGCAAAATCCTCGATCGCGTCATCGGGCGTATCCTCGAGTTGCGCCATTTCCTGCAGCACGACATTTCTTTCCGCGACGACATCCGCGTCAGTAAATCGCGGCTTGAACAACATGTCATGGAACATTTGCAACAACGTGTCGAGTGATTTCGCGGGGACGGTGCCGTGCAGAGCCGTGAGCTCGCGACCGGTAAATGCGTTGATGTTGCCACCCATGGCCTCCATCAGCTGAGCGAGTTGCGCGGTATCGCATTCTCCGGCGCCCTTGAAAAACAGGTGCTCGAGAAAATGGGCATAGCCGGACTGACCGCGCGCCTGATTGCGGCCTCCGTTGTGCAGCCACACGCCCAGAGTGACGCTGAGCGCGCGAGGAACGCGCATCGTTGCGACGCGAACGCCGTTGTCAAACGTGGTGATCTGCACTGCTTGCGACATGGCTAAAAACCGGGATTTACCAAGGATTATTTTACGGCGGGCCGGGNNGGGGGCGCCCGCCGTGACACCCGAAACAGACCGGAGCCGGGCTCGTAGGTTCAGGGCCAAGCGGATAAAATACCCCTCCCCTTTAAGTTCAAGCGCTTATGAACCTACCTGATTTGCTGGGCACCGCAGCGGGCTCCCTCACCACGGTGGCCTTTATCCCCCAGGTCGTCAAAACCTGGCGCAGCCGCTCCACCCATGACATCTCCCTGATTATGTTCTCTTTGTTTTCGCTCGGGGTGGCGCTATGGCTGACGTATGGAATCGTGCTGGGGGCATGGCCGATCATTGTGGCGAACTCAATCACCCTGACGCTGGCCATCGTGATTCTCGGATTGAAGATCCGCTACAAGTAACACACGAGGGGAGTCAACGGGGGGCTCGTACACGTGTCACCCAATGACCCCTTTCGAATGACCTCATCTTGAGGTCAGTGCGTAACGCGAGCGCCTTCGGTGGGTGCGGTCAGCTGGGCCAGCGCATCAATGAGTTCGGTGACTTCTACGGGTTTGTCAAAGAAACGACGAATCCCCATTCGGGCCGCAATGTCCTTGTTCATCTCATTGCTGTACCCCGTACAGATAATGATGGGCATGTCAGGCCGAACTGACAACGCTTCCGAAGCAAGCTCACCCCCGGTGATCCCCGGCATGGTGTGATCGGTGATGATCGCAGACCAGTCACCGGGCGAGAGACGGAATTCATTCAGCGCGGCAAGCGGATCCGAATAGACAACCGGGGTGTACCCATACTCGCCGAGCAATTCTCCCAGCAGGCGTCCGAGCGAGGGCTCGTCATCGACGACCATGATCTTTTTGCTGATGTGTTTGGGAGGAAGCCGACGAAGTGGTAGCGGTTTTGCTTCGGGCTCAAGCGTCGCCCCGTCCACAATGGGGAACAGCAGGCGAAACGTCGAACCTTCTCCGACCGAACTTTCGACAAGAATGTGGCCGCCGGACTCATGAATTACGCCATGCACCATGGACAGACCCATCCCGGTTCCCTGTCCAACGTCCTTGGTGGTGAAGAACGGATCAAAGATTCGCGGGAGAACTTTTGGTGAGATACCGCTGCCGCTGTCATGCACGGCGATCTCGACGTAACGTCCGTGCAATGGCGCATGGCAAGACGAGCACATTTTTTCTTTAAGATCCTTGGCCTCGCCCAGATAAACGTCGATCCGGCCACGACCGCCCACCGCGTCGCGCGCATTGATCAGAAGATTGGTCAGCGATTCATGGAGGGCCACCCGATCCGCCTTGATCACTGGGGCGACGCGGGGACCATGGATGCGTACCAGGACGCTGGCGGGGAACACAGGAGCCAGCATGCCGACCACATCCTCCACCTGATCGCGCGGCTGGATAAGCTGACTCGCGCGTTTGTTGTTGCGCGCAAATGCCAGCATTTTTTCAACAAGTTCGCGCGCACGACCGCCCGCCCTTTGGACTTCCTGAAGATAGTCGTTCACTTTCGCCGGCAATTGCTCTCCAAAGCGATCTCGCGCAAGCGTGGTAAATCCCAACATGCTGGCCAGAATATTATTGAAGTCGTGCGCAATCCCGCCTGTCAGTTGCCCGATCATTTCCATCTTTTGCGCCTGCTGCAACTGAATCTGCAGTCGCCGCTGCTTGGATTCCAACAAGTGGCGCTCAGTCACATCTTCAACGATATAACAGCAGCGCGGGTGTGAATGATGATGCGGAATAGGCGCAATCGTCACGGAAAGATGACGCTCGACGTCATTCATCGTCATTGGATAGTCGAAGCGAACGGCATTGGAGGTTTCGAGGGCCTGCTGGTATTGCGAAATCCACAATTCGACCGGAGCCGCTTCGGCCTGCGCCCCTCCCAGGGATTTCGTAAAAAATTGCGCACCTGCGTCGTTGTTGGCGACCGGAATGACGCGATCTCCATCCAGCTCGACCACGCCCATGATGAAGGGCGAACTGTTGAAAAATCCTCGCAGCGTTGCTTCACTGTCGCGCAACGCCTGCTCCGCATGAATGCGCTGCGAAATGTCGCGGCCGACACAAACGATTCCCGAAATCGTACTGTTCGCGTCGCGCAACGGCGAGACCGACGTCTGAAAATATCGATCCTCGCCGTCGGCCGAAACGGCCCATTCGTAAGTTACGCTCTCGCCGGCAAGCGCGCGCCGATTGGCATCCTCATGAATCGCGGCGGCTGCCGCAGGCATG
Source organism: Proteobacteria bacterium UBA6921 (assembly GCA_002450895.1). Taxonomy (GTDB): domain Bacteria; phylum Pseudomonadota; class Gammaproteobacteria; order SG8-11; family SG8-11; genus UBA6921. Next base: position 40,456 of record DKAR01000009.1, read on the forward strand.
ATTTCACTGATGGCCTGCCCGAGGAAATGATCGGGCGTGAATCCGGATCGCTGAACCCAGGACCCATAGACCGCGGTATACCGTTGCTGCGTATCCAGCGTGTAGACGATGTCGTCCATGGATGCCGCAACCCGCCGCAGTCGCTCTTCACTGGCACGGAGATCTTCTTCCGCACGCCGGCGGTCGCGGATGTCCTGAACAGTGTCGACCCGATAAAGCACCTTTCCGCTGCGATCCTTGACGCTGACAGTGTCGATTTGCACCGGGATCGAAGCACCGTCACCACCGATGTATTCCGATTCAAAGCGCACCTGACCATCGTTGTCCGAGTCAGACATCGCCTTTCGCTTGATCCCTCTGAACTCTGAAGCGTGAAGATCAATGACCCGCATTCCGATCAGGCTCAGCGGATCACGACGGATTATTTTCGCGAACGCGGGATTGCATGCCACGATGGTATTTCTGACTGGATCCGTCAATGCGATTCCCTGACCGCAATTTTCGAAAGCATCCGCCCATTTGCGCAGCAACTTTTCTGCGTTCTTGCGTTCAGTGATGTCGATCGTTACGCCAGACATCTTGGCCGGTTTGCCTAGATCATCGCGAATAAGGCCACCGCGTTCATGCAACCATCCGATGGTTCCGTCCGGCCACATGATTCGATGCTCAATGTCATAGGCACCGCCCCCAGCAAGGCAGGTGTCAATCGCCTCCCTGACACGGGCGCGATCTTCTTCATGAACAATCGCGAAGAATGCGTCCAGACTGGGTCGTGACTGGTCTGGCGTCAGACCAAGTATCTGGTAGATGGTATTGCTCCAGGTCACTTCATTTGTCGCAACGTCCCACTCCCAAATCCCGACGTGCGAGTAGTCGAGGCTACGCCGAAGCCGTCCTTCACTCTCGATCAAATCGCGCTGTACTTTTCGACGGTGAGCGTTCACCGCCGCGAGCTTGAACTCCGCGGCCCGCTGACGTCGCACGTAATAGATGAGCGCCACGGTGGCACCAATGGCGATCAGGGCGAACGCAATTCCTGCGACAAAAACATTTTTCCACCACGGGGCGTATATGTCCGACAGACTTCGACCGGTCGAAAGAATTAGCCCGTGATCGAGCGACAAACGCTCCGGTTTCACGACTCTGATTACAAGGGCTCGATCACTACCCCCGATAACGCTGCCCCATTCAACGCGCTCCTCGGACCCGCTCGTCAGAAATTCGTTGAGCAGCCGTTGCGGCAAGATGTCGCCCGTCGCCGCTGTGAAATCGAACTTCGGTGGCAAGCTGGCGAATAACTGGCCTCCATCGGTAAATACTCCGGTGATCATGTCATCGGAATAGCGGATGGTTTCCAGCGCGGCGGCAAAGGAGTCACGATCCAGCGTTGCGGTAATTGCGCCCGCAAACTTTCCCGCCGCGTCCTGCTGGGATACCACAATGTTTATTCCGTACGCATTGAGCACCGTCGTGAACGGCTTTGAGAGATGAACGCGGCTCGTATCCCTGGCAAGTCTCGTTGCAGAAAAATACTCGCGCTCGGAAAAGTCATTTCCTATCAACTCCGCACGGTTCGAGGCCAGAACGATGCCATTCCTATCCAGCAGATTGATTGTGCGCAGGGCAGGAAGAAGCTGCTCCAATTCGCGCAAGCGACGCGAACCGGCGGTTCGAACATCGATGCTCGACTTCCAATCCCTCGTCTCGTTCGCAATATCCCGAAGCGCATCGACGATGGACGTCAGCTGTTGCGAAAAAAGGAAGTCGAGAATTCGCACTTGCGTCTGCAAGCGGTGCTCTTCCGTATTACGGAGCGCCGTGCGTTGTTCAACCAGATTTTGCGTGAACAGCGCACCAAAAAGCGCGAGCATGGCGACAAAGATCAGCCACACGACCCGGGCCCGAACCCGGGATGATCGGAGCAAATTTCGCGTGCTATCCGGCATTCACATTCGCCTGAATTTTTCTTGGTTCTTGTTTATTGCGTTACTTGAGAGTCCAGCGCCTTCGTGATCAGGCCAAGCAGTTCCTTGCCATCAAATGGCTTCTCGATTGTGGCGTCCGCACCAAGCAGGCGCGCGACACGCAGATAATTGCCAGCGGACTTCAACGCGCCTCCGGACATCGCAATAATCGGAATCGATTTGTCCGATTGTCGCGTGCTGAGGATGAGTCCGATCCCTTCCACATAAGGCATGTAAATGTCCGTCAGCAACAAATCGGGTTGCGCCTGCGTGAGATGTTGCTGGGCGACCTCGCCGTCGTTGGCTTCAAGTACGTTGTATCCGGCAGATCTCAGCAACTCTCCGAGATATTTCGAAAACACCACATCGTCGTCGACGACCAGGATCGTAGGTGCTGGAAACGAGGTTGGTGGTTGCATCATTCAGTACTTTTCGAGACCGGCAGTGATCAGGTTCTGAAACAGCTGAGCGCCGAGGTCATCCGACCCATCCACCAGATTCAGTGAGCCGGGATCTTTTTTCAGAATATCGATGAAAACTTCGACAACGCCGGGATCACGCCATCCACTCTCGACCTCCTGCTCCATAATACGAATCACTTCGTCGTGCGGTATTGAGGGTTTGTACGGCCGCGCATGGGAAAGTGCGTCATAGATATCGACGACCTGAAACACTCTCGCCAGAAGAGGAATGTTCTCTCCCTTGAGCCCTTCAGGATAGCCGGAACCATCGTACCGTTCATGGTGATAACGGATAATCGGCACCGTCAGGCGCATGCTGCGCAGACCACTGCACAATTGCGCGCCGATTTCCGGATGGCGGCGCATCACGCGCCATTCGTCTTCGGTGAGTGCGCCGGGTTTCAACAGGATCCGATCGGGAATTCCAAGCTTTCCGATGTCGTGCAGCACGCCGGCACGGCGCAAGGCCATCAACTGGTTGGAATCGAGATTCAGCGCATGTCCCAGCACAATGGCATTGTGGGCCAACCGCGCGCAGTGATCGCCTGTTCCGGAGTCCTTGGACTCCACCATGCGCGCCAGGGCGAAGAGCATCGTCTCGGCATTGTCGTATTGGTCCATCAGGCGCTTGTGTGCCACCGCCGCGTCAACGCGAGCGACAAGTTCACTGGGCGTATAAGGCTTGCGCAGGAAATCAGTGGCCCCGGCATTGAAGCTGCTGGCCAGATCATCGGGACCGCCATAACCGGTAACAACAATAATCGGGAGCATCATTTCTCCCATTTCTCCACGCAGGGACCGGCACACTTCCTTGCCGTCCAGTCCGGGCATTCGCACGTCGAGAATCAACACGTCAAATGCCTCATCGCGCAACAGGCTGAGGGCGTCCTGCCCGTTACCTACTTCCGTGACGCGATATTTCGAATCAGAAAGGATTTCGTGAACAAGACGCCGCTGGGCCGGCTCATCGTCAACAACGAGCACACTGGACGGCGACGTGCGGCCGACGCGAAGCAGATTGGGATGGATCACAACGAATCACCTCGTCAGCGGATGAGTCTTTTCTGTTCGCCGCTTACCGCCATCCCGAGAACTTCCAACAAATCTTGCGTCGTGACAGGTTTTGCCAGACAACTTTCCGCACCGGCGGCGATCATGCGCGCGACGCGAGGATCATCCTTGTATCCTGTCATCGCAATGATACGAAGCGACGCGTGTGCTGCGTCGGTGTGAAGTTGCTCGCACACCTGTGCTCCGTCGAGTCCGGGCATGCGCAAATCCAGCAGCATGACGTCCGGTTGAAATCGGGCAATTGCATGACCGGCCTGAAAGCCATCACTGGCGATCATGACTTCAAGATTGAACGGCGGACCTTCGAGGAGTTCGCGAAGATATTTGGAAAATTCCGGATCGTCATCAACAACCAGGACACGCGACACTGTGCGGTTCGGCGAATCCAGCGCGATTTGTCGTTCGCGCGCGAAGACTTCAATGTCCGTCACCAGGTAGCGGCGATGTCCGCCCGGTGTCGTTTTCGCTTTCAGATTTCCTTTTGTTGCCCACGCACGCAATGTGACCGGAGAAATTCTCAGCATTGCCGCGGCTTCATTCGGCGTCAGGTACAACTTCGTATTGGTATTCACTTGGCGACACTCCCTCACTTTCGCGCAACCAAAAATACAGGATTCGCTCAAATCGATAGAAACGGCGGTTTCGATACTCTCGTTATCGGAACGAACTTAATAAATATAAACACTCTGCGCGTTCTTGCTCAGGCTCCGGCACCTCGCAAAAACTCAACAAATTCATGGAAAAAAATCGGGGCGCAGACATCGCGCCCCAAGGGGAGGGGGTTGTAGTTCCCGTTTTGGGGGGAGGGAACTACCGTTACGTCCCGGGGGGCGGGTACGTAACGAGGGAGATAGAGCACGTGTTGTGCCAATTTGTCACAAACGCTGATAAGCCCATCAGAGCAGCCTTTTCAGGCCGACCGAATCGCAGTTGGTGAGGGATTGCGCGATAAATGACGCACTAACGTCGCCGCTACGACGGCTTTTCGACACATTAATCGACGATAACAGTGCGTTACGAGGACTTACTGTCCGGCCACCGTCATTTGCTCAATCAAGATTGATCCGGTGCGAATATTGCGGCGTAAATCGACATCGTTTCCGATCTCCGCGATCGACTTGAACATCTCACGCAGGTTGCTGGCGATGGTGACCTCTTCGACCGGGTACTGAATTTCCCCGTTTTCCACCCAGAATCCACTCGCCCCGCGTGAATAATCTCCGTTGGTGATGTTGATGCCATGTCCAAGCAACTCGGTCACCAATAAACCGGTGCCCATTTTCTTGAGCAGTCCTTCAAGGTTGTTGTTGCCGTGCGTAGCAATAACGTTGTGTGTGCCTCCGGCATTGCCGGTTGTGGCAAGGCCGAGTTTGCGCGCGCCGTAGCTGTCGAGAACGTATCGCGCGACGACGCCTTCGTGCACCAAATCGCTCGCACGTGTCGCGACACCCTCGCTGTCGAACGGCGCGCTGGCAATGCCTTTTCGGATATGAGGCTCTTCCCGAAGTGAAAGCCACGTGGGAAATACCGTCTCACCTTGCGCACCAAGCAAGAACGTGGATTTGCGATATTGCGCGCTGCCGCGCACGGCGGAGAGATAGCTTCCAAACAGCCCGCTTGCGATCTCCGCCTCGAACACCACAGGAACGCGTCGCGTGCTGATGCGGCGCCCGTCGAGCCGGCGCACCGTGCGACGCGCGGCGCGCTCACCAATCGAACGCGCAGATTCGAGATCGGCGGAATCGCGTGCGCTGCTGTACCAGTAGTCGCGCTGCATGCTGTCGCCGTGTTCGCCAATCACACACACGCTGGCGCTGTGATATGTCGTCGGATACGCACCGACAAATCCGTGCGAGTTGGCATAAACGCGCGCACCCGTTTGGCTCGAAATACTGGCGCCTTCGGAATTCGTGATGCGCGCGTCGAACGATCGAGCAGCATCTTCCGCTTCTTTCGCAATTTCGATAGCTTTCTCGGCGCTGATGTCCCACGGGTGAAACAGATCCAGATCCGGAACGTCCCGCGCCATCAATTCCGCATCGGCCAAACCGGAGCAGGGATCTTCTGTCGTGTACTTCGCGATGCTGCAGGCCGCGGCGACCGTTTCCTTGATGGCCGTCGCGCCAAAGTCGGTGGTGCTCGCGGAGCCCTTGCGCTTGCCGAAGTACACTGTAACGCCGAGTCCCTTGTCGCGGTTGTGCTCGATGATGTCCGTCGCGCCCATACGCACCGAGACATTGAGCCCGTCGCCCATACTCACCGCCGCTTCTGCTTCGGACGCGCCTTGCGAACGCGCCTCGCTCAGCAGGTCGGCCACAAGATTCTTCAAGGCATCAAGATCAGTGTGAGACATGTAGGTTGAATTCGTCCTTCAGTGTGCGCTCTAGGATTGTGTTCCACCCACTGTGAGGTCGTTGACACGCAACGTGGGCTGGCCGACGCCGACCGGAACG
>DKAR01000093.1 GCA_002450895.1 Proteobacteria bacterium UBA6921
CGGCCAAAAACGGTTGCTCGGATTGTTATGGCTACTGACCGGAATGCATCCACTGGCGGGCGTTAATATTGCGACGCCTGTTAGGGAGCGACGTCCCGAAACTGTTACGTTGTTCCATCGGTGGTACCAAGGTTCTTCTCTTGGGAAACTTCACGCGCGCGCCACGCGGCCGGAGACAGACCCAAATGTTTTCGAAACGAGCGACTAAACGCCGCTTGGCTCTCGTAACCAAGTGAAGCAGCGATGCGCTCTACACTTTGCCGCCCGGATTTGAGCGACCGACAGGCGATGTGCATGCGCCATGTCGCGACGTAGGCCATCGGGCTCATGCCGACAGCTTCCGTAAATCGCGTCGCGAAACGAGACGGAGAAATCGACACGCCGGCGGCCAGCCGTTGCACGGACCAACGGTGCCCCGGTCGGCTGTGGATAGCCGCGATGGATCGACCTACAACATGGTCCTTGATCCCACGCAACCAATTGGCTTCTTCCGGCGCTACGGTGGCCACGTGCGCCCGTACTGCCTCCGCGCAAAGCACCTCCAGCAAACGGGCGACGATGTAGCCGCCCGCTGGCGCGCGGCGATCAAGCTCCTGGGCGATCAGGCGCGCGACGCCGGACAAGTTGTGGAGATCGCCCGCTCGCGGCAGCGAAGTGCGCAGCACCGGAGGCAGCGCCGCAAACAGCGGATTGAGTGCCGTGTCCTGCAAAAGAAAAATCCCGCACAGCAACGCCGTGTCGGCGTGCGTTCGAAGCTTGTTCGGATCGCGCGGGTTGTATCCCTGCTTGATCAGACGAATGAGATCGATGTTGCCGCCCTTGCGGCCCAAAGAGAGTCGGTGATTCGCGCCACCAAAACATATCGCTAAATCTCCGGCGACAAGCGGATATTCATCATCGCCCGCCACGTTGAGTCGACAATGCCCAAGCTCAACCAGGTGAAACGCCACGACCCGGGTGCCACGGTCAACGTCCAGGATCTCGGCGAGCCTTTCGCTGTCGGGGATCGTGATCGACCATGGCGCGGCGTAGGTTTCCCTCAGCAATACGCTGCCCGAGATTCGCAGAGAATTCAGCACATCATCAATCACTCTTAGAATTCTTGTATCGACAGTTGTTTCTGCATACTTTTCGGTGGTTTCTGTCATCGATCCTCCCATATATACCGGGTACTCTGCATGTTATCGAGAATACAACTTTGTGAGCACCCGCCATGACTAATTTTTCTCCTGAATGGACCATGATTGGTCTCGACGTTTTGATGATTACGTACACGCTCTGGGTAATCTCCCTGAATCGCCCCAGTGCCCGCATGACTTGGGGCTTGGGGATGGGCATGCTGGCCTGGTTGCTTGGTTTGCATCTCGCACTATCGAATGCAGCCCTATTTCCGGAGGATATTTCCGCAATCTCCTTTTTTCTTGTCATTGTCGGCGCGGTCGCGGCCGTGGGCGGGCTGCTCTTCGGTGTCGCGCCGCTGCGCCGTACGGTGGTCGAGCTGGATCAACGCCAACTGTTGCTGTTGCAGGGCGTTCGCATATTTTTCGGGGCGGGTTTCTTGATCCAGGCGAGTACGGGGGCGTTACCGCAGGCATTCGGAATCTTGGATGGTTTTACACATATCTGTGCCGGTTTCTTTGGTCTCATCGCCGCGTTCTCGATTGCCGCAGAAATTCAGGGCGCGCGCCGCGCCTGGTTCGCCAATTTGTTCGGACTCGCGGACATCTTGGCCGTGGCAAGCACTCTTGCATTTGTACTGCTCCCGCAAATCGGCCCGCACCACAGCATGATGTACGCCGTGTTCCTTCCGGCTCCGCTCTGGCTTTGGTTCCACGCTCTTTCTATTCAAAAGCTGTTGAATCTCGGCGTGCCCGTGAATCAACCAGTGCGAGCATGACACACGCGTTTACCTTGATTTTTGATGTGGCGATTCGGAGGAATGATGAAGCGGATAATTCTCGCGTTGCTTGTCGGTAGCATCATGGCGTTCTCACTATCGGCATGCGATGGCGCGGTACGGAAAATCGTAATGCGGACCGTCGATCCATACTTCCATGGGCCGAATATCGACGGGACCGCCTTCGAAAAGGTAACGGACAGGATCTACACCTTCCGTTGGAACTGGTATCGCAACGTAGTTGTCGTCACTGATGTGGGACTGGTGGTCATCGACCCCATGAACGCCGAGATGTCCACGGAATTAAAAAAGGAACTCGACAATAAATTCCCGGGACGCGCCGTACACACCCTCATCTACTCCCATTATCATCTCGACCACACGCGCGGCGGCGCGGTGCTTGCGCCAAAGAACGTCGTCGCTCATGAGAAATGTCCCGTGTACTGGCAGGCCGTGGAGCACGATGGCGTATTAGAGCCCACACGCTACATCACCGGCGACACGACGCTGGACATTGGCGGAGTGGAAATTCGAGCGCTTTACTTAGGCTTGTCGCACACGGATACGCTGTATGCGTTTCAATTCCCCTCTGAGCGCGTTTTGTTTACGGCGGATATGGGGCTGGTGAAAACCGTGGCGCCCGATGGCGTGCCGGATCGATACGCGCCGGGTTATCTAGCCGCAATGGATCGTTTGATCGCTCTGGATTTTGATACCTTCATCCCCTCGCACTTCGGTTTCGGCGTAAAGCAGGATCTGGTCGACTGGCGCAACATGATGGAAGACGGGCGCCGGCTCGCGCGCGATGCCGTCCGCCGCTACGGTGGACCCGGCGTGCGCGAGGGACAGATGGGAGACTATTTCGATACCGTTTATCCGGTCATGAAGGAAAAGTACGGCCAATGGCACGGCTTCACCGAAATGTTCGTACTGAACGTCGTGCGCGATGTCGTCGGTGAAGCGCTGGGCTACTGAACAGTTGCCGACATGCCCACTCAACGGGAGCATTTCATGATTGCCGATTCGAAACGAAGCTACGGACGCGATGCAACAAATCGGATCGAACAAGCGCGCGATCCCGGTATTGAAGGCGCACGCGCGTTGTTGGAAACCTTCTATTTCGCTTTCAATCAGCGTGACGTGGTTACGTTCAAGGATGTTTGGGCAGATCATTCGCTGATCCAGTTGAATAATCCGTTGGGCGGCATCCTGCGCGGCTATGCGCCGATCGCCGCGCTCTACCAGCGAATATTCAGCGGTCCCGCCAGGGTTTGGGTGGAGTTGTACGACATCGTCGAATTCCAGTCCGGTGACATGGTGGTGTTCGCGGGTCGCGAAACGGGCGCGTTCGAGATGCACGGCAAGGCGCTCGCACTAACGATACGTACCAGCCGTGTGGTGCAGTGGTTAGGCTCAAGCGTTGGATGGCGCCAGGTACATCACCACGGATCGATCGACGACCCACGACTACTGACTGAGTACCGAACGGCAATTGAAAGTACGAAATGAAACGGATCAAAGTCTGCAACCTGGCGATGAGAAGGCATTGTTCCCGATAGCGGGGCTGTCAGCTTTGGGTCGA
>DKAR01000234.1 GCA_002450895.1 Proteobacteria bacterium UBA6921
CGATATGCCAGCCGGGCCGACCCTTGCCCCACGGAGACTCCCAACTCGGCTCGTTCGGCTTCGCCGCTTTCCACAGCACGAAGTCGAGCGGATCATCTTTGACTTCATCGACCTCGACGCGCGCACCCGCTTTGAGTTCGTCGAGCTGCTTTCCGGAAAGCTGGCCATAGCCGGAGAATTTACTAACGTCGTAATAAACGTCGCCGTTTTTGGCGGGATATGCGAATCCGCGTTTGATCAGCGCGTCGATCATCGCAATGATCTCGCTCATGAAACCAGTGGCTCGAGGCTCCTGGTCGGGACGCAACACCCCAAGCGCATCCGCATCGCGGTTCATCTCATCGATATACCGTTGCGTCAACGCGGTGAACGGCTCGCTGTTGTCGTTCGCCCGCTTGATAATCTTGTCGTCGATGTCGGTAATGTTGCGTACGTACGTCACCTGCTTGTCGCCGAAGACTTTGCGCAAGTAACGAGCGACCACATCGAAAACCACCATGACGCGCGCGTGGCCGATATGACAGAAGTCGTAAACCGTCATGCCGCACACGTACAGCCGTACGTTGCCCGGGTCGATGGGATGGAACGGTTCTTTGCGCCGTGTGAGGTTGTTATGAATGTGCAGCATGTTGGGTAACTCGAAAGTAATTGTTGGCCATGGCCGCGTGTCGGCCGAAATTCAGCGTCAGCGATTCGTACAGTGCAACAGCCGGGATCGCGCCTGATCGGGCGGCAGCAGTTCAAGGATACGCGCCATTTCCGGACCGTGTGCAACGCCAGTCAATGCCACGCGCAACGGATGAAACAGATGCTTTCCTTTCGCCCCCGTCGCGTTTTTTACCTGCTCGGCGAGCTGCTTAAAATCACGCGGATGCGCATCGTAGGCCGCGACGGCAGATTCGAAGAAACTGCCCCCCGCGTGCGCTATCACAGTTTGTGCATCCTGATCCAATTGCAGGGTACCACCGAAGATGACCTGAGCCCAATGCAAGGCATCCGCCGGGAACGTCATGTTCGGTCGAACGGTTTCGATAAAGTCCAGTTTGCGCTCCGAAGGCACCAACGTTCGTGCCGTGTCTCCGATCCATTCCCAAAGCTCTTCAACGGTCGCGCGTGCGACAGCCTCACGCTGCCAGTGCAGCAATTGATTGGGATCGTGGCGCGCTGGCGCGCGACCGAGTCGCTTCACGTCAAACGCGGCTGCCAGCTCGCTGTACGGCATGAATGCGTTGCTTTCGTAAACATGCCCAAGGCGGGCAAGGTAGTTCGTTACGGCAAGCGGAAAATACCCCGACTCGCGCAGTTCACGCACGCTTTGCGAGCCGGTCCGTTTGGAAAGAGGTGCTCCGTCGGCGCCGACGATCATCGAGATGTGTCCGTACTCCGGCACACGCAAACCCAACGATTGCAAGATCAAAATCTGCCGCGGCGTATTGGTGAGATGATCTTCGCCACGCAACACCTGCGTGACGCCCATCAACGAGTCATCAATCGCGTTGCAGAAAAAGAAGGCCGGTGTGCCGTCGGCACGACGCACAATGAAGTCGCCGATATCGGCTGCCGCAAAAGATTGCTCGCCGCGGACGAGGTCACCAAATTTCACGACGCCACTATCGGGAACGCGAAAACGCAGTGTCGGTTTAATTCCCTGCTCGCATTTTACGTTTACCTGCTCGGGCGTCAGTCGGGCACAGGTTCCCGCGTAGCGCGGCGGCTTGCCGGCGGCCAACATCGCCTTCCGCGAAACGCTAAGCTGTTGCTCGCTGCAGAAACAGGGATAGGCAAGATTCTGCTGCTCCAGCGTCTGGTAGTACCGATCGTAAATCGCCGACCGCTGCGACTGATGATAGGGACCCGCATCACCGCCCGCGTTCGGGCCTTCTTTCCAGTGCATTCCAAGCCACTGCAAGTCCGCCATCAACGCCTGGGTGTATTCGTCGAGGCTGCGCGCAAGGTCGGTATCTTCGATGCGCAACAGAAACACGCCCTGGTCGCGCGCCGCAACCAGCGCGCTGAACAACGCCGTGCGTACGTTACCAAGGTGAATGAAGCCGGTCGGGCTGGGGGCAAATCGGGTCTTCGTGTTTGCGGTACTCATGGCCGCGGATGGTAACGAAATTCAACCGGGCGAACAAATTACAGGTTGATCTTCATGCCGATTCCGGGCCAGGTGCCGAACAGAGCCGGTTCGACCCACCATGCAACGCGTGCCGACCGGTGGCGCTGCGGAACCGTGTACCCGATCCAGCCACCCCACAGGCCGCCAATCAAAGTATCGCTCGGAAAGTGCTTACCGCCCTTGATTCGAAGATGCGCTTCGTAAAGCGTCGCGGAAGCGCCAATCGGCCACAGCCAATTTGGCCACGCTTCGCCAGGATACAAATCGGCAGACACCGTCGCGCTGAAGCTCATCGCCGCGGCGAGATGCGCGGTATGACCGGAAAAAAACGACCGGGTGCTGTCGACTGACCGGCGTGCGGAAGGCGGCGCGGCATCCCCGTAGGCATACGGACGGGATCGATCAACCCAATACTTGCTGACGGTAACGCCGCCACTGGTAATCAGCAGCGTCTCGGCATACATCGCAGCGACTGTTCCGGCTCTGCCTTCTCCGGCGCCCAACAATGCCAAGGGCGCGAGCAGACCGATCGTTTCGAGGACGTCACTTTGGTGTTGGGCATGGACATCCCAGTTGCCGGCAAATTTTCGCTCGAATGCCGGGATGTCAGATCGGTCCGGTGGATCCGAGTCCGCTGCGTTGGGACTGGATTTGCGTTGGTATCCCGCCCATGCAGTGCCGTACAAGGCAGCGGCGGTTCCGAAGTACCAGGACTCACGATTCCAATCCAGCGCGTACGGATCGCACGGGGCGTTGCGCACAAACGACGCGAACAACGCTACGCCAGCGGCACAAACGTATACAGCGCGCATGTTCGACATGCGCGCCATACTAACAGGACGTTACGATCGGCGCTCGAACACCGTGCAGCTTGCACCGGCTGCACGCAATTGCTGCTCGTACTGGGGAAAATCGTACGACCAGCGGATCAACACTTCGCGCTCGTTCACGTCGTCGACATTTTCAACGATGACGATGGACTTGTCGTTCAGACGATTCTGAAGCAACGGCAACGTCGGGTAGCGACCGCAGCGACTCTCCTTTGCCATTCTCCCGTCTGCGACGATGATGTCGAAGGCCTGCACCGGAATGTCATTCATCGTGTACCAGCGATACTTGGTATTCTCGATGGAATAGTCCGACAGTTCCGCTTCGACCACCGTCACCCACTTGTCAAGATGGTACTCACGCAACCATTTACGCAACTGCTGCGCATAGAATGGTTCGTGTTCGACCGTAGTAATATGCCCCTTGCCAATCTTCTGAAGCGCGCGCGCAAACACCAGCGTCGAGACACCTCCACCCAGCTCAAGCACCTGCTCTGGCTTGCGCATCTGAATTTCATTCACAACTTCGCGCAAGAACTCCGGAGACTCCGAATGGTGACGCAACGCCGGTAACGCTTTTTCAAAACGCAGATCGCGATAGAGTGAAAACAACGACTCCAGACGATCGTAAAACCTGTCCATTTGGCGGGCGTCGCGCAGCACCCGCAGTTCCATGCGCATCTTGCGCAGATAAAATCCCATCGCGAAAATCCCCATCATGATTACGGCCAACATCAAGTGAATTGTTAAGAACGAATTGCTCATTGTGCCCTCTCGAGTAATGAGTTTGACGCGGCGTCAGGTTGTTCATGATCAGTACTGATCAGGCGCAAACCTAACAGAAGCAAGTAAGAACCCGTTTGCTTAAACTGGCCTTACAGCGACATTCTCGAATTGGGATCAGAAAGAAATGGTGCGCCGCGCGACTTTCAACTTCATTTTTGTCAGTGCGTCGACGATGACGCTGGAAACCGCCAGATTGCGGAACCATTTTTTGTTTGCCGGGATGACATGCCAGGGCGCCCATCGCGTATTGGTAGCCCCAATCGCCTGCTCGTAGGCGCGCGCGTAGGTATTCCACTGCGTTCGCGCTTTGACATCGTCGGGACTGAATTTCCACCGCTTCGCCGGATCGTCGACCCGAGCGCGAATTCGCTCCCACTGTTCCTTTGCACTGATGTTAAGAAAGAACTTTAAGATTGTCGTACCCTCTTCGACCAGCATGCGTTCAAATTCATTGATGTGCGCGTAACGCTTTAGCCATTGCGTTTTATTGATCAATCCCAACACGCGCGCGGCCACGACGTCTTCGTAATGGCTTCGGTTGAATATCACGATCTCCCCTTTTCCGGGCGTGTGCTGATGGATGCGCCACAGGTAGTCATGATCCAGCTCGCGTTCGGTGGGTTTTTTAAAACCGATCACGCGCACCCCTTGCGGATCCACGCCTTTGAACACGTGCCGGATCGTTCCGTCCTTGCCACTGGTATCCATGCCCTGAAGAACAATCAGCACGCGGTGTTCGTGCCCCGCGTAGAGCAGGTTTTGCAGTTTCCCCAGCCGCTCCTGCAACTCCATCAGAGTTTCCGGTGCGTCGTCCTTGTCGACATCCCAACCATCCGTATCTCCCGGATCAAATTCGCTGAGCTTGAACTTCTTCTTTGCCTTCGCGCGCCACTGATCCATATCGCTTTCCTGAGTCACGTACTTCTAGTGTAGTTACCTGTTAACGGCACGAACGCAACCGGGAGGATGCTGTGTGTCGCCGTTCTACCGTCGGAGAGTTTCTCTATTAATAGCAAATCCTGCGCTCCGTGCGGCCGCCCGACGGGTATTACCAGTCGCGCGCCGGGTTTGAGTTGGGAAACCAGCGGCTCGGGCACATGCGGCGCCGCGGCTGTCACGACGATTCCGTCGTAGGGAGCATGCGGCGGAAGACCCAAATATCCATCGCCGCAAATGACTGCAACATTGTTTATCCCGAGACCTGCCAGGCGTTCCCCTGACTCGGTCGCCAGTTCGGGAATAATCTCCACGCTGTAAACCTGTTTCACCAGATGAGACAGGACTCCGGCCTGATAGCCCGATCCCGCGCCAACTTCCAAAATAACGTCATCGGGCTCGGGATCCAGCAATTCGGTCATCAGCGCAACTATGTAAGGCTGTGAGATGGTCTGTCCGTGGCCAATGGGCAGAGGCCCGTTGTAAAACGACTCTGCTTTTAGGGGATCCGGAACAAAGGCTTCACGCGGCGTATCCGCGAGCGCTTTCCGCACACGCGCACTCAGCCCGGGCTTGCCATGGGCAAATCGTGTCTGCTCCATTTCAAGCTCCACCTCGCGCAACAGATCTTGCAGATTCATGCCAAGGTTTCCTAGGATGATTTCCTATCGAATTGTGCGGCGCACAACCCTCTGGCGAGACTTTGAACGATGATCGACAACCCCTGCCCTTTTCATCTGGCGCTGATTACCGCCGCAAACGGTTGCGTCAATGCCGTGGCCATCACCCGGCGGTCGGGGCCGGACATCGCCTGCGGATCGAGCGAAGCTCAACAGCGCTGCAAGGATGTTTTCGATTACATCAAACATGTCACGCAACCGGAATTGGGGTTTCCCGATAATCTGCAGGATGCCCCGCACAGCACGAACGTCCGCCTGCAAAATGGCGGTCTCCTGGGGCTGCAAAACCTGATCGAACCGGGTGCGCAGTCGGCTGGTAATGTCGCCGCTCTGGTGGAACACCTGCACCAAAAATTTCGCACGACGGAGGGCATTCCCGCAGAACCGTTGATTGCCGTTGTACGCGACTTCAAGTCGTCGCGTCGCTCTTCCCGACGCCCGACGTAAACCGCCGCCTAGTCACTCGTCGAAAAAATTCACTTCTTTTCGGTGCCAGTCCGCTGCAAGTCGGCTTGGTTTTTGATTTCACGCTTTTTGTTCGCGATATATTCGTCGCGAGGAATTTCATACAACGGCTCAAATTCCGCGGTTGCATCAAACCAGCGCTCAATGCGAGCCTCATCGCTCGCCCCGCCGCTGGCCAACGCGACCTCCGTCCGCAATGCCAGGAAGTAACGCATCGTATTGCGTTCAATGATTCCGCGCGCACCTTTGATTGGGGTGGTATCGCCGCTCGCGTCGGTGCTGGTTGAGAAACCGACTTTGTTTCGCCCCATCGTCATCAGGTAGGTTCCCAGCGCCAATTTGCTTTGCATGCTCGGGACGTAACTTGCATGAACCTGCACCAGCGTCTTCCCTTCCATGGACCACACCATGAAATCGAGCCGGTTGTCTTTGACGCCCAATAGTCCTTGCGCAACGAACAGACGGATCGACACGTGGCCCGCCTCCGCAGAGTCCACCGTGTAATCAAACGCGAGCGCGTTGTCCGGATCGGGATCTTCATAATCCTTGCGACCCATATACAACGTCACCTTTGTCGGCGCAGCATCACCCGAATGCGTGCACGCTTTTACGAAGATGACGAGCGATACAAAACGACAGAACGCCGCCGGTGACACCAGTACTTCAGATACTCTCTTCGCGGGAGCATCTATCACGCCCCAGACATCGGCACTGATCTGGCTCGCGGATTCAACGGATGAAATAGAATACGGACCTTGCAATGGATTCGAAGCAACACCCTCGACGAGTTCTTTGAAACGCGCATCCGGTGTTATGTCGGCGACCGTCGGACTGGGTCCCAGCAAAACCATAAGGGGCACAAGCCACGCGGTGATTCGCCTAGTCACACTTCGAAATTGCATGGTACGCATCCGGTTTAACCCAAACCTCAGCATTTCGCTTCGATGTTAGCATGTGTCCGGAACGGCATATCCACAGGGAATCAGGTGACGCCCTACCGTATCGCGTGGTAAATACCTCGGCATGCCAGTGACTTCTGCAGATTCTCCTGGGGAAAAATTGCAAGATGCCGTTCGCCTGCACCGCGCAGGCGATCTCGCGGGTGCCGCCACGGCCTATCAAACAATCCTCGAACGGGATCCCAGCAACGCCGACGCATTGCATTTGCTCGGACTGGTCGAACTCGGCCAAGGTTCGCTTCCCGCCGCCCTGGCGCTTATCCAGTCGGCGATTGATCGAAATCCGGACAATCCAGTATTCCATTTCAACTTTGCAAATACCCAGCGTCGCGCCGGGAACCTGAAGAAAGCTATCGAATCCTACCGGCGCGCGATCGAACTTGATCCAAACGACGCAGACACACTAAACAACCTGGCGCAAACGCTACTGAGCGCAAATGATCTGAACGGCGCATTGGAATACATGGAGAAGGCCCACGTCGCATCTCCCTCGGATGCGCAGATAGCGTGCAACCTCGGCGAATTGCTTTTTCGACTCGATCGCCTGGATGAAGCGGCACACTACTTTCGCGCCGCCGCTGAAGTTGATCCGAAGCTCGCGGAAGCGCACAACAATCTCGGCGCCGTTGCGCAGTCATTGGGCGACAACGCACGCGCAGCAGATCATTATCGAAGCGCCCTGGCACTCGCGCCGGATTTTGCACATGCGCACAAGAATCTTGCGGGCGTGCTGCACCTGCTCGGAAAACGCGATGAGGCGATCCTTCACTACCGCAAGGCACTTCAAATCGACCCGGAGTTGGAAGACGCCGCGTACGAACTGGCCGCGCTCGAAGGAAATACACGCGCCGCGCCGCCGCAGCACTATGTTGCGGGTGTCTTCGATCAATACGCGCACGATTACGATGCCCACATGACCGGCGTACTGGGTTACGCCGTGCCAACGAAACTCCGAAGTCTCGCCGCTCCGTACCTGCCGTCACGGCCATTGAATGTTCTGGATCTGGGATGTGGAACCGGACTCAGCGGTGCGTTATTCCACGACATCGCCGGCATGCTCACCGGCATCGACCTCGCACCAAAGATGATTGAGAAAGCTCGCAAGCGCGGAATCTACGATCACCTGCGGGTTGGCGACATCGTAGAGGAAACCAAAAACCTGAATTCGCACTTCGACCTTGTAGTTGCGGCCGATGTCTTCGTGTATCTCGGCGATCTCGATCCTGTGTTTGGCACCGTACGCGAAGTACTCAAAGAGGACGGTCTATTTGCTTTTTCAGTCGAACACGCTGACTCAGGAAGTTTCGTGCTGCGGGATGCGGGCCGGTATGCCCATAGCCCTGGCTACGTTGTATCACTTGCACTGCGGCACGGATTGCGGCAGGTCGCGTCGCAGACCACGGACTTGCGCAAGGATTTCGAAAAGGAAATCCTTGGCGATCTTTATTTGTTTTCCCCATCCAATCTTTTGAAATAACCTGGCTCAACTCTGCATGACCGACAGCTACGACGAAATACCCTACGAAGCGGTTTGCGTAACGGACACCCACCCGGACCGCTTGCATGTCCTGGGAAAGCTGTTCGGACTATCCGCACCCCGACCCGACAATTGTCGTGTTCTTGAATTAGGTTGTGCCGATGGCTCAAATCTCGCGCCCATGGCGCACTACCTGCCCAACAGCCACTTTGTCGGAATCGACCTGTCGCGTGTCCAGGTTGAATCCGGCAAGGCGCTGATTCGCGATGCAGGCCTTGCCAATATCGAACTGCGCCAGGCGGATCTGACGACACTCGACGCCTCGCTGGGACAGTTCGACTACATCATCGCGCATGGATTGTTTTCCTGGGTCCCACGTGCCATACAGGACAAGATTCTCGCACTGTGCGGCGAATTGCTCACCCCACACGGCGTGGCTTACATCAGCTACAACGTCCTTCCGGGATGGCATGGCCGCAGCATGTTGCGTGAAATGCTGCTGTATCGATGCAGAAACGCGCGCACACCGCGCGCGCGACTTGAAGCGGCTGAACAGTTCCTTGAGGAAGTTGGCGCGATATGGGCTGGGCTTGATGCACCTGCCATCGCCTGGTTAACGCAGGAAGTGGGACAACTGCGGGAAGCATCTGGCAGCTACCTGTTCCATGAATATCTGGAAAATACGAACACACCCATTCTTTTCACCGAATTCGCCAACCGCGCTTCTCAGGCAGGACTGCGCTATCTCTGTGAGACCGATGTGTACTCGATGATCCCGACCGCGCTGGGAGAACGCGCCGCCCATCTTCTCGAGCGTATTGACGACCTGATTGAACAGGAGCAGTACAACGACTTCCTGCGCGCGCGACCGTTTCGACGCACACTGCTGTGCCGCTCAGAAGCCGCGTTGTCCCGCGACATCGATCTTGAAACGTTCGCGCAGTTCGAAATCAGCGCTTCGCTTCGGTGTCGGGAAACGCCGGATCTCACGTCCGACCGAGACCAACCCTACGTTGGCGCGAACGGCAAACCCTACACGGTGACTCGCGCGGTCACTAAACAGGCGCTGCGCGAACTCGACGCGATTTATCCGGGCACGCTGTCGTTTGCCGCTGTCGCGCAAAAACTCGGCATTGATTCGGACGCTGCGGCCACCCGGGCGCGGCGGCACGACTTATTGCTTGAATTTTTCTCGCTGTATAGTTTGCGCGGCGTTCACTTCACATCACGCCATGAACCTGCGCCATCACGCGTCGCCGATCGTCCGCGCACCCATCCACTGGCGCAACTACAAGCACTGCGCGGCCACGCCGCCACCAATCGCCACACGGAAATTGCGCTGGATCCACTCTCCGCAACGCTGCTCCACCATCTCGATGGCACCCGCACCCGCGACGACCTGGGGAATTTGCTGCTCGAGACACTCGCACGAAATCCCTCTTCATCAGAGTTTTCGGGGCTATCATCCGAAGCGATGCGTGACCGCATCGTTTCCAACGTTGACCGATTACTTTCCCTGTTTGCCCGTCACGGTCTGCTGATCGGATAGCACGGCGCGCACCAGCCATCGGACCGGGTGAATTGAGGCAACTCGCGCCGCTTGCGTGCGCGCGTCCTATCGCCTACCTTCGGTAGTGCAGACACTTCCACATTCACAAACTCTGCTCTTGGCCACTGCCCATGGACCCAATTTCAAACTGGCAGGATGCGCTTCGCGACGCGTTCTCCGGTTTCGGTCAAAAGGTCTCTGAAAATCTGCCCAACGTCATGGGCGCAATATTGCTGCTGGTTGCAGGTTGGATCATCGGACGCCTGCTTCGCGCAGTGATGGTGCGTTTCGTACACCTGCTCGACCGCGGCGTCCGACGATTAACGACACGATATGGGGATCAGCCGGGATTTCTCTCTGCTTCGGCGGAGGTGCTGGGCAGTGTTGTGTTTTGGGTAATCATTTTGTTCTTTCTCACCGCCGCGACACAGGTACTGGGACTAAGCTCGTTTGTTGGTTGGCTCAACCGCGTGGTCGAGTATCTGCCGACACTCTTAACCGGTTGCATCATCATCCTGGCCGGCTTCCTGCTCAGCGCCCTCGTGCGCGATCTGGTATCGACGGCCGCTCCAGTCGGCGAGCACCAGCGCTTGTTGCTGGGTCGGGTTGCACAAGCCGTCATTCTAGTAACCGCCATCGTAATTGGCGCAGACCAGATCGGAATCAAGGTGACCTTCCTGGTCATTATGGTCACCGTACTGGCGAGTGCGCTCCTGGGTGGTCTCGCACTGACATTGAGCCTTGGCGCGCGAACCTATGTCAGCAATCTGATCGGAGCCCATTATCTGAGCCAGCAGTTCAGGACCGGACAGACAGTACGCACCGGCGCCTATGAAGGACGAATTCTCGAATTCACGGCGACCTCCATCGTATTGGAGACCGCGGACGGTCGAGTGAATCTGCCAGGCAAGCTCTATCACGAACAACCCATTGTGCTACTGATGGGAGGTCATTCTGGCTAAGTCCCGCGAAATGTCACTGGCGTACGTTGATCGCCACCCGGCCGACGCGGCGCGGGTGTTGGGACATCTGACGCCGGAGGATGCGACCGCGTTTCTTGCCGTCTTGCCCAAGCGCCTGGGAGCGCCGTTGCTAACCCATCTCCTTCCTACATTTGCGGCACGGTGTATCGAACTGCTCGACGGTGTGGATGCCGCCGGGTTGCTGCGGGAGCTGGATGTACAGAGCGTCACTGCAATCCTGCGCTACCTCAATGAATCCACGTCCGCGAAGATTATTGAGCAACTTCCCACGACGACAGCGGTCGCCTTGCGCATGCTGTTGGCCTACCCAGAGGATACCGCCGGTGCCTGGATCAATCCCGGATCCATTTCGATCGACAATGACGCCACCATCGGAGAAGCCCTGGATCGCATGCGACGCTCGCGTGAATCCGGCGCGCCGTACGTCTATGTCGTCGACGAATCGCATCGCCTCCTTGGGATTGCACGCGTTGCAGACCTGTTGCGCGCCAGCCGCAATGCGCGCGTGGGACAAATCGCGCGCAGCACACGCCACAATGTCAGCGCGCGCTCCTCACTGACCGCGGCGCTCGAACATGTCGGTTGGCGCGAGTTCCACGCGTTGCCGGTCATCGAACGCAGCGGTCGTTTCCTCGGTGCGCTCGAGTACCCGACGCTGCGGCGCGCACTTGAACACGCCCGGGCATTGGATAACAGGCGCGGTCAGTCGCGTGGCGTTGGACTCGTGGCGCGCTCATCGTGGAGCATGTTTGCCGCCCTACTGCACGCGTTGATTTCCCTGATTCCGGTGCAGCGCCCAGCCTCCAGTTCGACCCGCGATGGACACTGATGCTTCCGTTGCGATCGTCGCGCTGAACCGACGCTTTCTCGTCGATTATCCGCGCGAGGCCGCCCGCCACCTCGAGAGCCAATCCATCGGGGAGGCCGTCAATGTTCTTGCCTCCCAGCCACCCCACGTGATCGTCCCGGTATGGCAATACCTGGCGCAGGACACCGAAGAGCGCATTCTGGACGCGCTGCCGGACAATTTGCGCAGCAGCATACTTTCCGAACTCGAACCCGCCGCAAGTGCCGCGCTTTTGTTGCGCGGCGCGCCGGAAAAGCGCGATCGCTATTTGGCGGCGCTGCGCCCGGAAATTGCCAAAGAACTTTCCGAACTGTTGAGTTTTCCGATCGACACCGCCGGACAATTGATGGATCCGCGCGTCATCGCGTTTCAGGCGGAGGTACGGGCACGCGAGGCATTGAGCCGCCTGCGCCGTTCGCGCGCCCGCGCACTGCGCGAAATTTATGTGATCGATGAAGAGGGACGTTTGAGCGGGCGCGTCGAGATGCAGGAGCTGGCGCTTTCAAGGCCCGGACAAGTGCTCGGAGACCTTCAGCGCCGATTGATCGCGACAGTGCAAACGCTGGCACCGCGTGAAGAGGTTGTCGAACTTCTCGAACAGCATAAATTGTCCGTACTCCCTGTCATCGACGCATATGGAGCGCTGGTAGGTGTGATTCATCACGCCGGCTTGCTCACCGCGTTACAAGAAGAATCGAGCCTCGATATTCAAACGATGGTCGGCGTAAGCAAGGACGAACGCGCACTTTCCAAAGTGTGGTTTTCGGTCGTGAAACGGCTGCCCTGGCTGCAAATCAATTTGCTCACCGCATTTCTTGCGGCATCGGTTGTTGGCCTGTTCGAATCGACGATTGCAAAATTTACTGCGCTCGCCGTCCTGCTGCCCGTGGTTGCCGGGCAATCTGGTAATGCCGGCGCTCAGGCGCTTGCGGTCACCATGCGCGGGCTCGCATTGCGCGAAATCAGTGGCCGGCACTGGATACGGGTCGTATTCAAGGAAGTGAATGTCGGGTTGCTTAACGGATTGGCGATCGCGTTGACCACGGGAATTGCCGTATTTTTCTGGAGCGGATCCGCCGGATTGTCACTGGTGATTGGTATCGCGATGGTGTTGTCCATGGTGGCCGCCGGTTTCTCCGGCGCCGTGATACCGATCGCACTGCGCCGCATGGGTCAGGATCCGGCGCAGTCTTCGTCCATTGTGCTCACGACAGTCACCGACGTGGTCGGCTTTTTTTCATTTCTCGGCATCGCAACGCTGCTCTCGCAAATGTTGTAAGTAATGCGCTTAAGCGAAAAATCAGCGTCCAGTGCTAACAATACTCTTAAGACTCTGGCCGGAAATTTGCCGCGAGAACGACGCTCTATCATTTGTGATCAAATCGACATTTCCCTCAATCACCTTCCCCTACACTGCGCAGGCGTTCGATCCCCATGGACACGGGGACCGGTTGCAACACAAGGAGAACCCTCATGCGCGCAATGGACAGCGAGCCTTCGCGATCGGAGCTCTTCAGTCGCCCCTTCAACGGGGTGTTTAGCACCAGTCACGAATCCGACCATCAGTTTCGTCTTCAAATCATCGGCCCCCGATGCGGCTTCACGGCAACGCAGTTGCGCGGCATCGCGCTGCTGATCGACCGCTGCTGTACGCATCCGGTCGCCGCGCTCAGCCCCGACGGCGCCATCGATCTCGGCCGTATCGAGAATCGCTGGCAATCCTCAATCAACTCCGCCCTGGTCGAACTGCATCTCACCGATGACGATCCCGACGGTGACTACGCACCGGAAGAACACCTCACCCAGGTGTGTACCAACCCGTGGACCGGGACCTATATCTCCGTGGATCAGCTGCTCCGAATGGCGGCGATCATGGTGGAACATGCAATTGAGCACGTAACGTTCGGCGATCACCGCGTCGCGCGATTCAGCATCTCGCCGGAAACGTCCCTGCCCCACTTCCAAAATGCGCTGCGTGCCCTCGGTTTCTTCCGCCGGGGCGAGATGGTCTGCTCGCGGCGATAGCTTTCCGATCGAGAGGCGCCACCCCCGGCCGGCCGTGACGGCTGTAAGCGATGCGCGCGCGGCCTGATTCTGTACAATAGGCCTCGTTTTTCGTCGACCGGACCACAGCATGCCGCAATTACAACTCGGACTCGCGGGTTTTTCCCGCGCTGATCTCTTCTCACCTGAAGGACTGAACCGTCTGGATGGGAAATTCCTCGAGTTCCTGGGCCAGGAAAACCCGGACGACCGGGATGCCCTGCTGGCATACCGCGCAGCGACGCGCGAATTTTCCGGCCAGGAAACCAGCGAGCTGCTTCTGCGATGCGGACCGGTGCTCGAGCGATTCGTCTCCAGTTTATTTGGTATCGCTGCCGACGTTGAAACTCTCCGGCTCAAAACGTGCGAGCACGGCCCGGTGTTCGCGTTCAAAAAATTGTTTGTTCAACGCCGCGCCCGCCGCCGCCTTCTCTCCAAGGATGAACTCGAGACTTTTGCGGTGCTGGATTCGTGGCTATCGCAACAGCTCGGCGCGCCACAGGGCGATCGGGAGCTTGCGGTTTCCCGTTACAGTGAGCGTTTGCTTGCGGAACCGGAAAAACATCCCGACGAAATCGAAAAGCTGACGCGGTGGTGCATCCGGGCCCTGACGGTACCCGAGGGCCAAAGCGCGGTTTCCGGTTGGGTAAGTTTCAAGCTTCCGCAACCGACCGATCACGATCAGCTCGTTCCGGTCCAACCCGTCAACGGCGACGAGTCGGGCCGCGTGCAAACTTCGCCACTGCACTTTCGACCCCGGGACGGATTCAAGCTGACCGATCCGCGCATGGGCGCCCGCGAAGTCCAGAACGAAGTCAACTACTGCATTTACTGCCATGACCACGACGGTGACTTTTGCTCCAAAGGATTTCTTGAAAAGAAAGGAGAACCCGACAAGGGATTAAAAAAGAATCCGCTTGGCGTCGTCATGACCGGATGTCCACTGGGCGAGAAGATTTCCGAGATGCACGCGTTGAAGCGCGATGGTCACTCCATCGCGAGCCTGGCCATGGTCATGGTCGACAATCCGATGTGCCCCGCCACCGGCCACCGGATCTGCAACGACTGCATGNNCTCACGCGCTGGAATCCGCTGCGTCGAACCCAATTCGTTCCAAAACCGTACAACGGAAAAAAAGTACTGATCGCCGGCATGGGGCCCAGCGGTTTTACGCTGGCGCATCATCTGTTGCAGGAAGGTTGTGCCGTCGTGGGCACCGAGGGCCTCAAGATAGAGCCACTGCCCGAGCTCATTGTCACGGAGCCAGTTCGCGACTATTCCGACCTGGTGGAACGACTCGACACACGCGTCATGACCGGATTTGGCGGTGTTGCCGAATACGGAATCACGGTCCGATGGGACAAAAACTTTCTGAAGCTGATCTATCTCACGCTGGCGCGCCGATCTCTGTTTCAGGTGTTTGGCGGCGTCCGCTTCGGCGGCACGATCACCGTTGAAAATGCGTGGGAGCTCGGTTTCGATCATGTCGCCATCGCCGTGGGCGCCGGCCTTCCCCAGGCCTTGCCCATCCCCGGCAGTCTTGCGCCCGGAATGCGACAAGCCAACGACTTCCTCATGGCACTCCAACTCTCCGGCGCCGCGAAATCGGAGGGACTGGCCAATCTTCAGGTTCGCTTGCCGGCGGTCATCGTCGGTGGAGGTCTGACCGGAG
>DKAR01000199.1 GCA_002450895.1 Proteobacteria bacterium UBA6921
CCACCCAAAACGCAATACACGCGCTCACGCAGAGCCACCACAAGCGCACATCAAACGGTTCGTTGTTTTCGTACTCGTCCACAATTTGCCTCCTTGGTTAATAGCCTACTAAAAACGTAGGATAGTTATGCGTGATTTTTTAGGTCTATTCCTTGTTAGGTGCCTTCTTGACAGTGTCTCGCACAAACTGCACCAGTGAGCACATCTCCTGCATTGGTATGCTTCCTGGCTTGCGCCTGCCGTTGCAAATCTCACCTAATGCACGTTCAACTTCGTCGGCTGCGGCGTTAGCTTCTTCGAGTGTTACTTCGTGTTCCACGGTCATCTTGAACATCATCGTTCTCTCCTAAAAAGTCGGTTCTGGCGGTACGGCACCTAACACTACGTTCAAGGCGCGACGCCTACCGGCGCGGCCTTAACTTCACCGTTATGTGCCTTAAAATCACCCATATCCCCCCCGCACTTCAAAACAAACGTTTTTATGACCCATAAAAAACTTTTGTTTGCGCACTGAATTTCTCGCGCATAGCCTCTGCGCCATGGACACAATCGAGAGACGCATTCGGCAAGAAACCGGCGCGATTTTGCGCGATATGGCCGACCCTGAAAAAGCATATCGCTACGTTTTGGATTGGGTTGCCGATCCGACTGAGTTGGCGGGCAAATTGATCCATGCCGCGATTGCTAAAGATTCCAAAAGCGGTGTCGATATCGCTTACGAACTGGCGCGAACTATCGCGACATGGAATGTTAACAGCACGCCTTGCGAGGATTAAACAATGGGAAATTTTCTTTTCTGGATATTGCATATCTGCGCTTTTCTGTTTGGGTTTGTGTTTTTGGTGGTCACAATCCCTACGCATTTAATTTATTTGAGCCTTAAAAACAGGAGATAAACAAATGATCGACTCAGCAATCCCGCCACACTTTCACAACCAGCTCGCGGACTATTGGAAATCCGATGGCCGCGCATGCTTCTGTTACCTGGACAACCTATGGCAATTCGCGATTCGTGCGCGTGATTACGCTTTCGCTGCCGAAGTTGATTTTTTGCACGACGTACACGCTATGCGAGTTGAGATTGCGGAACGGAGGGCAGCATGAATCCAATACGACAAACGCACAATGATAATACCGTGAGGCTCGCGCGCTGGCGTGAGCGTAGTCGCAGCCCGATTATTTTGTACTCGCATCGCTGCGAGCAATGCAGTTGCGAGCTGGAAATGACGCATTCGGCACCGGCCGAATTGGTCTGCCCGGTCTGCAACGATTACCGAGTATTCCGCGTGCATGAATCGTGGCTAGACAAACTCGCGCGGGTTTTGAAACGGTTTAACAAAGCAATGTACTCACTGTGAGCATCAAAGACGAACAAGCGACGCTCTCCGATGATGACATTGANNCTGACGCCGGTGGCGGAAGTTTCGAGCAAGCGCCAATTGGAACGCATGTGGCGCGATGCATTCGTATCATTGATATCGGTACGCAATCGGGCGAATACAAAGGAAAGCCAGTTGCTCATCGAAAAAATATGATTATGTGGGAGTTGCCTGATTCACTGATGGCCGATGGGGATATGGCTGGCAAGCCGTTTATCGTTTCCAAGTTCTACACCGCAAGCCTGAGCGAAAAGGCGAATTTGCGTCATGATTTGGTGAACTGGCGTGGCCGTGAATTTACCGAAGAAGAACTAAAAGCTTTCGATCCGAAGCGTATTCTTGGAACAGTTTGCCTGTTGTCGATTACCGCAAATGACAACGGCAAGTCGCGCATTACGGCGATCATGGCTGCGCCAAAAGGAACGCAAACGCTATCACAGATTAATCCTTCCGTGTTCTTTTCTCTCGACGAATTCAACCCGGCCGTATTCGATTCGTTGTCCAAGGGCGTTAAGGCGCTGATCGAGAAATCGCCGGAGTATGCGGAGATTATCGCGAAGGCAAAATCGCCAGCGCAAACCGGCCCATCAAGTGATGATTTTGACGACGATATTCCGTTCTGAGGAACCGATGACATACATTTATCTGGACATTGAAACCATCCCGGACGAGCGCGAGAACGTTCGCGATTATTTCCGCAAACAGGTAGAACCGCCTGGCAATCTGAAGAAGGCCGAGACTATTGCAAAATGGGATATCGATGATCGACCGGAATCCGAGAATAAAGCTGTTAGGTCGCTTGCGTTGAATCCGTGGTTCGCGCGTGTGGTGTGCGTATGTCTTGCGGTTGATGATGGTCCGGTTGTCTCCTTTAGCGGCGAAGAAGGATTAATTCTTCGCAAGTTTTACAACCTCATGCACGAGCGCAGACAAAACCATAATGGATATGGGACAGAAATATTTGTCGGGCATAACATCATGTTCGATATTCGTGTTTTACACGCTCGGTTTCTTGTGAATCGGATAACCCCGCCACGATTACCCTTCAATGCAAAGCCGTGGTCGGATTCCATTTTCGATACATCGAATATCTTTCAGGATAATCAAATGCGCATAAGCATGGAAAAGCTATGCCTTGCATTCGGGATTAATGGAAAAGGTGATTTCGATGGATCGCAAGTATTCGACGCATGGAACGCGGGAGAAATCGAAAAAATTAAATCTTATTGCATGGACGACGTTGATCGAGTGCGATCCATTCACAAGATCATCACGGGGAGGGCGTAATGATTGTTTGCGAAAATTGCCGCAACGTTCCGCTTCACCGGCAGGCGCGTCTTTTGCGCCTGTCCGAGTGAAAGCGGTTGTTGGGCAGAACGAGAGGGAAGTATGGACATAGTGAATGAAATGCGCGGGCTCGAGGAAGACCACGAACCGGACGGTTGGCCCGCGGTGAGGATGCGCCAGATAAGCGCACTGTGTGACGAGATTGAAAGGCTACGCGGTGCCATAGAGGCTTGGACAAATGAAAGACCGACAGCGCCTGGGTGGTTTTGGTATCAAGACCCGGATTACGGGCCGGCTCCTGTTCATTTGGCATGGACTGGTTTTATCGACGTACCGGCGGCTCGGCAGTTGGATATTGATATGTGCACGGGAGAGGATCAGGACATCCTCGGTATGTCTGTTGCTGAACTAGATGGAGAGTGGCATCCGCTTGATGTGCCCAACTAGAAATAGACATCAAAACTGACGTATAAAATGCTGACCGATTGATAGGGGCTATAAATTGAGCAAAGGCGGCGGGCGGCTTTTTGCCCGTCCGCTGGAATGACTTGTGAGCCAGCATTCCCCAACCAAGGAGAAAAAGATGAAACTGTATTTGATCGCGCAAGAACAGAACAACGACGACGACACCTACGATTCGGCGGTAGTGGCCGCGCCGGACGAAGAAACCGCGAAGCGAATGAACCCAGCAAACGGAAAGCCGATGGATGAATGGAACAAGCTATACAGCTCGTGGTGTAACGGGCCGGAGCATGTAACCGTTCGCTATCTCGGCGAGGCTGTCGGCGACGTGGAGCAGGGCGTCGTGTGCGCATCGTTCAATGCGGAATAACGAACAAAATTCAGCGGCGGGTTGCTTTTTGCCCGTCCGCTGGAATTAGGTAATGCCATGCAATCGCAACTGCACCGGCCCGCGCTACGA
>DKAR01000238.1 GCA_002450895.1 Proteobacteria bacterium UBA6921
ACGCTCCTGGAACTGATTGGTGAAATTGACCCGCCACGCAATGAAGTGAAACAGGCCGTCAGCACTTGCCAAAAAGCGGGGATTCGTCCCGTAATGGTTACGGGTGACCACAAAGGAACCGGCTTGGTCATTGCCAAAGCACTGAACATCGCCACGGAACGTGACCATGCAGTTAGCGGTTCTGAACTTGAAACGATGCCAGAGCAGGATTTGCGCGATTCACTGGACAGAATCGCCGTCTTTGCACGTGTACATCCAGCGCAGAAACTGCGGATCGTAGAAGCCTTTCAGTCTCGCGGGGATGTGTGCGCGATGACTGGCGATGGGGTCAATGATGCTCCGGCACTGGCTCGCGCCGATGTCGGGGTAGCCATGGGACTGAGCGGAACGGAAGTAGCCAAAAGTGCGGCGGATATCGTCATCACCGATGACAATTTCGCAACGATCGTAAATGCGGTGGAAGAAGGGCGGCTCGTTTACCAAAATATCAAGAAAGTCATCCTGTATCTCTTTGCCACGTCAATCGCCGAAGTGGCCATTCTTTTGTTAGCTCTTTTGCTCGGCTACCCTTTGCCCCTCGCCGCGGTTCAAATTCTCTGGATTAACCTTGTGACCGAAGGCACTGTCACGGTCAATTTGATTATGGAGCCCGCCGAGGGCGATGAAATGAAAAGGAAACCCGTGCCGCTCTCGGAACCACTGCTTGGCAAAGTGTTGCTTCGAAGAATTGCCATCATGACTCCGACAATGGCGCTTTCCACTTTTTTGTTTTTTGTCTGGCGACTTACAACAGATACGCCGTTTGCACTCATTCAAACTGAAACATTCACGCTGCTTGCAGCGAGCCAATGGTTCAATGTTTTGAATTGCGAGTCGGAGCGACAGTCCGCGCTACGACTCGGCCTGATGCGCAACCCTTGGCTGCTTGGCGGTTTGGCGCTGGGCATCATTTTGCAGCTCTTAGTAATTTATGTTCCTCAGCTGAATACCCTTTTTCACACGACTCCGATCCCCATTGCCGATTTTTTGATTGTTTGCGCCATCGCCAGCACCGTCCTTTGGGTTGAGGAAATCCGCAAACTCATATCGCGAAGGCTATTTCCGATCGCCGTCTGACCTTCATTTAGAAATCGTAGCCAAAACGCTTTGACCCCATGAATTTGTGACTTTTGTCACAGTTAGAAACCGCCAGTCATCGATTCTGAACAGATCTCTTCTACGGCAGACCCGGGAAAAGGGCTCACCAGGGCCCCCTATGCGCTTCAATAAGCCATTCTCTCCATTGATTGGACCCACCTCTGATCATGTTCTATAACAATCCTATTGCCGGGCCATACGCTAGGAATTCATTCCCTGAGGGAACCGCCCGAAGCCGCTAAAGGTCACACCCCGAAGTGCCGTTAATGTAATGGTTGCCCGAGACCACCCGTTTGGTACGAGGCACGCCCAAATTTGGGTTCTGTCGAAACATTTAAACCCGGAGCAAGATATGCGGAAGGAATTAGTTTTTCTGCTTTGTTTAATTGTCGGTACGTTCTCTGGCAACGCGTTCGCTGCGGAAGCTGCCGCGAAATCGGAATCCAAGTTCCCGGGGCGGGAGTTGTATCCAGAGGTTCAAGTGTATGAACTGGACCAATTGGGCAAGGATTTTAACAACGTCGTCGTTGTCGATGTTCGATCTCAGTATGAATTCGAGACACTCCGGATCAAAGGTGCGCTAAATATTTCGATCACGGACAAAAAAGTGTTCGACGAAAAACTGCGCAGCCTTCGGGCATCAACGGACAAGCCCATCGTCTTCTATTGCAACGGTGTGACCTGCCACAAGTCCTACCAATCTGTACGCCAGGCGCTGTTTTTAAAGATCGACAATACATTCGCATTCGATGCTGGCATTTTCTCCTGGGCCAAGGCACATCCGGACCAAGCGGTTCTTTTGGGCCGCACGCCAATTAACCCGGCGGACGTTATCGAAAAAGACAAGTTTAACGCTCATCTTCTTTCACCTGCTGATTTTGGCACACAGATCGGGGACTCCACGATCGTGCTTGATGTGCGCGATCGCTTTCAACGTGAAGCGGTGGGATTCTTCCCCGGAATCGAACGTCGCGTTGGACTGGATCAAACCGACAAGCTGGATCGCTATATTCAGCGCGCCAAGCGCGAAGACAAGACGTTGCTGATTTACGATGAAGCGGGCCACCAGGTGCAATGGCTGATGTACCACTTGGTCGACGCTGGCGTGAAGAACTACTACTTCATGAAGGGCGGCGCCAAGGCCTATTACGATATGTTGTCTGGCTCGGATCAGGCGAAAAAGTAACTTCTGAGTTGAACAAAAAAGGCCGCCCCGGTTTGTTTCGGGGCGGCCTTCGTATTTTGTAACGCCCAAAAAATTCGGGTCTCAGCGCGTAAGTCCGGCGTACAGCATTGGCAGCCGTTCAGGAAGGCGGTTGACGTGATCAACAACCATGTAGCCCTTTGGCCCGAAAATGCGCGACACGTAGTCATCCGCGTTTGGATCGAGCGTGAGACAGAACGTGCGCACGCCGCGCGTGGCAAGCTCCTCAACAGCCTTCTTGGTGTCGTGGCGCAGGTACTGGGGATCGCGAACGTCAATGTCGGCTGGCTCGCCGTCAGTAACGAGTAGGATCAACTTTTTCTGTTCCGGTTGCCGTTGCAGGAAAGTCGCCGCATGGCGCAACGCCCCGCCCATGCGCGTCGACAGTCCGCCCTGCATTCCGGCGAGTCGAGATTTCACTTCGTCGTTATAGCCGTCTTTGAAATCTTTGAACCGATAGTACTGCACGTCGTGCCGTCCATCGGACGCGAATCCGTGAATGGCAAAGGGATCACCGACACGGTCGATCGCCCACGACAACAATGACGTCGCCTCGCGCGCCAACTGCAGAACCGGCTTCTCTGAATCCCCGAGCGTCTCGTTGGTGGACTCCGAAAGATCAAGCAACACCACTACGGCCAGATCACGCACTTTGCGGACGATCCGGATATTAATACGCTGATCCGGCATCTGCCCCATTCGAATGTCAATCATCGCCCGGATCGCGGCATTCAGGTCGATTTCCTCGCCATCTTCCTGACGACGGAATCGCTGTACGCCTTCGGGCTGCATCGCATCAATGATATGGCGCAGCCGCGACGCGACTGGTTTGTTGTCAGTAAGAATCCTGTCAATCGTGGCCGGATCACCTTTCTTTTGCCGCTTTTCCAGAACAGTCACCCAGTTCGGGCGATGCAACTGAACCGAGTAATCCCATTCCTGATAGTGGTACGGTTCACTGACCGGCTCTTTGCCTTCCAGCTCATTGATCGTGCAACCTTCCTGATCGAGGTAGAACGGCGTTTCCAGCACCCACACTTCCTGCGCATCATCACCGGCAAGTTCATTGTCAATTTCATTGACCATCTCGGTCACGCTGACATATTTGCGCACCTGTTTCGGGGCAGGAATATATTCCGCTTCATGCCATGCAATTTCGTCGCTGGCCCAGCAGTAGCGGTTGTCATCGCGATACGGAATCCCGATCGACTCCAGTACGCGCAAGGCGGGGATGGAGCCACGCGCGCCCAATTTGTTATAGAGCGTAACACCCAGATCCCAGGACATTTGATTATCGAGAGAGCGCGACGCGAATTCCGTGTTGAACTGTCCAACCATTTCGCGAATCAGGCTGTCGTCGTCCTGATAGGCCTCGTCCAGCAGTGCGTGCGCCAGTCGCTCGATGAAATTCACAACGGGATCCGTTGAACAGCTGACTTCACGAACTTTGGCGTGGAACTGCGCCCACATCTGCTTCATGCCGGGAAATTCGCGAATGGCTAATCGTTCAACGCGCGCATCTTCGAAAATTCCGATGATAAACAGCTGTGCCGGATTCAGTTGCTCCATCGAAATTGGCCGCGTGGTGTACACCAGGTGGGCCGCAGCGTGCGCCGCTGCCGCGCGATACAAATCCTTGCCGGGTAGGCCTGCAAAATCATCGTAGGCATCCGGTAGATGAATCACGCGCGTCTCGATGAACGGCTTGTAGCCTTCGCGTGTTTCGTAATCCCCGGACGTCGGGCGCATGAAGAAATCGCGCCCCCAGAACGCACGAAGATAGAAATTGAGCTTGCGCTGATTGTCGATGAATAGCGTGCCGCGACGCTCCTTCTGCAGCATCGCCTGGCTGTCAGCGCTCTTCAGGTCGAAATACTGAAGCTGGGCCTGAAAGTCGCGCATATGCGCTTGCGCGCCCCACAATGCCCATCGGCGCAATCCACCCAGCGTCAACTTTCCAAATAGCTCGTCGAGGTGCGACAGCATTGGCCGCAAGCCACGCGGTACTTTGGCGGAAAGTTGGTGAATCAACCCGAGGTAGCCACGAAGCAGGTCAGCGTCGCCAAGGCGATTTGCCGCCGTTGGCAGCGTGTCGAACAAGAGTTGAATGACTTCGCCACTCACCATCGACGCAAGCTTCATCGCGCCGGTGATGCAGTCCTTCAATATGTCTTCGCCGACGCTCTTCGCAACCGCGGGCATCGACTGGATATAGGTAACGACCAGCTCAGTGCCGCGGCCAAGCTGGGACAGGCCCTTAGCGCCCTCAAGCCAGACATGGAGACCCAACGGCGACATGACGCGCGCCGCTTCGGCGAAGCTCGCCTCCAATGTGTCGCGAACGCGAGGATCCAGCTCGGCGAGCTGCTCCTGGTATTCTTTCAGATCGACGCTCATTGTCGACCTCGGTTAGAAGTAGGTGTTGATCGCTGCGTCCAACGTATCGCGCATATCCGGATCGTCCGTAATGGGGCGAACCAACGTCATTTGGCACGCGGACTTCGGCGCGATACCCCGCGCAATGAGTTGCCCTGCATAGGCCAGCAAGCGCGTTGAGATACCTTCATCTAGTCCGTGGCCCTTGAGATTTCGTGCACGGTGGGCAATCTGCACCAGTTTCTCGGCGGTTGCTTTGTCGACCTTGGTTTCGTGCATGACGATTTCGCTTTCGATTTCTGCCTCTGGATAGTCGAAATCGATCGCGCCAAAGCGTTGCTTGGTGGACTGCTTCAGATCCTTCATCAGGCTTTGATAGCCCGGGTTGTAAGAAATCACGAGCTGAAAATCGGGGTGGCAGTTGACCATCTCGCCCTTCTTGTCGAGCGGCAACTGACGACGAT
Source organism: Proteobacteria bacterium UBA6921 (assembly GCA_002450895.1). GTDB lineage: Bacteria > Pseudomonadota > Gammaproteobacteria > SG8-11 > SG8-11 > UBA6921. The sequence goes on from DKAR01000238.1 coordinate 5,182, forward strand.
GGTCGGTCAGCGGATGGATCACGACCGTCGTGTCCTGGCGAGCTTCAACCACTTCGTCGAGGTAGCAGATTGCGCCGATGCGCGCAGCAACGGTGAGCGGTCCGTCATGCCAGCGGGTGCCGTTCGCGTCGAGCAGGTAACGACCCACGAGATCGGATGCCGTCATGTCTTCGTTGCAAGCCACTGTGATCAAAGGTTTCTTGAGTTTCCAGGCCATGTACTCGACGAAGCGTGACTTGCCGCATCCGGTGGGCCCCTTCAACATCACGGGCATCCGTGCGCTGTAGGCAGCCTCGTACAAATCAACTTCGCTGGAAACGGGTCGGTAGTACGGTTCTTTCGTCACCATGTATTGGGCGACGTCATTGTCACTCGCTTTTGCGACGGCAGTTGCCTTGCTCATTGTCATAGCCTCATCGAGTCCGGAAAACAAAAACCCCCACCCGGCATCCCGGGCAGGGGTCGTTGACTACCCGTGCCGGGCACTGATTACTTCATTTTGCCGCGATAAATGACCATCGCGGTGCCTTGGGACTGCTTGAAATTGTCGTAACCAACCAGGCGAACGTGGTTATCAGGATTCGCCTTGTGGCACGCGTCGGCTTCAGCCAGGATCTTGGCAACATCGGTTTCGCCGAACATTGGCAGCTTCCACATGTACCAGAAGTGATCGAAGGCATTTTCCGGTTCGGTGTGCTCAATGGCCGGATTCCAGCCCTTGCTCACCAGATACTCGACCTGCTTCTTGATCGCAGCAGCTTCCATCGCTGGCAGATAAGAGAAGGTTTCAAACTTGCGGCTCGCGGTGTCCGAGAGGCGTGACTTGTAATCTTGCATTTCGCTCATTGCTTTAACCTCAAAAAGAATCGTTTGTCGGGATCAAGTGGGCGGAGCGTCATGCTCCACCCGGTTCGATTACTTGTGCGCCACGTCGAGCTTGTCGACGGTGTCGAATTCGAACTTGATCTCTTTCCAGGTTTCCATTGCGACCTTCAATTCGGGGCTCGACTGAGCGGCCTTGGTCAGAATGGCCTTGCCTTCCTTCTCGATCTGAACACCTTGGTTGCGCGCTTCGGTGCAGGCTTCGAGCGCCACGCGGTTCGCAGCTGCGCCTGCAGCGTTGCCCCACGGATGTCCCAACGTGCCGCCGCCGAACTGCAAGCAGGAATCGTCACCGAAGATGGCCACCAGCGCGGGCATGTGCCAAACGTGGATGCCGCCCGAGGCGACCGGAATGACGCCCGGCATGGAGCCCCAATCCTGATCGAAGAAGATNNTCAGCACGCTTGTACATTTCTTCCGGGGTCGGGGCGGTAACGTTCAGGTAGTGGCCCTTGCGTTCGCCGGTTTCCTTCTCGGCCTTGTGGATCGCTTCCATGACGAAGTCGAAGCGATGGTTCCAACGCATGAACGGCTGGGAGTTGATGTTTTCGTCGTCCTTCGTGAAGTCCAAGCCGCCACGCAGACATTCGTACACGGCGCGGCCGTAGTTTTTCGCTGACAGACCGAGCTTCGGCTTGATGGTGCAGCCGAGCAGAGCGCGGCCGTATTTGTTGAGCTTGTCGCGTTCGACCTGAATTCCGTTCGGAGGACCACCGCAGGTCTTCACGAAAGCGATCGGGAAGCGCACGTCTTCGAGACGCAGGGCGCGGATGGCTTTGAAGCCGAACACGTTACCGACCAGCGAGGTGAACACGTTCACCACAGAGCCTTCTTCGAACAGGTCGATCGGGTAAGCAATGAAAGCGTAGAAGCAGGTGTCGNNGTTTCGCGGTACTCTTTTACGCCCGCTTTATACGTCTTTACGTTGCTCTTGGCGCTCATTCGGCCTCCTAACGTTGGTGAAACTGCGATCGTGTGTAGCGTTGAAGTATCGGGATAGCGTCCGGCGATCCCCAAAACTGGAGTCAGACAGTACATTGAGTGATGTATAATCTCCAGTAAGGGTTTATGATCGATGAGATAAGTTCACATTTATGGATTATCGAGGGTAAGGTTTGCACTTCACGATCAGGCAGTTACGCGTTTTTGAGTGTGTCGCTAGGCACTTAAACTACACCCGTGCCGCGCAAGAGCTTTTCTTGACCCAACCCGCAGTATCCATGCAAATCAAACAGTTGGAGGATCAGTTTGGACTCCCCCTCTTTGAGCGCCTTGGCAAACGCGTATTTTTAACCGTTGCCGGCCAAGAAGTTCTTGGGCACGTTCGGGCGATTACTCGCCAATACGAAGATCTGGAAAATGCTGTAGATCGACTGAAGGGACATGAAAGCGGTCATCTGCGTATTTCGGTTGCGACGACGGCCAATTATTTCGTCGCAAACTTGCTCGCGATGTTCAACCAGAAACATCCCAACGTTCGCATCACGCTGGATGTTACAAATCGTGAAGCTTTGTTGAAGCAATTAAGCGAAAACACCGTCGACTTAGTAATCATGGGGCAGCCGCCCGATGGTGACGATTATGAGGCGGGAAATTTTATGGATAACCCACTGGTTGTCGTCGCTCCTACGAACCATCCATACACGCAACGCAGGAATCTTCCGCTAAAGGAACTCGCTGGCCAGACTTTTCTTGTGCGCGAATCCGGTTCCGGAACGCGCGTCGCAATGGAGCGTTTCTTCGATAAACATGGGATCTCGATTGTCACCGGTATGGAGCTTGGCAGCAATGAAGCAATCAAGCAGAGCGTTCAAGCAGGACTCGGTCTCGGCCTCCTGTCCAGAGATACCGTCCAGATGGAGCTTGAATTAGGTCGGTTGGCGATACTTGATATCGAGCACTTCCCGATCATGCGCCATTGGTATGTTGTACATCGATCGGGCAAGCGTCTTTCCGCTGTAGCGAGCGAGTTCAAGAGTTTTCTGCTGTCAGAGTCCCGTACGACTCAGAAAATGTGACAATCTTGACATTTCACCCTTTTCCCAAATACCACTGACGGTCAAAAACCATAAGAGAAGCTTCGGGCAACTGAATTAACCCGACTTTTCAAAAGACTGCTTTTCGGAAAAAACTTTCAATTTCGATCTCCGCCCCCCGGCAGTTCTAATAGATAAATCGGTCTCATGAAACTCATTTGCGTTTCATCCGTACTGCAAGTCAACCGGAGGTGCATCAATGACAACGACCATCGTTTTGTTTGCCGTACTCGCGCTCGTCTTCTTGGCCGCTATGCATGAAGAAGGAGCCTTGTAACAACCGCTAAATTAATTTCTCTCAGAAAAGGAAAAGCCCCAACGTATGTCACGTTGGGGCTTTTTGTTTTGATGCCTGGCAGTGTCCTACTTTCGCATAGGTTATCCCACACTATCATCGGCGCTGAGCGGTTTCACTTCCGAGTTCGAAATGGGATCGGGTGGTTCACGCTCGCTATGGCCGCCAGGCAAACTTGTAACACCAGTAGCACAACGTGCGACTGATGAAATTCGGGAAGTTGTCCAAGTCTAGGTGTGCGCATACTAGAACCAAACACCAGACTGCTTGGGTGTTATATGGTCAA
>DKAR01000211.1 GCA_002450895.1 Proteobacteria bacterium UBA6921
GAAGCGGAATGGGAAAAAGCCGCGCGTGGCCCGAATGGAAACGAGTATCCCTGGGGCAATGACTGGCACCCGGACTATCTGAACAGCGGCGGCAAGGAAACGCAGGTCACGCCCGTGGGTTCTTTCCCGCAGGGCAAGTCGCCGTACGGCGTGTTCGATATGGCGGGCAACGTCATGGAGTGGACCGCCGACTGGTATGAAGGCTACCCCGGGACCGACTATCAAAGCCCGAAGTATGGCCAGAAAGCCAAAGTCGTTCGCGGCGGCGGCTGGGGTGGCGTCGGACACTATGTGATTCCGCATTACTTCCGCGCGGCATACCGCTTTGATTTCGCGCCGGACCAACGCTTCAATGACATCGGTTTCCGATGTGCGAAGGATGCGCCGTAGTTCCACATTTGCCGTTCTTGCGCTTGCAGCGCTCAGCGCCTGCAATGCGCCGGTACCGCGCGACGAAGAACCCCAAGTCGTCTCGACGGTAAAACCGGGGATCCCATTCCGGGACAAACTGAAGATCGGCGGCACTGGCCCCGAGATGCTGCGCCTGCCCGCGGGCAGTTTCATGATGGGCGACCTGCAAGGCCAGGGCCTGAACGATGAATTGCCCGCGCATCGCGTGAAAGTTCGCGCATTCGCGATCGGCAAATACGAAGTCACGTTCGACGAATACGATCGTTTCTGTGAGAACACCAAGCGCCAAAAACCGCTCGATGCCGAATGGGGCCGCGATCGCCAACCCGTTATGCGCGTCGACTGGATCGATGCGGTGGCCTATACCGAATGGCTTTCGGTGCAAACAGGATTCAAATACCGCCTGCCTACTGAAGCGGAATGGGAATACGCCGCACGCGCGGGAACCGACACTGACTATTGGTGGGGCAACGAATACGAAATGGATCGCGCCAGCTGCTTTGAATGCGGCCAACTCGCGCTGGCGTGGCGCGCACTACCAGTCGGTTCGTTTCAGCCCAACCCGTTTGGACTGTATGACACGGTCGGAAATCTCTGGGAATGGACCGCGTCCGAATGGACGCCAAAATATAAAGGCGCGGAACAACGCGCGCTGCGCCGATCCCAGGTCAAGATCACGGCCAACTACCTCGACGGAATCCAGATCGCCATGCGCGGCGGATCGTGGAACCTGAATCCCAAAGACAGTCGCGTTTCTTCGCGCTATTACGGTGCGCCCCAGTCAAAGACGACCAATCTCGGATTTCGTGTCGCGCGCGACCTCTAACTTCCACGGCATCACGGCGCTAATGGCGCGGAAGCGTCACCGAGCAAACGCAGATAGAGCGTCAAGGCCTCTGTGGAAAAACAACAGAACACCACCTGCTCGAAAGCGTCGTGAATCTGGAGCGCATCGCGCACCGTCGCAACCGCCACCGACGCCGCACGATCCGGCGGATAACCGTATACGCCGGTACTGATGCCAGGAAAGGCAATCGATTTCAATTTGAGTTCCGCAGCAAGCTCAAGGGATCGGCGATAACACGAAGCAAGCAGTTCTGCTTCGGCGCGCGTACCGCCGTGCCAAACGGGACCGACCGTGTGAATGACGTACTTGGCTGGAAGTCGATACCCGCGCGTGACTTTGGCGTCTCCGGTGCGGCAGCCGCGCAACGCACGGCATTCATCCAGCAATTCCGGGCCGGCGGCGCGATGGATCGCGCCATCGACGCCACCGCCACCCAACAGCGATGAATTAGCGGCGTTCACGATCGCATCGACACGGAGCGTCGTGATATCCGCTTTCAGCGCTGTGAGTGTCGTGGCCATACGAAGACAATTCCCGGCAACGCCAGCAACCCGTGCGTCGAATTCACCCGGCAGGATTTCATTGCCTGCGTTATTTGCGTTGTTGCGCGTGCAGCTGCGTGACAGGAACGCCGTTCAATTGAAACTGCGTGCGCCAGCTCTGCGTCCACGCATTCGGTCCGGCCAGATACACATCGCAGCCTTCGAAGCGCGGCACACTTTCGCGCACAACCTTCAGCAGTTCCTTGTCACTGGTCAGCTCGTGGTAGTGGAACTGATCGAGGCTGTCGGTCCAGGCGCGGCAGAGGTTATTGAGATAGTGCGCACCCTGCGGCGCGATCCAGAACAGGTGCAGGAACGGCGCGACATCCAGCGCCATCGCATGCTCGATGAGTGCCTTGATCGGCGCAAATCCTTCTTCGTTTGCGATAAAGATGATCGGCCGCGTTGAACCTGCGTCGAGAATGAAGTGACCGCGCGGACCGGAAACCTGCACGACATCGGCGGGTTCCAGCTGCGGCAGATCACGCGCCTGGAAGTACAAATTACGCTCGTCACAGGGACAACCTGCCGCGGGAAGTTTCATCGAACCACCGCGCGGAAAATGCAGAGTGAATTCCTGACCGGCGAGATACCGCAAGCGCGTGTCCGGCGATGTCTGCAAATGAAGCTGTGTCACGCCCGTTGCTGGGACCGTCACGGCCTTCACGCGCGCGTCGGCGGACTGTGCGGAAATCACGTCCGCGGTGAGTGCTTCTTCTGCTTCCAGCGTGACATCCGTAACCGCCGTGTTGGCGCACATCAGCACAACGCCTTCAGCCAGTTCTTTCGGAGTCAGCGTGTAGCCGGTCTGGCGCACAGCCTTCGTGCGACCGGAAACAACGCGCGCCTTGCACTTGCCGCAGCGGCCGTCCGAACAACCATAGTCCAATGAAAGTCCGGAACGCAGCCCGGAATCCAGCAGCGTATCCGTTCCTTCGACAAAGAATTCGTGGCCCGTTCCTCGAATGACCACCTGCGCGGCCATGATGCGCAGCAGGCTGTCCCGTGCCATCAAGCCGTGTTCCGAATCCGGCGGCGGCGGACGGATCGCATCGATTTCTTTCAGAACTTCCCGCAGGCGCGAGCTGTCGCCGACGGAATTCATGCTCTTGACTTTGTCACGCAACTCTTCGATGGCGCCGGCGTAGTAGCTGGCCACGGCGCGCACGCGCGCGAGTTCGATTCCGAGCGCCTGAACGCGGGCCGCCAAAGTTTCGGCGTCGGGCAGCACGCGCTCACGAACGCGCTTGGCAAAGGCGGTTTCCTTGATGTGTTCGACGCGATCGAGTTCTTTTTGGTCGTGGAGTCGCGTTTCGGGATACAGGCGCAGCAGATCGTCCGCGACGATATGCCCCTCAAAAGTTGTCAAATCGCCGTCCTTGATGCGCTGCTGCAAGGTTCCACGGCTTACGCCGACCAGACGTGCGGCGCGCGAGACGGTTAGCAAATGCGGCATCCGATTGCTCCACGATCAAAAATAATTTTTGAACCTCGTTGAACTTCGCCCAACCAGCCGCATCTTACCTATCGTGAAGCGGTTGCCGTGCATTACTCCTCCCCTCGAGTTGCACGGTAATTGATTCCTCCCCCAATGAGGTAGCCACCCCCGCTACCTCTTACTCGGAGCGCGCTATGACCCCCCTCATGCGCGCTCTCTTTTTTTGCCCAGAATTCAGTAAACCGGCGTGTTCTGTGCCTGCCAGCGTTGCAGGAGTATCAGACATTCGTCGCGCATAAAATCACCAATTATCTGCACGGGACTTCCACCGAGCTGCCGAATTTGGTCGTTGGAGAGAGTCAGCTCATTGAACCCCAGCGCCTGCACGTCCGCAATTCGGGTTCCGAAAACGAGCACGGGAATGCGCGCCCAGTGGATGGCCGAAAAACACATCGGACACGGTTCGGTCGTGGAGTACATGACGCAATCGGAAAGATCGTAACGCCCCAGCGATTTTGACGCGCGGCGTATCGCGTTGATCTCCGCGTGGCACGTGGCATCGTGCTGGCTCAACACCGTGTTGTGATCGCAGGCAAGAATTTCGCCTTGATGGACGAGGCAGGCGCCAAACGGGCCGCCCTCGCCGCGCGGAACCGCGTCCATCGCGTTGGCGATGGCAGCTTCCATGGAGCGGCGGTCCGGAGCAAAAGTCATGGACGGTGATCCTTTGATTCCTGAGGTCGTTCTACCATCTCCGTCGTCGCAGACGCAACGCGGGTTTTCGCGGAGGCTACTGAATCAACGCCGGGCGCGGCGCCAGTTTGCCGGCAGGAGTTGCCGGTGCGACTACGCCATCCACCGGAACCGTCACGGACAATGCCGAACTGATCACCGGCCATTGTCCTTTCACAATATTTTTCAGCTCCTCTCCTTCAAACCCGAGAAAGCTGTAGCGCGCGTAGTGCGGAAGTTTGCGCGCGAGCACCGGCAACGCGTCCGGCCGCATCGTTGCGAGCCACGCCACGGTGGGTCCACCCGGCGTCGGATTGGGCGCGCTGATCACCACAGGATGATCAGTTTTCGACAGCGTTCGCTCACTCATCCGCACACCTTGATTGATGACAGCCACGCCAAACGGCTCGAGCGCTTTCGCCACGGCGGGTCGATGCCGGTTTTCCCAGCCCAGCACCCAGACGGCGCGATCCTTTGGCAGATTCTTGAAATCCTTATCGCTGCGAATTTCGATTTGGCTCGGAGCGGCCTCTTTCCAGGTGTTCGCCAGCGCTTGATACGCATCACGCAACTTCGGCGCGGCCTGGGCGGGAACGAGAATCAGCACTTTTTCCGCCCCGAACAGCTGCGACAGCGCAGGCGGAACTTCAGACGGATCGAGACGGCGGAACACATCGAATTCAGGATCCACGTCGAGCCGCAGCGGTCGCGCCGTCACGCGAAATTCAAAATCCGCGCTCTTGCCGGTGAGCGGGACCGTGGCTTGAAACGCCATCTCGGTGTTCTCCAGCGAAATCGCCACCGGCACATGCGCGGCGAAAGGCGCGTCCTTCTGCGTCTGTTCAATTTTTCCCTGCACGACAAACTCCGCGCCATCCGCGCGCGCACGCACGTGGGTCACTTTCAATTGCGGTGCACCCTCGCGTTTCACCCACGGATCGAAGTCAGCGCCAAGATCGAGGCCGGAACTCTTTTGAAATGTGTTCTTCACATCGTCGAAGGTCGCAACCTGGAATCGATAGCCGGCGTAAAACTCCCGCAGCGCTTTCACGAACGCCGCGTCACCCAGCCGGAGCCGCAACATGTGAAACAGCATCAGCGTCTTTCCATAGCCGACGGCTTCGGTGACCGCGCTGTGGCGCGAACGGAATTCCGTCAACGGGAAGTCGCGCTCGGAGCGAACGAAGTCGGTGTACTTTTGCAGCACGCCACGCCGGTGCGCTGCCCCGTCGCCGCGCTGCTCCTGAAAGAGATGATCGGCAAGGTAGCTTGTGAGGCCCTCGGACCAGTTGCCGGTGGCGTAATCCACGTACACGCCGTTGCCCCACCAGTTGTGCAAAATCTCGTGCGGGTATGACGAATACACAATGAACGGCAGGCGGATCACCTTGGAGCCGAGCAACGTGAACGACGGCATGCCGAAACCCGTTTCCCAGAAGTTCTCCACCAGCGCGAACTTGGCGTAGGGATAGGAACCGAGCAGATTGCTGTACATGTTCACGTATTTGACGGTGGCATCCAGATACGTCTGCGCCAGCGCATCATCCGGCGCACGCAGCATGATCATCGCCTGCGTCCCTTCGCTGGTTTTCGAGTACTCCGAGAATGGCGCCGCCATCAGGTAGATTTCGTCCTGCGGATGCATCTCTTCCCAGCCCACCACCCGCGCGTCGCCGTCCACGTCGTGGCGCGTGCGTGCGCCCTGGCTGATGACATCCCACGCCGTGGGTACGTGCGCTTCCAGCGTGAAGGCAACGAGGCCTTCATCGAAGCGCGGGTACCAACCGCTGGCGCCTTCCAAAAACACGCCTTCGTTGTCGATGATTCCGACGGACTCGCGCATGCCACGCGACATTTCGGACGACTCGTCGCTGAGCGGATGATTGATTTCGCCGCTGTAGCTGATCTGGAATTCGCGCGCACCCGGCGGCAGCGTCACGACAAAGTGTTCGTAGATTTCGTCAGCCGGCGCACCTTCCGCCGGGGCCAACGTCACATTCGGTGTCACGGTTTTCGGCGCCAATCCCTTGTGCAGGATGAATTGATATGACTTGCCATGCGCCAGTCCGCGCGGCAGCTTGATGTTGTCGGTCGCGGTGATCCGATGCGTCGCCGGATCCAGCATTACGGTCAGGGCGTGGCTCAAATGGTCTTCCGCCGCCACGGGCTGGACCAGCGCGACCGCAAATAAAAACAGGGAGAGTCGTTTCACCTTGGTACCCCTCAAAAACCCATGCCGGAACGAAGTCGCCCGTTCAGCGGTCATTGCCCACATCACTCTAGATCACAACAAAGGTCAGCGCCACGAAGGTGGCAAACAGCGCGAACAAAACAGCGCCTTCAAGCACATTGCTCTCGCCGTCATGCAGATTGATCATCGCGGCCAACAGCGTTAGCAACAACATTGCCGCCTGCACGGGTGTGATGCCCATTTCGATCCGGCTCCCGGTCAGCAGCGCAATGATCTCGATCACCGGAACCGTCAGCAGCACCGTCGACAACGACGCGCCCAACGCGATGTTGATGACCGTCTGCATTTCGTCGCGCAGCGCGGCGCGCATGGCGGTCAGGATTTCCGGACTGGCGGAGATCACGGCAATCAGCACCGCGGGCAACGCCACCGGCATGCCGAACAAGTCCGTGGCCGGCTCCAGCAGCGCGGAGAGAATTTCCGCCAGTACGCCGATCAGGACGACGCTGATCACCAGCAGCGACACATGCTTGAGTACTGCCGCCTCGGCCTCCTGTGTGTGCTCACGGACCGGCGCCACACCCGGCTTCTGATAGCGGAAGAAATAGCGGTGCTCGACGGTTTGTATGCGCAGAAACACGCTATAGAGGATGATCATCACGACAATCGTGAACACCGAGTAGACCTGCCAGGACTCCTTCGGGACAAAGTCCGGAATGAACATCGCAATCCCGAGCGACACCAGCAGCATCGCGATATAGGAATTCGAGGCATCGAGGTTGTACTTCTGCTCGCCATGCCGCAGTCCGCCGATGATGGCCGCCACGCCGATGATGCCGTTGATGTCGATCATCACCGCCGAGTACACCGTGTCACGCGCCAGCGTCGGATGGTGGGAATTCATCATCAGGATCGCCAGCATCACGACTTCGACGATGACCGCCGAGGAGGTGAGAATCATCGTGCCGTAGGGTTCACCGAAATGCACCGCAAGCACTTCGGCATGGTGCGCCACGCGCATCGAGACCGCGATGATGACGAGGATGATGACGACAAAGGCAACGCCGACGCCCAACGCGCCGTTCTCAATCAGAGCATGTTCCAGCGGAAAACCGGCAATCGCCGTGATGGCCGCCAGCAGCAGCGGGTATTCGTTTTTGAGCATACGTAGAGAATTGTTGATGCTGGCGCCGCTTTTTGCAAACCGGCCGCGCGCTAAAACTCGACCTGGACGCCGAAGGATGGAATCAGCGGGAGCTGGTATACCGTCGTGCGCTTGGTGTACTCGGGATTATAGCGATACCCCGAGACGTTCCTGCGGTTGTAGGCATTGATGACTTCAAAGTAGAAGCTCGTCACGCGGGTGTCGCGGACCACACGGCGGTCAACGCGCAGATCCAGTCGGTGGTAGGCCGGCAGGCGTTTTGAATTAATCTCGCCGTAAATCGGGATGACACGGTTGTCAGGTGGAGGGTAGCGCTGAGGATTTTGCTCATTGGGGTCATTCAATATCGGCGTGTACGGACTGCCCGAGTGATACGTCCACTTCGCGCCGAACTGCCAGCGCGGGTTCGGCTTGAAGCTGATCACACTGACAAAATTGACCGGCTGGTCATAATCCATCGCAAACGATTCGCCGGTGATGTCATTGCGCCGCTCTGATTTCGCCAGCGACAGCGCCGCCCACCCCGACCACGGTCCGGATTCGGGTTTCTTCACCAGCGTTTCGATGCCGTAGGCATGCCCGCTGCCGCCGTTGCGATAGTTGCGCTGCGGATCCGCCAACACAAGACGGTCGTAATCCTTGTAATAGGCCTCCACTTTCCAGGACCACGTTTCGACCGTCTGTTCGATGCCGACGACGCTGTGCTCCGCGCGCGTGTTGTGCAGATCGGGATTGCCGAACTCCTTCACCACCTGTTCGCCGCTCGGGAACTGATGGTATTTGCCCCACCCGGCCGTGATCAGCGTCTTGTCTCCAATGTCCCATTCCAGTCCCAGGCGCGGCTCGGTGTACAGCTCATCCAGGTAGTCTTCGTGACTGATCCGCGCGCCACCCACCAGCGTGACGGCATCCATCACGCGCCAGCGGTCCCGCGCATACAACTCCCAGAAATTGACGCTGAAGCGATCGTCGCTTTGTTTGCGCGTCGCCGTGTAGCTATCGCAAATGGACTCAAACTCGCTGCACGAGGGCACTTTGGCATTCACGTCGAGGTTGATATCGAATCGGAAAACGCCCGCACCGACCAGCACTTCATTGTTGGGCGACGCGCGCATCGTGTAAGCGTCCTTCACGTAGTAGGCGTCCTGCGTGAAGTACACATCCGCCGCCGAACCGACGGTGCTGTCGTTCTCGTCACCCATGTGCCCGATCGCAAGCCGATTGCTTGCGCCTTCGCCGCGTTGGGTATCGAGCGTCACCGCCTGCGAGTGATACGACTGCATGGCCGATGAATTACCGATCAAATCCGGATTGCGCTCGGCAATATCGCCGTCAGCGCTGACCTTGAATCCGATTTCATCCTTGGCGCCATTCAGATGGCCGGTGAGAACGCTGTTCGAGCCGAGCTTCCAAACGTATTTGCCCTGGTAATCCCAGTAGTACGGCACCTCGATGGTGATCCCGCCCTCGTCGTTGCTGACCTGATTGATGATGAAGTCGAAATAACTGCGCCGCGCACTGAAGAAGAACGACTGCGTTTCCGTCACCGGCCCTTCGATCATGGCATCCGCGCCGATCAGGCTCACATTCACCTTGCGGCGATAGCGATCCGTGCGTGGATTGCGCAGGGCCACGTCGATGACCGCGCCGGTGGCGTTTCCGTACTCCGGTCCAAACGCCGCCGCATAAAGATTGAAGTTGTCGACCAGATCGCCATTAAACACGCTGACGATGCCGCCGAGATGAAATAGGTAGCCGACCGGGAGGCCGTCGACATAATAGAGGTTGTCTTCGGGACGCGAACCGCGAATGGCCGGTTCGCTTGAGGCATCGTTGCCCGTGACCACGCCGGGAAATGCCTGCAAGCCTTTCAACGGATCGCTGCCGCTGCCGGGAATCGTGCGCAGCGTGTCGCCGGAAATCACCGTCTTCGAAACGCGCGTCGGGCTGCGCTCGCGATACACGACGATGTCCGGATTCGTGCTGCTCGATTCGAGATAGAGCGTGACGTCCGGCACCGGGACGCCGTTCTCCACCGATATCTCCCGGGGTTCCGGCTTCAAGAATCCCACGGCAACCACGGCCAGCGAGAACCGACCGGGGCCGGGAAGCTCCAGCTCAAACGCGCCGGATTCATCGCTCCCGGACGAAACAAGATCGTCCGTGGTCAAAAAAATTTGCGCATCAGCAATCGGGCGATTGGTGCCGCGTTCCAGAACAATTCCGCGCACGACAATCCCATCCGCGGCGCAGGCGCTCTGCGTCGGAAACAGGAACGTCATCGACAGTAAAATCAGGCTCCATGCAATCCGGAGCGACGGGAAACCTCTCCGCACCACCACTGCCCCCACGACGTGTTTTCGTTCGGGTGATTGTCGGTGACGACAGTGGCGATGTCACGAACTCAATCGCAGGCCATCCGCACTCAGCGCTCCGGCTCCTGCGCGCGGCGACTGACGATGTCAACAACGTCAGGCAACGCGCTGCGATTGGCCATATTGACCAGAAAGGTTGGAATGGATCCGCCCGGATCGGAGTGCAGATAGTAAGCAGCGTCCGTGGCCTGCGCGTTGTCCAACGGCCACAACGACCATGCACCGCTGTTCACGCGTGGAACAATCGCAGGACTCTCGTTTTCCGGCAGCGGAACATCATCGACCTGATCCCACACCGTACCGCGAAACTGGCTCATGCCATCGCACGGATGCGCAACCACCTTCACGGTGTAGTGACGATCGGAAACAAATGGAATGTGAAAATCGAGCCGCTGAAACACCCAGGTATCGCTTTCGGTAATCTTCCGGATCGTGCTCACTGCCGTATAGGGCATGAACTCGCTGTAGTGCGCGAAGTCGGTAACAACGCTGTAAACGCGATCCGGCGACGCTGCGATTCGCGTGCGCGCCAGAACTTCATAAAACGGCGACTTCGCCGCCTTGCGGTTGTAAACGCGCACGTCGTCAGACTCGTTGGTCAGCTGCCATCCGTCCGCAAGCAAGACCTCATGCGTCGGCGGCCCCTGCGAAATAAATGCGGCACAATCCACGTCGGCGGCGTGTGCACCCGTGACGTACGGACTCAACAACACGACCGTGCCGAACGCGATGAGGTGCGTGCGCGGGATTGATCCGGACTTTTGCAACCTTCGCCGCAGGTTCATCGCGGGTGTCCTCAGTGCGCGCCATGCAGCAGGTCGTGCCCCTTTGTGGCTCGCGCATGGGTCTCCTCCCGCGCGTCGGACGGCGGCCAGAGGTAAGGCACCACGACCGCCAGCAACATGGCCAGCAGAATCACTTCAATCGTGATGAAGATCCAGATCGACATGGAGTTGATCGCCGCGCCGATCGGACTCAGGAGTTGCGGATCAATCTTGGCGATCGCGCCAAAGGCGATGCTGGTGACCGTCGGAACCGCGGTGAGCACGGACACCACCGGCCCCGGCTTCAACAGCAGCAACAGCAGAAAAACGCCGAAGATCGCGGCGACGCCCGCCACGATAATTCCGTTCACGACCGCATCGCTGAAGGAATAGTAGTTGTCGTACCACAGCGAATAAATGCGGAACGGAAACCACGCAACGAGAATCGAGTAGGCCAGCAATACATGATCCTTCACGCGGCGATCCAGTTTTTGCGCGCGCATCGCCACGCGCAGATAGATCAGATACACCATCAGCGTGACGACGGCGAAGCCGGCCGCCGCGGTGAGCACCATGTCCGCCCAGGCCAGAATCGATGCACGCGCGATGAAATCGCGCGCATCCTTGAAGCGCAGCATGCTCTCGGGAGCCACGCCCGTGAACTTGGCCATCGCCTCCACGTACTCCTGCCGGCGCGGAATCTGGGTATCCTCCGGCGAACGCAGTCGCGTGAATTCGCTGATCGCCAGCGCGCTCTTCAATTCGTTTTCGGTTTGAAACTGCAATTGCTGCGGCGTCAGCGGCGGCCCCTTGTTCAACGCATCCGGGAACACCACAAACACAACAAAGATCATGCACACCGCCCACAGCCACTTCCATCCGCGCGCGGGATTTCTCAACCGCACGGTTTCCACGACCGTCGCGCAGATCAACCCGATCGCGATCGGAAGAAATACGAGATAGAAGATGCTGTAGTTGGGCGTATTGACGATGTACATCTTCGATTGCGGCGCGGGAATCTGAATCAGCACAAGCGCGATGTACATCGCCCCCAGCCCAAACGTGACCACCGCCCCCGTGGCAAAGATTTTCAACAGGGAGGTGTCGCCATGACCCTTTCGTGAGGAACTCATTGTTCGCTTTCTCCGCTGGGCGCGGCCCGGACCGATCCAGGCGAACCGCACAGTGACTCTTTATAAGAGAGGCGCGAACCCGGATCCCCAGATGAAAGCGAACACCCAATGGAAACTGCATCGGCGCGTGCGCGCATCCATCGCGCAACGCTTGATATGCACCCCAACTTTTCTATTCCTGAATAAACGCTAGCACTGACGAAATGCAGGACCTATCCGCAATACTACTGCTATGGGAAGTTAGATTCTTAAGACGAAACTTGAAACCAATGCTGCCCGAGCTGCGGAGGTCATTTATGCCGTAACGGAAAAAGGTGCAGCGACTCACGGGTCTGGTGCAGCTACTCGTTGGACTCATCGTGGCCTCAAGCTTCCGTAAACGGCACGCCAGAATTCAGCTTCTTCCGCATTACCTTCGCGCGCCGCTTTCTCAGCTTGTCGCTCCGCAAAACGATGCGCATTGCGTCCGTGGCTATGCGAAAGCTGGTGGGCCTCACGGCTCACTTCCACCAAATCAACTTTCGGTTTCTTCTGTTCTTCCGGTTTCATAATTGCTTCAAATCCTTCAGGCAGCACCAGCGAAACAGGTTTTACCGAGCCCCTCGAAAATGCATCTCCTTGGCTTCGACGGTAGTACGAGCAAGAATACATTGCGCGGCGAAGGGGCCCAACGTCCGCGATGAGTGGCCGAGTGTCAGCGAGGGCCAGTGCACCAAGCGCACGAACTCGAATGCTTTGTCAGAGCGCAAGTCTTTCATTTGCAACTCTGCGAATTTCACTCCATGAATCTTTTGCTAGTTTCTCGAGAACGACTTTTGACGCTTTTCGATTGTGAGCCAACCTAAGCCGAACTGACTCGTCTTTATCTTCTGCCAACGAAAGCATCATTTGTTCTGGTAATTTGCGTTTGTCTGCTACTGTGGACCGTACTCTCGGGTCTGGATGATTGATAAGCTCGGCCAGTATTTCAACTGGAACCGTCTTGTTATGCGCAACCCACTCAGCCATTTCGGGATAGGCAATCAAGATGCTACGCCATGTTTCGAGAGACGCCTCTTCTTCAGCTGCTCGACGATACTCATTGGGATCGTCGCTCTCGCGTAGTCTCTTGAACTCCTCAGCGGTACGTATCATTTGTGGCGCTTTACGCTGGCGCTAACCGGAGCGCCGGCTAGGCGCTTCCGTGTTAAGTGCATGGTTAGGCGCGGCACATGACAAGCCCCAGAATACGAAGCCTGAGGCAACTCCAAACAATGAAAAAATACTGGCTGCAACTACAAGTTCCAACACTGTCGCTGCGCCGAACAGAGCGCCAACTGCAACCCCAACAACCACCCCAAGGCTTCCTGCGCCACCTACCACACTTGATCGAGTCAGGCACCCGAAGCGACGAAATAGCAAAAATAAAGGCATACCGATTACTAACGCAATTCCGTATGAAACCGGCAAGGAAAATGCGAACCAAACTGGCATTGCCTTAACCGCTTTCGCCGACGTCGGAAACCCTCCGTCAATAACACTTAACACACACAATAAGATTGAAAAGAGAACCGCTGGCACTATCGGGACTATTAGGAACGCTTTTGCGTTACGGTTCATCTCGCGGCACTTATCGCAAAGCTAAGCGGCGCGACGCAAGCATCGTACGCTTGAGCGACGTGTAATGCCTATGAGGCTTCATAATAGGGATTCTTTTTCGGCGGCCAACCAGGCACCCGAATGAACTCGTCTGTTGTTGATGTGATCTCGCCGGATACAAGCGAATCAAGTGTCTTCTTTGATTCATCTCTCCACGTTTTTAAAACAGAGTTGGCTTTTTCAAATACCTCGTCAGGTGTTTGAACTAGAAATCTGCCGTCGTCTGGGACGCCACCAGCATCTCCAAGTAACAGTTCAATCTTGTTATCCGGCGCTGGTCGCGCGCACATAGTACCACCGTACATCAACCATGCGTCGAGATCGGGGTAGCGGTCTTTGATCTTCAAGCTATTGGGTATAACGTTCCGGTTGAGCCGACTTTGGGGCGCGCAGCGACCCGAAGGTCGGCTCGAACCGGTGGTTAGCTGCCGTTTGATTAAGGATCATATGTTTGAAATGGGTCTTCGCATTTGCACAAGAACGCCACTTCCCGATTTTCGTTTAGATCCCATTTTCGCCAAGAATAATGGTAGCTAATACTGTCAGAACCCTTCGGGGCATCACCTTCCGCAACTTGCAAAATAGCGTGGCCAGCACTTGAATCGAAGCTGTGCAGTTTACTTACCCACCGCTGATTCGTGCACTCTGACTCGAAACTGCTTCGGGTTATCTCTCTCTTAGCCCGCCAATTCCCACCTTCCTTGGCTTCCCACACCAATGAGTGAAAGTCGTAACCACGTTCGTTGTCGTTAAACATCCGACCTTCGTATATCAGTCGGAGGCGTTCACTCTCCGATTCGTTGAGCAACGTTCCAAAGTCGTATGTTTCAGGATCTGATTCCATAGGCAGCTAAC
>DKAR01000150.1 GCA_002450895.1 Proteobacteria bacterium UBA6921
CGCGAAGGCAAGAAGACCAAGGAAAAAGTCGACGTCTACTCTTTTGAACTTCTGGCCTATCGGACGCTGATCAATGCCAACGCCAAACCAGGCTCGGAAAAGGCAGAAGAGAAATTACCGGACTATTTCATCTCCGCCGACGACATCACTCCGAAGGAACACGTCGATGTGCAAGCGGCAGCGCAACGATGGATCGATTCGTCGATTTCCAAAACTGCGAACGTTCCGACGGATTTCCCGTACGACGACTTCAAGAGTATTTATCTTTATGCGTACGAGCAGGGCCTGAAAGGCTGCACTACGTTCCGCTTTAACCCGGAGGCGTTCCAGGGTGTGCTGGTCAAAGAGCAGGATCTTGAAAACACCAAATACAAGTTCACTCTCGACGATGGTTCCGTTATCGAGGTCAAAGGAAACGAGGAAATCGAATACGACGGCGAAATCCACACGGCAGCCAACCTGTACGATGCAATGAAGGAAGGTTACTACGGCAAGTTCTGAGCAACGTGACCGTCAACGGAGAAGCGACATGACTATCAAAATCGACAAGAAGATCACTGGATACAGCGTTGTTCAACCTGAGAAGGAAGGAACAAAAGACAAGTCCGCGACGGCAGATGCCAAGCGCGAGGCCAGCGGCAATGTGGTTCAGATGCATGAAAAACTCGAGCGTCCGGACATGTTGCTCGGGACCACGTACAAGGTGAAGACACCGCTTTCGGAACATTCCCTTTACGTGACGATCAATGACATTATTTTGAACCCCGGCACCGAACATGAGCTTCGCCGCCCTTTCGAGATCTTCATCAATTCGAAGAACATGGACCACTTTCAGTGGATCGTGGCGTTAACTCGAATTATTTCCGCAGTGTTCCGCAAAGGCGGTGACGTCACTTTCTTGGTGGACGAATTGCGATCGGTCTTTGATCCGAGAGGCGGATATTTCAAGAAAGGCGGCAAGTACATGCCGTCACTCGTCGCAGAAATCGGCGATGCGATCGAAAGCCACTTACGTATGATCGGATTGCTCAAGAGCAACACGCTAGATGAGCACCAAAAAAAGCTCATCGACGAGAAACGAGCCCAGTTTGATTCTTACGCAAACAAGGCCGAAAAGGCGGATCCGGGCGACTTCCCCACGGGCGCCCAACTTTGCATCAAATGTAACACCAAAGCGGTCATCAAGATGGACGGCTGCATGACCTGTCTGAATTGCGGTGACTCCAAGTGCGGATAGTTTTTTTTGCTAGGACTCGACAAGCGCTGATTGGGCTTATTTCCGCCAAGCCCATTCAGCACCCTCCAAGCTGAGCAATACCGCCTCCTCGCCCTCCAAAAGTTTCTGCTGCGCCGCGCAGGACTTGTGTTCGAAAGTCCACATAAGCTTCGGGCGCACATTTTCAAGAGCGTAGTTGGCGCCGCCGTTGGCATCGAAACGCTTCCACACTTTTAAGCCCGATACCGCGTACGCCTTGGGCAGTATTCCAAAAAAACGGTGTTGGACTTGTGCACGTCGGCCAAAAGGACCTAATCTCGCCGCACGTTCCACTCGGCTTGAGCACAAAAAAGGAAAAACATATGTTTCAGCAGATCGGGTCCGTGATTATTGCGCTGTGGCTTGTGTTACCCGGCTTGTCATTTGCCGATGCGGATCTCGCACGAGAAATTGCGCAAATGGTTGAATCGGATGTGCTCGACGCATGTGACGATGAGTCATTTACGGAATGTCTGCAAACCAGACCGGCTAACTGCAAGAGCGCAATGAATTCCGCAATCAAGGCATGCCGCGCAAAGCTACCAACAGATGTTTCCGAGGAAAAATTCGATAAAGATCCTGACTCCGTGACGGCCGATTGGATGCGTTGCGTCAACGCCAAAATCAGTACGACGTTGAAAATAAGTATCAAGGCGGTCAATGACTGCAATTCTGTCGATACCGAAGATGGCGGTGAACAAAAAGGTCGCTAATTTTCCCCACGATTTCTACCCGGTCGCGCTAATACCTGACAGGCGAAAAATGAAATGTCGAAACTCGCAAGGCTCGCCTACGATCCGCTGCGCAAAGCAAACATAAGAAATACGGGCCGCAGCTTATATTAGTGAGAAGCTGGCGGAGTTCTTCGTGCTGTATCCTTCGTAAATTCGAAAACGGCGTCCCGCAACGAATCCATAAATGCGGAAAGAAACCATTGGACGTCAGCAAAAGAGTACAAATCGACAAATTGTTGCAAGTCGGCGTTGGACTGGCTGCGGAACGCATATAAATAAGTCATCGTCGTCGTAAAGCGACTGGGCCGAATCAATTGATCGTAGGTCTGACGCAAGAAAGTATCCGAATTCAATTTCGGGTCCACATCTGGATCAGTCAGTAATGTAAGCGAATAGATCGCCAATGCCTGGGCGGCGACGAAAAACTCCGTGTCTCCGGATGCATCATCCAATTGCCGCAATATCGCCAATCGCCCCTTGTCTTGCTCGCTTTCTTTGTAATCTGCGGCAAGCCGCCGAATTGCCGTCAACGACGAATCACTCATTGCGTCGCGTTTCAGCTGCATCAAATTTCGTGCAATTGGAGATTGCAGCAACCGCTGCAACGTCGAGTAGCGAGACTCGTCATAGCTCTTGGCAAGAAATGTTCTGGCGCGGGCAATGATTTCCCGCTCGACGAACTGCGCATCGAGCATTCTTGCAAGGCGATCCCGACGCGCCAATTCAGCATCGGTCGCCGGCTTTTCACGTTTTTGCTGTGCCAGTCCGTCAGCGAGCATCTGTGGAATGTCACGAACGACTTCGAACATACCCAGATCGCGAATTACGGAATTAATTGCCAAATCCTCTTTGTGGGAGGCCTCATCAGCGCGCGCATTTGGTGTACCAAAAAATAGGCACAAAGCCAGAGCAAATAGAACGACTCGACCCCACTGCCGGAGAGGTTGACGTTTGTCGCAAAAAAAGGGGCTGCAATTTGATTTGGAGGGCAAGTTTTTGTCCGTCACGGTTTGTCGCGCACTGCGAATCAGGTAGAATCTGCCGCCTGCGTGTATTGTAACTGTGGGTTTGGCGGATATGGGTTCTTTTCGTTGCGTTTTCGCAGTTTTCCTGATGCTTGCAGGAGTTCTGGCAAGTTCCAACGCCACGGCATTTGGACTGTTGGGCAATGAGGTATCAGTCGGAATGGCAGCCCCGGCGCCAACGGGCCTTTCTGTAAAATTCTGGACTTCGCGCGAAACCGCAATTGACGTGTTCGCCGAGTGGAGCGCTTCAAATAAATTTCTTGAGACCCACGCGGATTATTTGACGCATAACTTCGAGCAATTCGAGCTGGAAGGCGCCACCATGCCCATGTATTTTGGCTTTGGTGCCCGCATTCGGTCGTCTGAAACCTCCTCGACGCATATTGGCTTCAGAATTCCGATCGGAGTGAGCTATTTGTGGAATACTGCCCCACTTGACCTGTTCGCGGAAATTGCTCCCCGGTCAAATATCATTCCTAAAACAAGCTTTGCCGTCGATGTGATGATCGGCGTTCGATACCGCCTCATCCCCTAACAAAGCCTTCGCGTTAAAGATCACATAGCTTTAAATGTGGGGATTTACCATGGAACGCGACGCCATGAAAAAGATGACGTTGTTATTCGCGTTTCTCGGATTGAACTTGACTCCGATACGATAGGACTCGGCACTGTGGCTCACAGAGTCCGATCGCGCAGTGCGCATGCTGCACCAAACAACACGGCCCTCCACGCTAATTTTCCAATCGCCTGCTGAGAAGGTCAGATCGATGTTGGCACCAACTTCGAGAGGGTCATCGAGCTCAATTCCGGCGCCGGAAACGGAAACATCTCGAATTACTGCGGCGTCGTAATGCTTCAGTTTAGTTTGAATGCGAAATGAACCATTAACCTCTTCGAGGTTTATCGACTGCCGAACTGTTTCACGAGATTCCGCAAGCATTTGTTGGTTCCTCATAGTACCCCCGTTATACGGCAAGATTTTTACGCCCCAACCAGCACAACGGAATAGCTCTTCAAAAACAGTGCCAACTCTAGGCTCACTTTGAAGTCTAAATATACGTATTATTATTCATGCAGTTAGAATGTGCGTCGCGCCTCTAAGTCGGCCCCTCAACACATGCGTGTCGATGAGTTGGCGCGTAAACTTTGACATCGACAAACCATTGGATAGGCGAACGTGCGAACTCTCAAAAAGCTGGCGCCACTCGTCGTGCTGCTGTTAATGGGAATTGGTCCCTCTTCAGCTGCGACACCGGAAAAGGGAGTTTTTCTGGTCGCCACAGAGAAGCTAGACGGAACAAGTTTTGAAAAGACCGTAATCTTGGTCACCCATGCTGAGCGAACGGGCACTCTGGGCATTGCGGTCAACCGCGACTCCGGGCGAGACGTGTCGGAGTTCTTTACAGGACTGTCTTCAGCGCCGCTTTTTCTTGGCGGGCCAGTTCGCCCGGATGCACTATTTGTTATCGCCAAGAATCCCGCTACAGCGCGTCGAAGTCTCATTGTTAACGACCTGTACTTGCTCGCAGGTGCCGATGCCAGGTCCTATCTCACCGACAAGTCAAACACGCACGGGCGTTCGGAAGTTAAGGTTTTTTCAGGGTTTACCGGGTGGGCACCCGGACAACTGGAGGCGGAAATCGGACGTGGTGACTGGGAATCGGTTCGCGCAGATTCGCAGATCGTTTTTCAAAAAGACATCGCCGCCATTTGGCCAGTCCTGCTCCAGCTTGCCCGCGCGCGATGGATTTGATTACTCGATATTCCGCGAATTGCGGCCGTTTGGGCGCACATCAATTCGTCAGTTGGACTATATATTTGCGTCGCCCTGATATTTCCTATTCTAATTAAGCGGCTGCGCCTTCGAGATTATACTGGCACCCAGGCTGACTGCGATTAGCCAATATAAAGGGGCTGGGGTGCCACATGTCTACTACAACAATTGTTGATTCAAATCGCCGCGAGGGCGACGACCGGCGTATCACGCGCGCCTCCGTTTTGAGCAGCCATCATTGGAATGGTCGCCGGAGAGCACATCGTCGGGCGTCAGACGCCACACGAAGCCGACTCGACCACTACGACGCGCGGTTATTGGCACCAAGCCTCACGATCCTTGTTCTGTGTGTCGTTGACGCACTAATTACTTTGAGCCTGCTGGATCGCGGCGCTGTCGAAGTAAATCTTGTAATGCGGGTGTTGATTGAAGAAGGCGTCGTAGTCTTTATCGCCACGAAATATCTCATGACCGCCTGCGGGTTAGTTTGGCTGGTTATTCACAACAACTTCAAGGTATTCCAGCGTATCCGTGTTGAACATGTCATATATGCCTGCGCGGGAATATACGTATCGCTGCTGGTCTATGAACTCGTTCTGCTTCGAGCACTGATTCAGCAGGTTGGGCCCGCCTAGAGACGTGAGTAATCCATCGGCGCGCCTCGCGCGCTTCTAGTTGTGCCGCTAGTTGTTTCTAGTTGGGCTGCTGGTTGCTTCGAAAGACAGAGCGCTGCTGAGCTGGAACCCAGGCGTGGATCTGAAGATTTAGCTTTCCCCAGTCAGACATCGGAACCATGTGGGTCGCGCCTTCTTGCGACTCGATCATGACCTGGTGCGGCCGCTTGCCGGAATAGGACAACATTTTAACCAGCACCAATTTTCCTGAACGGTTGACGTACCACGTACCAACCACTGGCGGATGAACTCCAAACATAACCACTCCGTGCCTTGCTACTTCCGTCGATGTTTCGGAAATCTTATTCAACAGTGACAGATTTTGCCAGATTTCTTGGCTGGTCAACATCGGTACCTTTCAAAACCGCGACATGGTACGCAAGTAGTTGAAGTGGAACACTATAGATAATTGGCGAAATGCTATCCTCCACGGCCGCGACGTCGACAACCTGAACACCGGGAGTTGACGCAACATCAGAATGTGCATCCGCAAAAACTATAAGCTGCCCTCCGCGCGCCCGCACTTCCTGCAAGTTCGATTTGAGTTTTTCGATCAATTCATTATTGGGTGCCACGGCAATAACGGGCATATCTGCATCAACCAGTGCAAGAGGGCCATGCTTAAGCTCACCTGCAGGGTACGCTTCCGCGTGTATGTACGATATTTCCTTCAGTTTAAGCGCACCTTCCATTGCCACCGGATACTGCGCGCCACGCCCGAGAAACAACGCGTGATGTTTGTCAGCAAACTGCTCAGAAAGGACTTTGATTTGTTGATTCAGATGTAGCGTCAGTTCAATCTTTCGCGGTAATTGCAACAGTTGATCAACCAGCGATTTTTCGGCATCTGGCTTGAGCTCGAAACGGCGTCCAAGCGCAATCACAAGCAGCATTAATGCTGTGAGTTGCGTAGTAAATGCTTTTGTCGATGCAACGCCAATCTCCGGACCGGCGCGCGTCATCAAGACCAATTCTGATTCCCGAACAATCGAACTCTCTGGAACGTTGCAAATTGCCAAAGAATGTCCAAATCCGAGTTGCTTTGCTTCTTTCAAACCGGCTAGGGTGTCGGCTGTCTCACCCGATTGGGAAATTGTCACAACAAGCGAGTTGCGCCGTACTACAGGCTTTCGATATCGAAACTCACTGGCAACCTCTACGCTGCACGGAATTCCCGCAAGCGACTCGAGCCAGTACCGGCCAATCATCCCGGCGTGATAACTCGTTCCACAGGCGATGATATGCACACCCTGCACTTCGTCAAAAATCTTTGAAGCACCGGGGCCAAACGATTCTTCCAGAACACGATGCTGCGCTATTCGTCCTTCCAACGTGTCGGAAACAGCGCGCGGTTGTTCGAAAATCTCCTTCAGCATGTAGTGCCGATATTCGCCACGCTCAACCGCGTCGAGCGTCAACTCACTCTTGTGTAATTTCCGTTCAACTTGATTGCCAGCAGAATCGTATATGACAAAGGATTCCCGTCGAATGTCTGCAAAGTCTCCTTCCTCGAGAAAGACGAACTGCTGTGTTACGGGTAGCAGGGCAGCAACATCGGATGCAATGAAGTGCTCACCAATACCAATGCCAATCACCAGCGGGCTACCGAGCCTTGCAGCGACCAATCGATCAGGAGACTTCGTACTGACCACACCCAGCGCGTAAGCTCCTCGAAGATCCTTTGCCGCACGGCGCACCGCATCGAAAAGATCCATTCCCTGACGAACGTGGTAGTCATAGACCTGATGAACAACAACTTCAGTATCGGTCTCCGACGTGAATTCGTACCCTGCCGCGGTTTGCTGCGTTCGCAGTTCCTCGTAATTCTCAATAATCCCATTGTGAATCAGTGCAACTGTTTTGCGGCAGATGTGCGGATGGGCATTGCTGACACTTGGAACTCCATGCGTTGCCCAGCGAGTGTGTGCGATACCCGTCGTTCCGTGCAATGAGCCGCCAATTTCGGCAGAGAGATCAGCGACCTTGCCCTTCGTTCGAACACGCCCCAGGCACGCGGCGTTATCCAGAACTGCAACACCCGCGGAATCATAACCGCGATATTCAAGACGCCGCAGGCCTTCCACCAGAATAGGCACTACGTCACGCTGAGCTACGGCACCGACGATTCCGCACATAGGAATTCTCCCAGACTAATCCGATTTCTTCTTTGTGGGGCGCTTCCACCCCTTTACTGTTGTTTGGCGTACACGACTTAGTGTGAGTTCGTTCTCCGGCGCGCTGTGCGTAATTGTCGAACCTGCGCCAATAGTTGCGCCCTCACCAATCTCGACAGGTGCAATCAGCTGAGTATCGGAACCGATAAAGGCATTGTCACGAATGATCGTTTTGTGTTTGTTTGCGCCGTCATAATTGCACGTAATCGTCCCGGCGCCGATATTCACTTTGGCACCGACAGATGTATCTCCGATGTAGCTTAAATGGTTGACCTTCGATCCGGTCCCGATTTCTGACTTTTTTACCTCGACGAAATTTCCGATGTGCACCTTTTCTGCAAGCACCGTCGCTGGTCGAATTCGCGCAAACGGGCCAATTTCGCATCCATGGCCTATTTTCGCCTCTTCAATGACACAGTTGGCCTTGATGTTAGCGTCGCGGCCGATTTCGACATCACGCAGGACGACATTGGGACCAATCGACGTCCTGTCGCCGATTACGACGACCCCCTCAAAAACCGCATTTACATCAATAACAACATCTCGACCCACCGTAATTTGCCCACGGACATCAATTCGAGATGGGTCACGCAGGGACACTCCATCGGCCATGAGGCATTCAGCGATTCGCCGCTGGAATTGACGCTCCAGCGTCGCAAGTTGCTGCTTGGTATTAACCCCAAGAATCTCATATTCGTCTTCGGCACGAACCGTGTGAATCGTACTTTTTGCACGAACAGCCTTCGCAATAACATCAGTCAGGTAGTATTCGCCTTTTGCATTCTTGTTCTCAAGTGCGCTCAGCCAGCCTTTCAGGCTCTTGGCCTGCGCCGCAATAAATCCTGCGTTAATTTCCCTGATCGCGCGTTGTTCTTCTGTTGCGTCTTTTTCTTCAACGATTTCGCAAACATTGCCGGATGCGTCTCGGATAATTCTTCCATAGCCAGCGGGCTTGTCGAGTTCACACGTAATTAAAGCCGGGTGTTCTTCACTTGATTGGCCCACAAGTGTCGACAACGTACTCGTGCGAATTAACGGTACATCCCCGTAAAGAATCAATACGGTGTGGTGATCAGGAATGTTTGGCATCGCCTGCATGACAGCGTGCCCCGTCCCGAGCTGTTGTGACTGTTCCACCCACTCGACGGGGAGCTCGGTCATTGCACTTTTCACTTTGTCCGACCCATGCCCGACCACGACAAAAATCTTTTCCGGGGACAGCGCTTGCGCCGCGTCAATGACATGCGCCAGCAATGCTTTGGCGCCCAAAATATGAAGGACCTTGGGCAAGTCGGACTTCATTCGGGTCCCTTGGCCCGCCGCAAGAATTACGACACTCAATGCTCGTTTGGACGCTGTCATTGGATTAACTACCAGCCGGGCCTCATGGGCGTAGCGAAAGCATCATGAATTATCGGCATAAAAATGAAAAAGGGCAGCTGACGCTGCCCTGATTATATCTGTGAAATATTGACGATTTATCGTCCGGTCTTCTTCTTCAAACGCTTTAGTGCGTTAAGTTGGGCGACAGCCTCTGCCAATTCAGATTCCGCGCGCGCATAGTCGATTTCACCCTTCTTGTCCTTGAGCACCTGCTCGGCCCGTTGCTTCGCTTCCAGCGCCTTCGCTTCATCGATGTCATGGGCACGCAGGGCCGTGTCGGAGAGGACCGTCACGCCATTCGGCTGAATTTCAAGAATCCCCCCGGAGACGTAATAGAATTCCTCCTCGCCGCCAGGCAGTTTCACCCGCACCTCACCCGGCCGAAGCCGGGTCAACAATGGCGCATGGCGAGGAAGAACCCCGACTTCGCCCATCTCGGCAGGAGCAAAAAGCATTTCCACCAATCCCGAAAAAATGGATGCTTCAGCGCTCACAATGTCGACATGCATAGTCATCGCCATAATTCTCTCCGTCGCCCCAGCGCGCTACTGCAGCTTCTTCGCCTTCTCGGCGACTTCTTCAATACCACCGACCATGTAGAACGCCTGCTCCGGATACTGATCCATTTCACCGTTGATGATGGCTTTGAATCCCTTGATGGTGTCCTTCAGCGCAACATACTTTCCGGGCGTACCGGTAAACGTTTCCGCAACGAAGAACGGTTGCGACAGGAAGNNGAGTCGAGCGGATCGACGGCCGGGTAAATTCCAAGTTCGGCGATCTGGCGCGAAAGCACCAGTGTCGCGTCCAAGTGCGCAAACGTTGTTGCCGGCGAAGGGTCGGTCAGGTCGTCTGCGGGAACGTAGACAGCCTGGAAGGAGGTAATTGATCCAACCTTGGTCGATGTAATGCGCTCCTGCAGGGCGCCCATTTCTTCTGCCAACGTCGGCTGGTAACCCACCGCGGAAGGCATACGGCCGAG
>DKAR01000022.1 GCA_002450895.1 Proteobacteria bacterium UBA6921
TTGTCGGACTCGTCGCGCAGTTCGTTGATGCCCTCGAGTTTCTTGTCTTTGACCAGCTCGGCAATCTTCTCGAGCAGGCGCGCCTTGTTCACCTGATACGGCAGTTCGGTAACGATGATGTACTGCTTGCCGTTCTTTTCGTCCGTCTCGATCTCCGTGCGTGCCCGCATGTAGATCTTGCCGCGACCGGAAACATACGCCTCTTGAATGCCACGCGCGCCGTTGATGATCGCCGCCGTCGGGAAGTCCGGTCCCGGGATGTGTTGCATCAAACCGGCGATATCGATGTTCGGATCGTCGATCAGCGCCACGCACGCATTGATCACTTCCGTGATGTTATGCGGCGGGATATTCGTCGCCATGCCGACTGCGATGCCGGTCGTGCCGTTGATCAGCAGATTCGGAATGCGCGCAGGAAGAACGGTGGGTTCTTTTTCCGATCCGTCGTAGTTCGGTGCGAAATCGACGGTTTCCTTTTCAATGTCCGCGAGCAACTCGTGCGCGATGCGCGACATGCGCACTTCGGTGTAACGCATCGCCGCGGGCGCGTCACCGTCGACCGAACCGAAGTTGCCTTGACCGTCCACCAGCATGTAACGCAGCGAGAATGGCTGCGCCATGCGTACGATCGTGTCGTACACAGCCTGATCGCCATGGGGATGGTATTTACCGATGACGTCACCGACGACACGGGCGGACTTTTTATACGGCTTGTTCCAGTCGACGCCCAGTTCACTCATCGCGTACAAGACGCGCCGGTGCACCGGTTTCAGTCCGTCGCGCACATCGGGCAGCGCACGACCGACGATCACGCTCATTGCGTAGTCCAAATAGGACTGACGCATTTCATCTTCGAGGTTTACGGGCAGGACTTCTTTTGCGAACTCCATCGGCGAGGTGCGTTCCTTTTTCTAAGCGAGTTAGAGCCTGAACGACGGCGTTATTTTAAGGTGCGAAATGGTACCACACGGTTGGTGCGGAAGCACTCGCGTGAACGCAGAAAAAGGTTGTTTGTTTGGTAGGTTACGCCGACCGCCATCGGCGGATCAGGTTACTGTGAGCAACGGGTGATCAACGCGTGCATGCGGTCCCGGTTCGGGTTCTGGACAACCCCTTTTTCCGTCACGATCACGTCGATCAAATCCGCCGGGGTCACATCGAAAGACGGATTCCATGCGTCCGCACCGGATGCGGCGACAGTCTGTCCACCGAACCCCAATACCTCATCTTTTGGACGTTGTTCGATCGGAATGGCGCTGCCGTCGGCCAGTGACATGTCGATGGTCGACGTCGGCGCGACCACCATGAACTTCACCCCGTGGTGCTTGGCATTCACGGCGGCACTGTAAGTCCCGATCTTGTTCGCGGTATCGCCGTTGGCCGTGATCCGATCGGCACCGACGATGACCCACTGGACTTTTCCTTGTTGCATCAGGTACCCCGCCGCACTGTCGGCAAGCAGGGTCACCGGGATTTGATCCTGGACCAGTTCCCAGGCTGTTAACCGGGCACCCTGTAACCAGGGCCGGGTTTCATCCGCAAAAACATGGGTGACCTTTCCCGCGGCATACGCACTTCGAATCACCCCCAGCGCCGTACCGTAGCCCCCGGTTGCAAGCGAACCGGTATTACAGTGCGTTAGCAGTCCCGAACCCGCCGCAATCAGTTCTGCGCCGTAGGAACCCATGCGGCGATTCGCGGCGATATCCTCGTCATGAATTCGCTGCGCCTCGGCTAACAACTCGGCATACGGGTCCGCTCCGGCGCTCGAAATCTTCAAGCGCATGCGCTTGATGGCCCAAAACAGATTCACCGCGGTCGGGCGTGACGCGGCCAGTGCCTGCAAATCCGATTCAATGGCATTCTTCCAGTCCGCGCCGGACCGGGCCAACGCATCGCGCGCCGCCAGCACCACGCCAAACGCCGCGGTAATGCCGATCGCCGGAGCGCCGCGCACCACCATGTCTTTAATGGCCTGCGCCACGTCTGCGGCGCGCGAAAACGACAGATACTCCTTGCGCTGCGGCAACAGGCGCTGGTCAAGCAGTTGCAATTCGCTGCCGGTCCAGACGATGGCGCGGATGGTGTCGTGTTGGGTGGTCATTATTTCGATATCCCGGCGGCGCTCAGTTCGACTTGATGTGCCGAACCAAAACCAGCATCAATTTGAAGACATTCCACAGGCGCACATTCTTGCGCAGTTTCGGGCTGTCCGGGTAGTCCGCACAGATGACTTTTAACCGATGGATGGCGCCGTAGAGCTTGTCGAAAAGCTGCTCAGTCGAAGCACCGACGAGCGTTTTGAACTGCGGGACGTCGCGCACGGACGCCGCCGCGAGCTTTCCCTTTTTCAGTGAATTGAAATCGAAACCCGCCTTGCTCGCGGCCAGATAAGTGCTGACCTGCAATGCGTTTACCACACGGTTGATCTGCTCGGGCGGCAAGCCATTCTGTTGAAAGAGCGCGATGCGATCGATGTTGTCGTGAAGTTCACGCAACACTTCGCGCTTGGTGCCGCGCGCTTCCTTGATCAGGGCGTTGATCGATTTGATACCGGGCGCCAGATCCGCCAATCCGGAAAACAGAGTTTTCAAATCCATGTCGGAAGCCGGTAACTAGGCAAACTGGCAAACTTCTTCAAACGAAAGACGCGGCCGGCGCGGATGCAACTTGCTGCGATCCCCATAACCAATGGCGCAAATCATGTTCACTTTGATTTTCCCGTCCGGGAAAAACGCCGCATTCAATTTGTCCGGATCAAACCCGGTCATCGGCCCGCAATCCAGTCCGAGGCTGCGCGCCGCCATCATAAAATAGGCCGCCTGCAGCGTGCTGTTGCGGGTCGCCGACGCCTTGATCTTGTCCGGCTGCCCAACAAAGCCGGAGCGCTTGTCCGATTGAGGCCATAGCACGGGAAATTTTTCGTAGAACTCCAGATCCATGCCAAGGAGGGCAACGACGGGCGCAGTCATCGACTTGTTCACGTTACCTTCATCGAGTGACGGCTTGAGCCGTGCTTTTCCCTCCGGCGTCCTGACAAATACAACGCGAGCCGGGCAAGAATTCGACGCCGTCGGTCCGAACTTCATTAATTCGTAGAGCGCGCGGAGTTGGGAATCGTCCACGGGCTCGGGCAACCAATAGTTGAAACTCCGCGCTTCGCGAAACAGCGTATCAAGCGCGCGATCGTCCAATGCCCTCTTACTCATGGAGTGATGCCTCCTTACGTAATGCTCTTGAATAGTATCGAGCAACCTACTTTTTTAAAAACGTTGCTCACCCACCACTCAAAGCTTGGACCAACACCACTTCATCTCCGGGATGAAGCGGATGGTTTAGTTCAAACGTCTGCTCGTTATTCACGAAGAACCGCATGTGGGCGCGCAGTCGATCCTGCTCGTCGACCACGCGAAACCGGATTCCAGGAAACTGGCGGTCAAGGTCTGCAAGCAACTCATTCAGCGTCGCGCCGTCAGCCTCAACCCAGTTCGTCCGGGTATACGACTGCAACGGGCTGGGGATCATCACTTTCACGACAGCGCGATGGCCTCGACCGCGTAGATTTCCGGCAAGTGGCGGACGATGCAGGACCAACTCTTTCCTTCGTCGCGACTCATCCACACTTCACCGCCGGTGTTCCCCAGGTAGAGACCAACGGGATCACGTCCGTCCGAGGTCATCGCTTGCCGTTTTACCGTCCACCAGGCTTGCGATTTCGGGAAACCCTTATCCTGGCGTTGCCAGCTCTTGCCTGCGTTACGGGTCACGAACGCTGCCGGCTTTCCACCCACTGTCGTGCGCGGCCACACCGTTTGGCCGTCCATGGGAAATACCCATGCGGTTTTGTCGTTACGCGGATGGACCACCATCGGGAAACCAATATCGCCGACCGCCTTTGGCATGTTGCGGCCGATGCGCACCCATTCGTCTGACGGACGATCGATGCGATAGATGCCGCAGTGATTTTGCTGATATAGGCGATCCGGATTAGACGGACACATGCGCATGCAATGCGGATCGTGAAACGCAATATTTGATGCGTCGAAACCGCCGACCACTTCCATGCCCTTCACCAGCGTCTTGAACGTTTTTCCACCGTCGGTGGATTCGTGCACGCCACCGCCTGACATCGCAAAGTACAAATGCGCGGGGTCGCGCGGATCGACCGTGATCGAATGCATTTTCGGGCCATCGGGCGTGCCGTCCTGCACGCTCCCCATCCACTCGATGTACTGCGGATCCTCGTTGATATAGGAGCACGAATACCAGGTGTCGCCGCCGTCGTCCGAACGAAACAATCCTTGCGGCGAGGTTCCGGCATACCAGGCATTCGGTTCATTGGCATGGCATGGCGTGAACCAGAATGTATGGTTCACGGCACGACCTTTTGCACCCTCGGGCGCCTTTGCAAACGCCGGTGGCTGTTTGGCTTCTTTCCATGTCTTGCCACGATCGGTGGATCGAAACAACGTTGGCCCCAGGTGGCCCGTCGATGCGGCGGCCAGCATCGTGCGACCGTCGCGAGGATCCAGCATGACGTGATTAATGATCTGTCCGAGAAAGTGCGGCCCCTCCACTTTCCACTGCTTACGCGCGCCGTCGCCATGCAGAAACCACAGCCCTTTCCGCGTCGCGATCATTACCAGATGTTTTACGGGTTTCTTTTTGGTTCGCGCGGCGGCACGTTTCGGTTTGGCAGTCTTCCTTTTCTTTGTTGCCATGCTTGTCTCCCTGTTCTTGTTTTATCCCGCCTGTCGCAACGGGGTATTCGGCCGAACCGCGAATCGGATACACTTCGGCACAAATCATCCCGTTGCGAGCCGCGATATGCAACATGTCGATTCACTTCTCCAGGCGCGCTGGGTCATTCCGGTGGAACCGGACGGCGCGGTCCTCGAAAACCACGCCATTGCCGTGGACCAGGGGCGAATTGTAGAAATATTACCCACTTCGCAGGCGACGCAGAAATATTCCGCGCGCAACTCGCACACCCTTGAATCGCACGCACTGATCCCCGGTTTGATCAATGCGCATACCCACGCCTGCATGTCGCTGATGCGCGGCATCGCCGACGATTTGCATTTGATGGATTGGCTGCAAAATCACATCTGGCCGGCCGAGGCCAAACATGTCAGCGGTCGCTTTGTGTATGAGGGCACGCAACTGGCGATTGCAGAAATGCTGCGCGGCGGGACCACGTGCTTCAACGACATGTATTTTTTTCCGGAAGAAGCTGCCCGCGCTGTCAACGATGCCGGCATGCGTGCCAGCATCAGCCTGACAGTCCTGGACTTTCCGTCCGCGTGGGCATCCAACGCGGACGAATACATTCACAAGGGACTCGCGGTGCACGATCAGTATCGTGACCATCCGATGATCACGACAGTGTTCGGTCCGCACGCGCCGTACACTGTATCTAATGGACCGCTGGAAAAATTGCGCACCTATGCAGAAGAACTGGACCTGCAGATTCACATGCACGTGCACGAAACCGCATTTGAAGTTGAGGACTGCGTCAACCGCCTCGGCCATCGTCCGTTGGCGCGACTGCAGCAACTGGGGCTCGTGACGCCGCGCATGCTGGCAGTTCACATGACGCAGCTCAATGACGGCGAGATCGTGATGCTCGGTGCCAGCGGCGCCAATGTGATTCACTGTCCGGAATCAAACCTGAAACTGGCCAGCGGTTTTTGCCGAGTCCACAAACTATGCTGTGCGGGCGTCAATGTCGCACTCGGAACCGACGGCGCCGCAAGCAACAACGACCTCGACATGTTCAGCGAAATGCGCACCGCAGCACTGTTGGCAAAAGCGGTGGCGACGGACGCGAGCGCTGTACCAGCGCCTCTCGCCTTGCGCATGGCCACGCTGAATGGCGCCAAGGCGCTGGGCATCGACGATGTCACTGGATCGTTGGTTCCCGGAAAGGCAGCGGACATCACCGCCGTGAATCTGGGCGATCTTGAAACCCAACCGATCTATCACCCCATCTCGCAACTGGTGTATGCCACCGGCCGCGAGAAAGTGACCGACGTGTGGGTCGCCGGCAAACAACTGCTGAAGGATCGCGCGCTCACCTCGCTCGACGAACGCGCCGTGGTTGCCAAGGCCAAAGAGTGGCATGAAAAAATGAAGCCGTTCGAGTGAACCCCATGAATACGTCCGCATCCGACAATTACGATCCGCAGGAAGTCTCAAAATTCGAGGCGTTTGCTTCGCGCTGGTGGGATCCGCAGGGCGAAATGAAACCGCTGCATGATCTCAACCCGTTACGCGTCGCATACATCGACGCGTGCGTCGCGTTGTCCTGCAAGCGCGTGCTCGATGTCGGTTGCGGCGGCGGCTTGTTGACTGAAGCTATGGCGCAACGCGGCGCGCAGGTCACGGGCATCGACCTCGCCGATGCTTCATTAAAAGTGGCGAAGCTACACCTGCATGAAAGCGGACTGAAGATCGACTACCACCGCACCACGGCCGAAGCGTTTGCCGAACAACATCCCCAGGCGTTCGATGTCGTCACGTGCATGGAGATGCTCGAACACGTGCCGGACCCTGCATCGATCGTTAGCGCGTGCGCACGACTCGTCAAACCGGGAGGACACGTGATGTTCTCGACCATCAATCGAAATCCAAAGTCCTACCTGCTGGCCGTGGTCGGTGCGGAGTACTTGCTGCGCATGTTGCCCAAGGGCACGCATGACTACCGCAAATTCATTCGCCCCTCCGAACTCGAACGCTGGTCCCGCGCTGCCGGCCTGACGCTGAAAGAGCTGCGCGGCATGACCTACAACCCGCTGACGCGCGAGTACTCGCTCGGCAGTGATATTGATGTGAACTATTTTGCGTGGTGCCGCACGGCAGAATGAAGTTCAGGACGTTGTTGTTTGATCTCGATGGAACGCTCGCCGACACC
Source organism: Proteobacteria bacterium UBA6921 (assembly GCA_002450895.1). Taxonomy (GTDB): domain Bacteria; phylum Pseudomonadota; class Gammaproteobacteria; order SG8-11; family SG8-11; genus UBA6921. The sequence continues at coordinate 6,914 of DKAR01000022.1, forward strand.
GGCCCCGATCTGGCCTATGCACTGAACGTCGTTCGCGTCGAACAAGGTCGTGCCGAAGTTCCCTATTCGCAAATTCGCCCGATCGTTTCCCACGGTGGTGTCGCTTTAATCAAACTCGGCTTTCCGGAACTCGCAGTCGAAAGCGAGGCATTCGCCGCGCTGCGACTTCGAATGCTCAGCATCTATCGCGATCACCTCGCCGTACACACGCGGCTGTTTGCAGGCATGGATGAATTGCTGGACAGCGTCGAAGCGCGTGGCATGAACTGGGGCGTGGTGACAAACAAGCCCGCTTGGCTCACGGACCCGTTGATGGAACAGCTGCATCTCAGCACCCGTGCTGCGTGTATCGTGAGCGGCGACACAACACCAAAAAAGAAGCCGCATTCTGAGCCCATGCTGCATGCCTGCGCGCAGACCGGGAGCGATGCAAGGGAATGCCTGTATATCGGGGACGCGCAGCGGGATATCGATGCCGGGCGTGCCGCGGGAATGTCCACGCTGGTGGCATTGTTCGGATACCTCGGCGCCGCTGACCATCCTGAGAGCTGGGGCGCCGACGGACTGGTGGCCCAACCTCCGCAGATTCTCGACTGGCTCGAGTGAGTCCAAGGGCGTTCCCCCTACTCCATCCGGCCAATTCGCGCCACAATAGCGCATGACTGAAACTTTCTCGTCCGTCCTGATCGCGCTGTTCGCGTTTGCCATCGGCGCAGCGTTCGCCTACGTCGTGTTGCAGCGGCGGCTTGCCACGGCGCGGGAACAGACAATTTCCTTGCAAGCAACGCTGGAACATGAAAGACGTGCCGCGAGCGAGAAGGAGCAGCAAGCCAACACCGCCCGCCAGCAATTGGTGGACACCTTTGCCGCACTGGCCAGCGACGCGTTGGCGCGTAACAACGAATCCTTCCTGAATCTCGCGCAGGAAAATCTCAAACAGTTTCAGGTCAAGGCGCAGGGCGACCTCGACCAAAAAGAAAAATCGATCGAAGCCCTGGTGAAACCCGTGCGCGAAGCGTTGGAAAAAACCGAGAAGCAACTTCGACAGATCGAACACGAACGCAAGGAAGCCTACGGGTCTCTCACCAAGCATCTTGAGTTGATGGCGCAAACACAGCAGCAATTGCACGGCGAAACGCGCAACCTGGTGCAGGCGCTGCGGCGGCCTGAAGTGCGCGGCCAGTGGGGTGAGTTGACCTTGAAGCGGCTGGCCGAACTCGCCGGCATGGTGCAGCACTGCGATTTCTACGAACAGGAATCGGTGCGCACCGACGAAGGCATGTTGCGCCCCGACATGATCGTACGCATGCCGGACGGACGTGAGATCGTCGTCGATGCGAAAACGTCGCTTGATGCGTATCTCTCGGCAATTGAGGCAGCGGACGATTCAACACGCAATGCGGAATACCAGCGCCATGCGCGCAAAGTCCGCGAACGCGTGAAGGAGCTTGCCGGCAAAGCCTACTGGAGTCAGTTCAAAAACGCGCCCGACTTCGTCGTGCTGTTCATTCCCGGCGAACAGTTTCTCGCCGCAGCGCTGGACCATGATCGCGACCTGCTGGAAGACGCGTTACGTCAGAAAGTGATTCTCGCGACACCGACCAGTTTTGTCGCGTTGCTGCGCGCGGTGGCCTACGGATGGCGCCAGGAAGCGCTGGCGGAAAACGCGGAGCAGATTCGAAACCTCGGCGAGGAGCTCTACAATCGAATGGCGGTTTTTGCGGAAACGTTTGGAAAGATCGGGAAGAGTCTTGATTCGAGCGTCGCCGCGTACAACAAAGCCGTGGGTTCGTTTGAGGCACGCCTGGCACCGGCCGCGCGCAAGTTCACAGAGCTGGGCATCACGCCGAAGTCCGAGATTGAACATCCGGAGCCCATTGAAAAGTCAGCGCGCGAAACTTCGCCCGTCTCCGACTCGCTTCCGCCTCCCGGGGCGCATTAGTCGCGCGAATCGTGAGTTAAAGTAGATTCTCACTTCGGCGAATCTGTTTATTGCTCTTCAGAGACTCAACTTGAGAAGTTACTTGAAGAGCCCTTTTGCACTTTCGAGCGCGTTGCGGGCGCGTTCCTTGGCGCGGTCTTCCGCCGACTTGAACGGGTTGTCATAAAACGGCTGACCCTTTCCGATGTTGACGCCCCACCACATACCCAGGGCGATGCCCACAACCAGACCGATCAGAAGTTTCTTGTAACCCATATGCAGTGGTTCCTATTTTGCGCCAAGCGGGCGCGGTCGCGTTGTATATTACGGCGATGCACGATACGGCATTAACACAAGCTTACCGGCATTGCCTCGATATGGCGCGCGCACATTACGAGAATTTTCCGGTGGCGTCACGTCTCTTGCCGAGAAAAATCCGTGAACCCGTTTCCGTCATCTACGCCTTTGCCCGTACCGCGGATGATTTTGCCGACGAAGGTGAGCGAACACCTGTACAACGCCTGGCATTGCTCGACGATTTCGGCGCCAAGCTGGAGGCGACGTTTCGCCGCGAACCGCCCCGTGAACCGATTTTCATCGCACTGTCGGACGTTATTCGTCGGCACTCGTTGCCGGTGCAACTTTTCCGTGATCTGCTGACCGCATTTCGCGCGGATGTCACCACCCATCGTTACCCCACCTTCACGCACGTCCTCGAATATTGCAGGTGCTCAGCCAACCCGGTCGGACGGCTCTTGCTGTACTTGCACGGCGACGCGACAGAGCAAAATCTGCTCGATTCGGACGCGATTTGCACGGCCCTCCAATTGATCAATTTTTATCAGGACGTTGCGCAAGACATCGACGAAAACGATCGCATCTACGTTCCCGAGGACGAAATGGCGCATGCCGGGGTCACTGTTGACGATTTTCGCAAACACCGCGATACACCGTCGCTGCGCCGGTTGCTCGATGCACAATTGGAACGCGCCCGCCGGATGATGCTGCAGGGCGCCCCGCTGAGCCGCCGCCTCTCCGGGCGCTTTGGGCTGGAAATTCGCCTCGTGGTCGCAGGGGGATTGCGCGTTTTGGACTCGCTGCGAAAGCGTCCGACGGTTTTTGCGCGTCCCCGACTCCGCAGTTCGGACTGGATAGCGGTATTATGGTCTGCCATGACGACGAACTACCCGCAACCCGCGCCCCCCGAGCCCATCGAACGATGACTCCCGACCAATATTGTGCCCAGCGGGCGGCAAGCAGCAAATCCAGTTTTTACTACAGCTTTCTGTTCCTGCCCGATGATCGGCGCCGGGCCATTACCGCGCTGTATGCTTTTTGTCGCGAAGTCGATGATGTCGTGGACGAGTGCCCCGATCCCGAGATTGCGCGTGCCAAGCTCGACTGGTGGCGCCAGGAGGTTCACAACACGTTTCATGGTACTCCGCAGCACCCTGTCGCCCGGGCCCTGAAGGACTACACCTCAAAGTACGGGCTTGAGGAAGATCTGTTTTACGAGATCGTCGCGGGAATGGACATGGATCTGCACCTGCGCACTTATGCCACCTTTGAAGAACTGCGCACTTACTGTTATCGCGTTGCCAGCGTCGTCGGCATCCTCGCCGCCCACATCTTCGGTTTCGAAAACGTTCGCACGCTCAAATACGCGGAACATCTTGGCCTGGCGTTCCAGCTCACCAATATCATTCGTGACGTTCGTGAGGATGCGGCGCGTGGGCGAATCTACATTCCACAAGACGCCCTCGCGAAGTACGGCATCGATACCGCACAACTGAATGCAAACGTCACTTCAGATGCGCTGGCCAGCGCGTTGAAAGATCTTGCCGATATCGCGTCGAATCACTACGACCTTGCTTTTGAAGCCCTGCCTGACATTGATCGCTACCGGCAGCGCAGCGGCGTAATCATGGCCGAAATCTATCGGGAAACGCTGAACGCCATCGGGCGCGACGGCTTTCATGTCCTGGAGAAACGGATTCGCCTGCCCACGTCGAGAAAATTCTGGCTGGCCTGGTCCACCGCGCGTCGTGAAAAGCGCCGACACCTGAATGAGCTCCAATCCAAACCTGCCGCGTAATCGACTTACTCTTCTCATGCACTTGCTGACTGAATGACACCACCCTCCTCTGTACACGTCGTCGGTGGTGGATGGGCAGGACTCGCCGCTGCAGTAGAGCTCGCGCGAAACAATGTCCACGTCACGCTGCTCGAGGCATCCCGCCAGCTCGGAGGGCGTGCGCGCCGCGTCCCGTTCGACGACATTGGCGTCGATAACGGTCAACATCTGATGATCGGCGCCTACCGCGAAACACTCGCCTTGCTGCAGGCGCTGCACGCGCCGAATGCACCTCCGGTTTTGCGAGCGCCCCTGAGCCTGACGTTACTGAATGCCAATTACGGGTTCCGCCTTGCCGCACCGCGCTTACCCGCACCACTTCACCTCCTTGCCGCCCTGCTGCTGGCCACTGGCCTTTCCTTCACCCAACGTCTGAGCGCGCTCAATTTCTGTGTGGCGATGGCCGTTCACAAATTTTCGCTGGAACAGGATATTTCTGTCGCGGAGCTGCTGAAACGCTACCGTCAACACGGGCGCCTCACTGAGTGCCTTTGGGAACCATTGTGTCTCGCGACCTTGAACACGCCGCTCGAACTTGCGTCAGCCGAAGTCTTCCTGACGGTCTTGCGCGATGCGTTTACGCAGGCCCGCGGCGACAGCGATCTTGTTTTTTCAAAAACGGATCTGGGTGCACTGGTTCCCGACCCATTGGTCGATTTCATCGAAACACGTGGCGGACACGTGCTTCTTGGCGAACGCGTGACCGCACTTCAGTTCGATGGCGATACCCTGTCCGGACTGGAAACTTCCGTTCAACCCCACCGCGCTTCGCGCGTCATCCTTGCGACACCTGCGTATGCAACGCATCGCCTTGTCCAGGAGCAACCCCGCTTGCAACAACTGGCTGGCGCATTGTCGAGCTTTGACTACCAGCCCATCTGCACGGTCTATCTGAAATATGCGCCGTCGGTGTCTTTGGGTCAGATGCTCATTGGAATGACGGGTGGATTTACCCAGTGGCTTTTTGATCGGGGGCACTGCGGGCAACCCGGCATCATGGCCGCCGTCATCAGCGCACACGGCAATCACATGAACCTGGACAACGAGACGCTCGTGCGCCACGTGACTTCGGAAATATCCAGCCACTTCCCACACTGGCCGCTGCCGCTGCGCAATTTCGTCGTTCGCGAAAAACGCGCGACATTCACCTGCAAGGTCGGAATCAATGCGACGCGTCCGGACGAAGCGACGGCAATCAACGGTCTTTGGATTGCGGGGGATTATACAAATACAGGCTATCCCGCAACGCTGGAAGGCGCGGTGCGCAGTGGTATGCGCGCCGCGCGTGCCGTGCTTATGAACCTTCGCTAAGTCTTCCTGACCCAGCAACGGCTCGCACCGAGCCTTCAGCTAATGCCCATTACTCACCGCGCGCAGCGCAGCCCCGCGTTCTTGCAACCAGGGGCCGAGCTCGCTGCCTGGCATAGGTCGCGCGTAGTAGAAGCCTTGCACGAGATCGCAACCTTCCTCACGCAATACCTCCAGTTGCTCCAGCGACTCCACGCCCTCGGCAATGACACGCTTGTTCAGGCATTTCGCCAAACTGATGATCGCACGCACTATTGCGCGGTCGTCATTGTTCCGCGAAAGATTTCGAGTGAACGACCGGTCGATTTTCAAAATATCGATCGGTAATTGGCGAAGGTATCCCAGCGATGAATACCCGGTGCCGAAATCATCGATGGACATTGTAATTCCCATGTCGTGAAGCCGCCGCAGCACATCGCTGGTCCGCGTGTTGTGTTCCATCAATATTGTTTCGGTAATTTCGAGTTCCAACGCTTCGGCATCCAGATCGGTCTGATCCAGAATCGCCTGAACCTTCTCCGGGAGTCTTGCATCCTGAAACTGCTTTACCGACAAATTAACCGCGACCCGAATCTGACTGAAGCCCTGCTTGCGCCATGTGCTGCACGCCTGACACGCCGCAGCAAGCACGCGGTCACCGATGGGAACGATCAACCCGGTTTTCTCGGCCAGCGGAATGAATGCTGATGGATCGTCGAGACCGGGCAGGCCGGGCAATCGCACCAGCGCCTCGACGCCTTCCACCTGATTCGTTTGCACGGAGATCAGGGGTTGATAGAAAGCCTGAATGGCGTCGCGATCAAGCGCAAGGCGTAGCGAATTTTCCAGCTCCAGATATTTGCGCGCATTATCAGCAAGCTCAGCCGTGAAGAATTGATACCCGTGGCCATCCTGCTTGCTGCGATACATCGCAATATCCGCGCGCCGCAATAGCTCCGCCGGTTCGGTTCCGTCATTGGGATACACGGCGATTCCGACACTGAGGTTGGAGTACAGGCGGCTTCCTTCTATTTCGAACGGTACGGAAAACTCGCGCTGAACGAGCTCCATGATCGACGCGGCCGCTTGCGGGGAATCGAGGTTCGCCAACACGAGTGCAAATTCGTCGCCTGCCAGGCGTGCGACTGTATCGCCGGCATGGACGGAGCGCCGGAGGCGATTCGCGACGCCGCGCAGCAGGTGGTCACCGGCGGCATGGCCCAACGTGTCATTGATCAGCTTGAACCGGTCCAGGTCGATAAATGCGACGGCGACGTATCCGTCATCGCGCTTCGCCGAACTGATCGCCTGATGCAGCCGCTCCAGAAATAACACACGATTGGGAAGACCCGTCAGCGCATCATGATGGGCGAGGAAGTCGAGGCGCCGATGCATTCGGTTGCGATCGCGCTTGACCATTGCATCACGCAGAGAACGTTCAATCGCAGGAATCAGTCGCTTCAGGTTGTTCTTCATCACGTAATCCTGAGCACCGCCTTGCATGGCCTCGACGGCGACTTCTTCGCCCACGGCACCGGAGACAAATATAAATGGTACCGAGGCATCGATGGAGCGGACGATTGAAAGCGCATGCGAACCGCTGAAGCCCGGCATGACAAAATCACAAAGGACAATATCCCAGTCGCGCTGTTCGAGCGCTCCGCGAAGATCGCGCTCCGAGCAGACCTGGGTCCACTCGAGTTCGAATCCGGAACGCCGCAGTTGAATGATGACAAGCTCAATATCGTCGACGCAGTCGTCGACAAAAAGTATGCTCAATGGCACGGACATGGTGGCACCTCGCCGGCTTCCGCCTGTTTGATAGGAATCCATTCAGAATTGAACGACCGGACGGCACACCTAAAAGTTTCCGGCACGTTCCTGTTGCACGCTGTCTCCCAAGGAAAAATGAAATGCTGCGCCGTGGCCCACACTGGACTCTGCCCAGATTTTTCCGCCATGGCGTTGAATGATGCGCTGCACTGTTGCCAGCCCGATTCCTGTTCCAGGAAATGCCGAGTTAAGGTGCAAGCGCTGGAACGGTTTGAACAATTTGTTTGAATAGGCCGTATCAAATCCGGCACCGTTGTCCCTCACAGTGAAAACCTGCCCATCCGCGGTCATGTTGACGGTGACCGAGATTTCCGGTGCGCCTGTGTCGCGCGTGAACTTCCAGGCATTTTCCAGCAGATTCGCCAGCGCCATTCGTATGAGATCCCGATCGCCGCGTGCCGTCATTCCTGGCGTGATCGACCAGGACACGTTTCGGCCCGGATTCATTCCCGCGAGTTCCTCACGAATTTCTCGCGCCATTGCCGTCAGGTCGATATTTCGCGGGTGCATGTCGGCACGGCGCAGACGCGTCAGTTTAAGAACATCATCAAACAGCTGGCCCATCCGCTGCGCTGCATTCCTGATCCTCTCGAGTTTGTCCCGCCCGTTCGCATCAAGGCGTTCGGCGCTCTCCGCCGACAAGATATCGCTGAATCCCGCGATGGCGCGCAGCGGTGTTCGCAGGTCGTGCGATATCGTGTAACTGTATGCTTCAAGTTCACTGTTAAGTTCCCGCAATTCAACGTTGCGACGCAACAGGCGCGAATTCAGCTCGACAATCCGGTCTTCCGTGGCCTTGCGTTCGGAAATATCGCGAACGATGGCCGCGTGGTAACGCTGCCCGCTTGCCGTATATTCAGAAAGCGAGACTTCGACCGGAAATGCGAGGCCACCCACGCGTTTCGCATCCATGGCAACCGAAACATTTCTGCTGAATGGCGCATTCGCTTGTGCGTTACGGAACGCTTCGATCAGCGGCACCGAAAAGATCTCGCTGGACCGGGCACCAAGCATGCTCTTTTGACCAAACGAAAACATCTGTTCCGCGGCCGGATTGACAAAACGAATGACATCGTACGCATCGACAGTGATCATCGCATCGCGCGCCGTTTCTGCCATCGCACTCAACAATGCGTCCTGTGACTTGAGCTGCGATTCAAGGGCTCGACGCGCCGCGATATCGCGCACGGCCACGACGACAAACATGCCATGAGTCGTATGCGCAACGCTCAAACTGATATCCACTGCAATCAGCTGCCCGGATTTGTGTTTGCCGTTCAACTCAAGGCCGATCCCCATGGGACGCGCGACGGGATCAAGCATGAATCGGCTTCGGTGCCCGACGTGTTTCGCACGAAAACTATCCGGCACCAGCACTTCCACCGATTGGCCCATCAGCTCGTTGCGTTCATAGCCAAACATCGACTCAATTCGGGCGTTGACGCGCGAGATGACTCCTTCCGTACTGCAGATAACCAGGCCATCTGGTGCCGCCTCGATCAAATCGGCGAGTTGACGCTCCGCATCGGCGCGAAACTCTGCTTCAGCGCGCAGCTGCGCATTCAGCTCATTCAGCGCCCCGGTTCGCTCAATCACTCGCGCCTCAAGTGATGCGTTGAGCACCTTGAGTTCGTTCAGCGCCTCACGTCGCGCATGAT
>DKAR01000031.1 GCA_002450895.1 Proteobacteria bacterium UBA6921
CAAGCCGCGATTGGTGTATTTCTTCGCAATCGAAATCACGAGGCGCAGGTTGGCTTCCACCATTTCCTTCTTCGCGCGGCGTGCTTTTGCTTCGCCGATGGAGACCTTGCGGTTGATCTCTTTGATTTCGGCAATCTTCAGGCCGCTTTCTTCCTGAATCGAAACCAGGCGTTTCTGGGCGCGCTGCACTTCGGCAACATGCTCGGCCAGCGCCTTCGAATACTTGTGGCCATCATCAATGTGCTTCTGCAGCCATTTCAGGTTGGTTTCGTTGTCCGGGAAGCTGGTGATGAATTCCTTGCGCGGCATTTGAGCCTTGCCAACGCAAATGTTCATGATCGCTTTTTCCTGCACGCGAATCGTATCGACCAGTGCGCGCAGGCCGCGGACCAATCGATCCAGCAGGCGCGGCGTGAATTTGAATGCCGTGAAGCACTCGCACGCAGCAGTGTAGGCCTTCTGATTCTTGATGCGCGGATTGCCGTCCTTGATTTCACACGCCGTGAGAAATTTTTTGCGCAGCTCGCTGAAGCGCGCGCGTGCGACTTCCGGATCCGGGCCAGAATCAATTTCTTCTTCACCGTCTTCGCCACCGGAAGCTTCTTCTTCCTCTTCTTCACCTTTCTGCGCGGGTTTCGCCGCTGCGGCAGGCTTGGCAACGGGCACAGGAATTGGCACTTCGCCGGTTGCCGGCGCATCGAGATCGATGAAACTCGTTACAACTTCGGACAAGCGGATTTCGCTGGCTTCAAAGCGATCGAAGTCGCGCAGAACTTCGCTGATGGAAATTGGATAGCGGGCGAGCGCAGCCAGCACCTGTCCGAGCCCGTCTTCAATGCGCTTGGCAATTTCAATTTCGCCTTCGCGCGTCAGCAGTTCCACCGTTCCCATTTCGCGCATGTACATGCGCACGGGATCCGTCGTGCGACCAAATTCGGCATCAACCGTCGCCAGCGCCGCAGCGGCCGCTTCGGCAACTTCCTCATCATCTTCCGGCGTGGAAGTTTCGCTGAGGATCATCGTGTCGGTGTCGGGCGCGACTTCATGCACCATGATCCCCATATCGTTGATCATGTTGATGATGTCTTCGATCTGTTCGGGATCGACAATGTCGTCGGGCAAATGATCGTTGACCTCACGGTACGTGAGATAACCTTGCTCCTTGCCCCTGGCGATCAACGCTTTTAGTTGTGACTGTTTATCTGAGCTCATACGCCGTCCGACACCTCAAAAAAATGGCCGTGCATTGTAGCTTAAAGAGTAGTCAATGCGAACCGCGCGCGCTAACTGACGACAGGGTGTCGCCGGCACGCCGACTTGCAAATAACTGTTTAAGCTCGTTTTTTTCATCTTCCGTCAATCCGCTGGCCTGCGCCTTCTCCAACAACAGCGTCAAACGCTCTTCGCGCACCTGGCCGGCCAACCTCGCCAGTGCGCCATCAAACTCGACTCCCAGGCCTTCGGGAGGGGGTACCCACGTCCAGGCGGCCACCTTATTCAGGTAGTCGCCCTCGCTTGTGCCGCGAAACATCTCAATCAACATGCCCTGGTTGATATGGGGATGCGCACGAAGAATTTCGAGCATCTTTATTAATAGCGCACCGCGCGGATCCTGCTGGGGAATCATCTGCAAACTGACTGAGCGCACAGCCAGCGTTGTATCCAATAAAAGTAGCTTAATTGCCGTGCGCAGGGCGGAAGGAGCGCCACTGACGCGCGGAGCGGCCGGGCGCTGCACTGGTTTTTGCACTGGCGCGACGTCTCCCGCCAGGATCTGGGTCAGTTGTCCAACGTCCATACGCACGATTTCCGCCAATCTCGTATACAGCATTTGCCGAAAAACCTCGGATGGAACCTTGGACAAAAGAGGGCGGGCAAGTTCCACCACGCGCGCTCTCCCGTCTATGGTGGAGAGGTCGGCCTGCTGCGCCACCTGCTCCAGCAGATAGCTTGAAAGTGGGATTGATTTCACTATCCGTTCGGCAAATTGCTCGCGTCCTTCCTTCCGGACGAGCGAATCCGGGTCTTCGGACTCTGGCAAAAACATGAACCTCACCTGATGCTGGCCTGTCATGAGCGGCAGGGCGGATTCCAGGGCGCGCCATGCCGCCTGGCGCCCGGCATTGTCGCCATCGAAGCAAAAAATGACATCATCGGTTACTCGAAATAACCGTTCGATATGATCGCGCGTCGTCGCCGTGCCGAGCGTCGCCACGACTTCGCTGACTCCGTATTGCGCGAGTCCGACGACATCCATATATCCTTCAACTACCAACAGCTGTTTGATATCTCGGGTGCGCTGCTGCACTTCGTACAACCCATAGAGTTCGCGGCCCTTGTGGAATACCGGTGTTTCGGGGGAGTTGAGATATTTCGGCGTTTCGTCCCCGAGCACGCGTCCGCCGAACCCTATAACCCGACCGCGCGTATCGCGAATAGGAAACATGACGCGGTTACGGAAGCGATCGTAGTGTCCGCCACCCTCACGTTCGACGATCAATCCGGCTTTCAACAGCGCCTTTCGACTTACGTCGTCAGCACCCAGCACGTTGAGCAAGCGATCCCAGGCCGCGGGCGCGTAGCCGATTCCATACTCCTTCGCGATTGCTCCAGTCAGGCCACGCTTCTTCAGGTAGTCGACGGCAACTTGCGCGCTCGGTTCCCGCAACTGCGCTTCAAAGAAGCGTGCCGCGCTGGCGAGTACGGTATAGACGGGCTGCAGATCCTCCGCGGGCTTGCCTGACGTACCGCTGTTGGGTACTTCCATTCCCGCTTCCGTGGCCAGCCGACGCACGGCCTCGAGGAAATCAATGCGGTCAAAATCCATGACAAAACCGATTGCTGATCCGTGCGCACCACAGCCGAAGCAGTGAAAGAACTGCTTGTCCTGGCTAACACTGAACGAGGGCGTCTTTTCGTTATGAAACGGGCAGCAGGCCATGTAATTCTGGCCGGTTTTCTTAAGTGTGATGCGCTCACTGACAACGGTAACGATGTCAGTGCGGGACAGGAGGTCCTGGATGAACTGTTGGGGGATGCGTCCGGCCATCGGTCTGCGCGCTCACAATGACCCTGAGTGATGCTCGGCCGGAACGATGTTCGCTACGGTGCGAGGAGTGACTTCACTTTCTTGCTTACTTCGCCCATATCCGCACGGCCCTGAAGCTTGGGACGCAACAGATTCATGACTGCACCCATGTCCTTCATTCCGGAGGCGCCGGATTCCTTGATTGACGCCTGGATGATGCTGTCCACTTCGCTCGTGCTGAGCGCCTCGGGCAGGTACCCCTGGACAACTTGAAGCTCGAACGTTTCTTTTTCCACTAGGTCGTTTCGACCCGCATTCTGAAACTGCTCAACCGAGTCGCGGCGCTGCTTGATCATCTTGTTCAACACCGCGATAACCTGCGTGTCGTCCAGCATGATGCGTTCGTCGACTTCGCGCTGCTTGATTTCGGCCTGGATCAAACGAATAACGCCCAAGCGCGCGCTGTCTTTCGCGCGCATGGCCGTTTTCATGTCTTCGTTGATTCGTGCCTTGAGAGTGAGCTCGGTCACGAGATCACTTTCCTATCAGCGCTGCGGACGGCGATTGTTGTCGCGGAATACTTTCTTCAGATGGCGCTTCACGGCGGCCGCGGCTTTACGCTTGCGGACTTCCGTCGGCTTTTCATAATACTCACGACGACGAATTTCGGTGAGTACTCCGGCCTTTTCACACGTGCGCTTGAAGCGGCGGAGCGCGACTTCAAAAGGCTCATTTTCACGGACACGAACTTGCGGCATTAACACACACCTCGTTGATCAATCGAATCCCGATCGGGGTCGGCCGTTCGGGGAGTGGGGAATTCTAGTGGGTGATCGTCCAAAAGGCAAAGCGATTTAGGCTGTTTTTTAACCGTTTTTCGGGTTTGTGCATTCGCGAAGAGGCACGGTCGGTGCAGCCTGTTGCGGTACACTTGCGCGCTACTGTTTTGGATCTCGGACCACCCGACCGGCATAAACCCCATGCGAGTTCTTGGTATTGAAACGTCCTGCGATGAAACCGGCGTCGCGATTTACGACACAAATAAAGGTCTGTTATCCCATCGACTTTTTAGCCAGATCGATCTGCATACGCCCTATGGCGGCGTTGTACCTGAAATCGCGTCCCGCGACCATGTTCGCAAGCTGCTGCCTCTCATCAATGAGGTCATCCACGCGGCTGGCTTAAGAAAATCAGACCTGAATGGCATCGCCTACACGGCAGGACCCGGACTTGTGGGGGCACTGCTCGTTGGGGCCGCCCTTGGCCGAAGCCTCGCGTGGGGTCTGGGCGTCCCCGCAGTCCCGGTCCACCATATGGAGGGGCACTTGCTGGCCCCGCTGTTAGAGTCGCCTTCACCTGAGTTTCCATTTGTTGCGCTGCTGGTATCGGGCGGACACACCTTATTGGCGCGCGTCGACGGCGTCGGCCGTTATCAAATTCTTGGGGAAACGCTCGATGACGCCGCCGGCGAGGCCTTCGACAAGACTGCCAAATTGCTGGGTCTCGGCTATCCGGGCGGCCCGGCACTTGAGTGCCTGGCGAAATCCGGCCGCGCCGGGCAACATGTTTTTCCGCGACCGATGACGGACCGCCCCGGGCTCGACTTCAGTTTTAGCGGCCTGAAGACGTTTGCACTCACCACGATTCAACGTTGCGATGGCAGTGCTCAGGCACACGCTGACATCGCCTTCGCATTTCAGGAGGCGGTCATTGAAACCTTCGTGATCAAGTGCCGACGCGCACTTCGTGAAACGGGTTTGGGGCGCCTGGTAATTTCCGGCGGTGTCAGCGCCAATCTGTCGCTGCGCGCGCGATTTGCGGAGATCGCCCCCGAGGAATCAATTCAGGTGTTTTATCCGCGCCTCGAATTTTGTACCGATAATGGCGCGATGATCGCTTTTGTCGGCGCGCTGCGTCTGGCTGCCGGACAGCACTCATCCAGTCAATTTGATACTCGCGCGCGCTGGCCTATCGCCGAACTCGCTGCGCTGTAGATCTGGGTAAATTTAAAGCGGACCCCAAAAAAATAAGGGGGCCAACGCCCCCTTATCAGATGTCAGTGTTCCCTTGCGGAACCTTACTTGACCATCTCTTTCACCGCCTTGAGCGGGAGAATCTTCACAACATTGCGGGCCGGCTTGGCCTTGAACATCATTTGCTCGCCGGTGAACGGGTTGACGCCCATGCGCGCTTTCGTAGCGGGCTTGCGGACAACCTTCATTTTCAGCAGGCCAGGCAGCGTGAAGATGCCGGCGCCGTTCTTCTTCAGGTGACCTTCGATGATGCTCGACAGGCCCTGCATTACGGCGGTGACATCCTTACGGGACAGACTGGTCGTTTCTGCGATCGTGGAAATGATGGTGGATTTTGAAGCGGGTTCTTTAAAAACTTTCGCGGCGGCTGCCGCTTTCTTTGCTGGTTTCTTAGCTGCCATTTACTTCCTCCTCATTATCGTTGGGCGAAGGTAAAGCGAAACGGAGTGGTGAAAATAGCCTATTTTTTTGCTTCGGGAAACCCTGACACAAAAAATATTCTTTGCGCCGAACCGGACGGCGCAGACATGGTGTCATTCGCCGTGGTCCAGTAAATATAGGGAAAAATGGCCTGGCGGCGGATGCCAAGCATCCGCAAACGGGCTACACTCGAAAAAATCTATTCCGGTCAAACACGGTTCAATTGATGCAGTTTCCAGCACGAACCAAGCCTTCCATTCTCGCGGCGAACACGATCGCGAAGACCCGACTGTTCCAGATCGAGGAACTTGAGCTGCAATTTTCGAATGGTGTCGGTGCGACTTATGAACGGCTGGTTGGCACCGCAGAAGGGGCCGTACTGGTCGTACCGCTGCTTGATCGCGATACCGTCCTGCTGATTCGGGAGTATGCCGCCGGCATGGATCGATATGAGATCGCTTGCGCAAAAGGCAAAATCGAAAACGGGGAATCACCCGAAGATGCGGCTGCCCGCGAGTTAACGGAAGAGGTTGGGTACGCGGCGCGGCGACTGCGGCATATTCGGTCGCTCACGGTTGCGCCGGGCTACGTCAAACATGTTACGCACGTCGTGCTGGCCGAAGATTTGTACCCCCACCGAACGCGCGGCGACGAACCAGAGGAGATCGATGTATTTCCCTGGAAGCTCGACAGGCTTGATGAACTCCTTGACCATGATGAGTGCACCGAAGCCCGGAGCATTGCGGCGTTATTTATCGTGAGAGCCTACCTGGCGCGCGGAAGCCTATGACACCTGACATCGACGCGCTGCTGGAAACTGTTCCAAAACTCGCTGTCCTGGCAGGCGAGAAAATTCTCGCCGTTTATGGAACGGACTTTCGCGTCCACAAGAAACATGATGCGTCACCGGTAACGGAAGCGGACCGTCTTTCCAACCAGGTCCTTCTCGATGGCTTGCGCACTTTGACCCCTGACATCCCCGTAATTTCCGAGGAAGCCGAGCCGGTTCCTTTGTCTATTCGCTCCAAGTGGAGTCACGTCTGGTTGATTGACCCTTTGGACGGTACGCGCGAATTCATCAAACGGAACGGCGAATTCACGGTGAACATTGCGCTGGTTGAAGGTACCGAGGCAATTCTGGGTGTTGTGTACGTCCCGGTGAGCGGCGTGTGTTATTTCGCTGCGCGTGGCAAGGGTGCCTTTCGCCGCAAGAACAAGGGCAAAATCGTATCCATCCGCACACGACCATTTGAGCGCGGCAGCATCATGGTGGTGACAGGGAGTCGATCACATAATATCGGCGATGCCATTCAGCAGTATTTGAACCACCTCGGCCCCACCCGTTATTTGCCGATGGGCAGCGCGCTGAAGTCATGTGTCATTGCGGAAGGCGGAGCGGATTTGTATCCGCGGTTTGGGCTCACCGGCGAATGGGACACCGCGGCAGCACAATGCGTGGTTGAGCAGGCGGGTGGAGGATTCGTTGGACTCGACATGAAGCCGCTGCGCTATAACTACCGCGATACACTGCTGAATCCAAACTTCCTGGTATTTGGCGATCCCTCGTTTGACTGGAAGACGCCGCTGAAAGCGTCAGGACTCGACCGAGAGTAGGAACGCACGTCAATCCGGTCTGCCGGGTCGCACGCACGTCAATACAATCCGACGGCCGCTCCTTACGCATCCCGCTCGCGAACCTTTCGTCCACTATGGTTTTTATTGCGATGTCGATGTTGCTTGCGTCCTAGCTTGTTGAAGGTCAATAGGTTAAGCACTTCTTGCAAATGAGAATCATTTGCAATATGATGATTTCAAGCTTTCAAAACACTCAACACCCAACCCACAAATTGATCCAACTACTGACCTCGAGTAATCCATCATGAAATCAATCTCTGTAAGTTCCTCAAGGACCGAGTTTCTTGGTTTTCTCAGCGGCGTTGCTTTGACGATTGGCGCGCTGGTCGCAACCTCGCCGGCGAACGCAGATGAAGTTGTCGTGTACAGCGCCCGCAACGAACAACTCATCAAACCGCTGTTCGACGAGTACACCAAGGAAACGGGTGACACGATCAAATTCATCACCGACAAGGAAGGCCCGCTGATGCAGCGCCTCAAGGCAGAGGCCAAGGGCACGCCGGCAGATATCCTGCTGACGGTCGATGCCGGCAATCTGTGGCAAGCGCGCCAGATGAATCTGCTTAAACCCATCAAGTCGCCGACACTTGAAGCCAACATCCCGACCCACTTGCGCGACCCGGATGGCTACTGGTTCGGGCTTTCCGTCCGCGCCCGGACGATGGTTTACAACACGAAGAAGGTCAAACCCGAGGACATGAGCACATACGAAGACCTCGCGGACCCGAAGTGGAAAAAACGGTTGTGTCTTCGCACATCAAAGAAAGTGTATAACCAGTCGCTCGTGGCCATGATGATTGCCGAACATGGCGAACAGAAGACGGAAGAGATCGTGCGCGGTTGGGTCGCCAATCTGGCCACTGATGTGTTTTCCGATGATGTGAAGGTCATGCAGGCGGTTGCGGCCGGCCAATGCGACGTGGGTATCGTAAACACGTACTACTACGGCCGGCTGATGAAAAAGAAACCTAACCTTCCGATCAAGTTGTTCTGGCCCAACCAGGCGGCGGGTGGCGTACACGTGAACGTGTCCGGCGCCGGAATTGCGGCCAACGCGAAGCATGAAGCGGCCGCAGTGAAATTCCTGGAGTGGCTCTCCACACCCAAGGCCCAGGGGATGTTCGCGAATATCAACCTTGAATACCCTGCCAACGCCTCCGTGCCCCCCGATAAACTCGTGGCCGACTGGGGAACGTTCAAACAGAATCCCATCAACGTAGCTAAAGCAGGCGAGTTACAGGCGACCGCAGTCAAACTTATGGATCGCGCAGGCTACAAGTAAATATGAATGTCGCAGCAGCGGCGAGCACCTCGGGTGCTCGCTTTTTTACGTCTACGTTTGAGAAGATTTCCGCGCGCGGGTGGGCCATCGCGGCCGGAATGATTGCGTTGTTCGTTTTGGTGCCGGTGGGTGTCGTGCTTTCGTCGTTGTGGCATCCGGCACCGGATATCTGGAATCACCTGGCGGATAACGTCCTGCCGGGATTGCTGGTCAATACCTTCTGGCTCGTCGTCGGGGTCGGAATCGGAGTGTTCGTGCTCGGCGTCGGACTCGCGTGGTTAACGGCGATGTGCGAATTCCCGGGGCGGCGCTTCTTTTCGTGGGCCTTGCTGTTGCCCATGGCGATTCCCGCGTATGTTCTGGCGTTCGTATTCATCGGAATTCTCGATTTCACCGGTCCTGTTCAAACGACCTTGCGCGACTGGTTTGGTGAGATCCCGTTCCCGGACGTCCGCTCGCGGGGTGGCGTGATCGTCGTGATGACGTTGACCCTGTATCCCTATGTCTATCTGATTGCACGCAACGCCTTTCTCACCCAGGGGAAGCGCATGCTGGAGGTGGCACAGTCTCTGGGACTGACGCGCCGCGCCGCATTTTTTCACGTGGCCCTGCCGATGGCGCGACCGTGGATTGCAGGTGGCGTGATGCTTGCCATCATGGAAACGCTGGCGGATTTCGGAACCGTTTCGATTTTCAACTACGACACGTTCACGACCGGAATCTATAAAGCCTGGTACGCGCTATTTTCGCTGCCGGCGGCATCCCAGCTGGCTTCACTCCTCGTCCTCCTTGTCTTCGCAATTCTGCTAATCGAGCAGTACACGCGTTCGCGCAAGCGGTACACCACGACGGGACGTGGCGGTCTTCGAGACCGGATTGCCTTGCGCGGAGCAAACGCGTGGTGGGCGTCGATCTATTGCGCCCTCGTGGTCGCCGTTGCGTTCGTTATTCCACTGATCCAGCTCATCCTGTGGGCCCTGGAGGTTTACCAGGATGATTTTGACGAGCGTTATGTCGAATTTCTGTTTCACTCCCTTTCACTGGGCGCCGTCGCTGCCGGCATCACAGCGGTAGTCGCGCTGACACTCTCGTACGCCGCACGGCGCAGCCGCCGCAAGACAACTTTCGCAATGACGCGTATCGCGACGCTCGGATACGCGCTGCCCGGACCGGTTCTTGCGGTCGGCACCTATATTCCCATCGCCTGGCTCGACAACCTGGTGGCCGATTGGCTTAAGAGCTCATTCGGTGTAGAAACCGGTCATCTTCTTCAGGGCACCTTGCTTACGATGTTGGTCGCGTACACCGTTCGTTTCCTGGCTGTGAGCTTCAATCCCATTGACGGGAACATGCAGCGCATCACACGCTCGGTCGATGACGCGGCGCGGACGCTGGGTGTTACCGGCCTGCGGATGTTGCAGCGCATCCACATTCCGATTTTGCGCGGTGGACTGATCACCGCGATGCTGTTGGTGTTTGTTGATGTGATGAAAGAAATGCCGATTACATTGATGACCCGACCATTTGGTTGGGACACGCTGTCGATTCAAATTTTCGAAATGACTTCCGAAGGGCAGTGGGAGCGTGCCGCCCTGCCGGCAGTCGCGCTGGTCATCGCCGGGCTGGTACCCATCGCGTTTCTGACCCGGTATACGGAGCGCGCATGACGTCCAGCGCCACTCTTCTTGAAATCGATCATGTCAGTCACCGCTATGGGGCCAACGTTGTGGTGCGCGACATCAGCTTCGCGCTCGAACGCGGAACGATCGGCTGCCTGCTTGGCCCGAGCGGCTGCGGCAAGACCACCTTGCTTCGGGGCATCGCGGGATTCGAACCGGTCAGCTCCGGCTCGATTCGGCTCGGCGGACAAACCGTATCGTCGCTCAGCATCAACGTCCCTCCGGAATTGCGCCGCGTGGGTATGGTATTCCAAGACTATGCATTGTTTCCGCACCTCACCTGCGGGCGCAACGTGGGCTTCGGATTGCGGCACTTGCCGCGAGCAGAGCGCAAGCGCCGCGTCGCGGAAATGCTAGAGCTCGTGGGGTTGAGCCGCGCCGAAAATATTTATCCGTCAGAACTCTCGGGCGGACAACAACAACGTGTGGCGCTCGCACGCGCGTTAGCCCCCAGTCCCGAACTGCTGCTGCTCGACGAGCCGTTTTCAAACCTGGACGTCGAGCTGCGCGAGCGGTTGTGCGGGGAAGTGAGAGATATCTTGAAACGCAGCAATTCCACCGCAGTCATCGTGACGCATGATCACCATGAGGCGTTTGCGATTGCGGACGAAATCGGAATCATCGCCGAAGGCGTTCTCCAGCAGTGGAGCACGCCGTACGACCTGTATCACGAACCGGCAAATCGCTTTGTTGCGGACTTTGTCGGACAAGGGACGTTGCTGCCGGGCAGCATACTCAGCCCCATTCGGCTGGAAGTTGAGCTCGGAATTCTCGATGGTGTTTACGAGTACGCACCGGGAACAGCCGTCGATGTGCTGCTGCGGCCGGACGATATCGTCCATGACGATGACAGCCCGCGCGTGGCGGAGGTGGTCGCGAAGGCCTTCCGAGGCGCCGACTTTCTCTACACACTGCGCCTACCCAGCGGCAAGGAAGTCTTGTCTCTCGTCCCAAGCCATCACGATCATCCCATCGGCAGCATGATTGGAATTCGCTTACGGGTCGATCACGTGATTGTCTTTCCCGCGACCGGCGAAACTCGCAGCTAGCATCGCGCGTGGGTTCGTAACGTTTTCGTACCGAATTGGAAAGAAATGGTGGCCAGGGGCGGAATCGAACCACCGACNNCCAGGCTTCCTTCGACACGTTGTCAAAAATACGCTGGCCGAGCTCGCCCGGGTAGGGCAGCCGATCCATACCCTCAGCTTCCTTCTTGAGGTAAATACAATTTACGGTACGCGACATTCCTTAAACTCCAGCCCGGATTCGGGGCGTCAATTTCTCCAGCAACCGCATGATTGGCGCGGGAAACCCGCGGCGATCACTGCTCGCGGTGTTATACCAGACCCAACGGTTTGGTTCCATGACCGAGCCCACCGGGGACCGCACTTGCGCCAGCACCGGATGCATCTCCAGATGAAAATGGCTGAAGGTGTGGCGCACGACGTCGAGTGAGTCTCCGCGCGTGGGGACAAGTTGAAGTTGATCCAGGCACCACGATTCCCAAGGGGAATCCCACGGGCTTTCGGGGAAGCTCCACAATCCACCCCAGATCCCCGTGGGGGGGCGCCGCTCCATAAGTACTTCCTGCTGCGAATTCACCAGCACCAAAACACGGCAGCGCTGTGACGGCAGGGTCCGAACCGGGCGCCGACCGGGATACTGATCGACCGCGGTGTGCTCCAGGGCCTGACAATGTGATTTCACCGGGCAGGTAGGGCACTGCGGATTCCTTGGTAAACAGAGCGTCGCGCCCAGATCCATGATCGCCTGNNGCGGGTGCAGACCGTGGCGCCGAGATCCATGATCGCCTGCGTGTAGTCAGCCACACGCTGGTCCGGTGTGTGATCGTCCGCCAAACGCCACAATTCGCGCTCGATTGCGACTTGGCCGGGCCATCCGGACACCGCATGAACGCGCGCCAGAACGCGCTTTACATTGCCGTCGAGGATCGGGTGGCGCTGTCCCGCCGAGAGCGCCAGGATGGCGCCTGCCGTTGAACGCCCGATACCGGGCAAGTTAACGACAGCGTCGAACGACCGAGGGAATTCACCGCGGTATTGATCTCGAATCACTTGGGCGGCGCGGTGCAGATTTCGGCCACGTGCGTAATAGCCCAACCCGGACCAGTGATGCAAAACGTCGTCCAGTGGCGCATCGGCAAGCGCCGTTACCGTCGGAAATCGTTCAACAAATCGCAGAAAATAGGGCACAACCGTGGCGACCTGGGTCTGCTGTAGCATGACCTCAGACACCCAAACGCGATAGGGCGATCGGTCGAATTGCCAGGGCAAGTCGCGCCGACCGTGAACATCAAACCACTGGAGCAACGCAGCGCTGAAGTTTTTAGCGGCCATGACCAAGAGCTCGTAATGTTCGCGGGTACCGGAACGGCACATGCGCGCGATGTCGCTGTATAATGCCGTAATTGCCGAACCGTTAGGAATGGCCCGTCTTCAGGGATTAGCGACTCGATACAACATGAGCACCGTTGAAAAACGACCCATCGAAATTCGGGACAGCAACAACAGCGGAGTGGCCGGCACGCTCAATGTAACTCTGTTCGCGCCAAACGACCGCACTGTGCGCGCATTGAAGACGTTAGGACTTTTTTGGGCACTGGCCGTGGGCTCGATCCCGATCATTATTGCGCACTGGGTGCTCGTACCCGGTTTTCTTATTGCCGGACCCATCATGGCCGTGCGTCGCTACCGAATGACCGAAAGCGTCGATGGCGCGGAAGGAACCTGTCCGGCCTGCAAGGGCGCAATCAAGGTGTCGATGGAAACGACAGACACGTTGCCGAAGTGGACGTATTGCCCAGCATGCAATGCTCCGATCCAGCTCGTGCCGTCCGAAAAACCCTCATCCTGAAATCTGATTCTGCTCATGCGTGCTGTCATGGCTATCTTCGTGCTAACGGTCTTTGTGCTCGCATTGATCACGAGCATTGGTTTATTCCTGTTTCAGATGGGTGTGTTCGGTGATCGATAGGAAAATGGAGCGGGTGATGGGAATCGAACCCACGTTAGCAGCTTGGGAAGCTGCAGTTCTACCATTGAACTACACCCGCACGGTGTGCGAATTCTACCGTGAGCCGGCGTTCCAACGATAGTGAGGGTCCGTCAGTGAAGATCGTGGTGAATGGCGAACAGCGTGATGTCCCGGCGTCGTGTACCGCCGCCGTGCTGCTGGCGGAAATGAATCTGACCGGGAAACGTCTGGCGCTTGAGGTTAACGAGGAAATCGTTCCACGCAGCCAATTTGGGCAACATACGTTTCGGGACGGCGACAAGGTCGAGATCGTACATGCCATCGGCGGCGGTTAACGCCCGAAACAAGTCATACAACCGAGAACGGATTTAACGATGGAAACACAGCTGAAAGATTCAAAACCGCTGACGATTGCGGGCAAGGTTTACCAGTCACGCCTTCTGGTGGGTTCCGGCAAGTATCGCGACCTCGAGGAAACGCGGCAGGCCACCGAAGCGAGTGGCGCCGAAATCATCACCGTGGCAGTGCGCCGCACGAACATTGGCCAAAAGGCCGGTGAGCCAAACCTGCTTGATGTCATTTCTCCGGAGCGATATACGATCCTTCCCAACACCGCGGGATGCTACAGCGCTGAGGATGCAGTGCGAACCTGCAAACTCGCGCGTGAACTTCTGGACGGACACGATCTCGTGAAGCTCGAGGTGATTGGCGACGAGAAGACGCTATACCCCGATGTCCAGGCCACGTTACGTGCCGCGGAAACCCTGGTGAAGGATGGATTTAAAGTCATGGTGTACACCACTGACGATCCGCTCATCGCTCGGCAGCTTGAGGACATCGGGTGTGTCGCCGTGATGCCATTGGCAGCACCTATCGGTTCCGGGCTTGGAATACAGAATCGCTACAACATCCTCACAATTATTGAAAATGCCCGCGTTCCGATTCTTGTCGACGCCGGGGTAGGAACGGCTTCAGATGCAGCCATTGCAATGGAAATGGGATGCGATGGCGTGCTGATGAATACTGCGATCGCCGGCGCCCGCAATCCTGTACTGATGGCGAGCGCAATGAAAAAAGCCATCGAAGCCGGTCGTGAGGCCTATCTGGCCGGACGCATTCCGCGCAAGCGTTATGCGAGCGCATCGTCTCCCGTTGATGGATTGTTCTTCTGACTCAGCCAGAACACCACCGAAAGATTCGGAGCTTTGTCCGGCGCGAAGGACGAATGACGGTCGCACAGGAACGTGCGCTCGCCGATCTTTGGCCACACTTCGGAATCGACTTTCACGGCGACAAGCTCGACTTGAATTCCGTGTTTGCGCGGAGCGCGCGATGCGCGCTCGAAATCGGATTTGGAATGGGCGCGACTCTCGCGGAGATGGCCGGGCAAAGTCCTGATTGGAATTATCTTGGCATCGAAGTCCATCGACCGGGCGTTGGAAACTTGCTGCGCCTGTTAAGTGAGCGGGCGCTCGGAAATGTGCGGATTATCTGTGCAGATGCGGTCGAAGTTCTGAACACCGCCATTTCGGATGACGCACTTGACGCTGTTTATATTTTCTTTCCAGATCCCTGGCCCAAGAAGCGCCACCACAAGCGGCGACTGATTCAACCGGAATTCGTTTCTCTCATCGGAAAGAAACTGCGTACTGGAGGTTTGTTGCACATTGCGACCGACTGGGACGAGTATGCCCAACATATACTCAGCGTACTCGAATCAACACCGTTGTTCTCGAACCTGCACGAGAAAGGGTGTTTTGCACCCGGCCGCGGAGCTCGCCCTCTAACAAAGTTTGAGCAGCGCGGCTTGCGCCTCGGCCACGGCGTATGGGACGTGCAGTTTAGGAAGAGTTAGAGAAAAATCAGGTCGTCTGAACAGGTACTGCTTCGCCAGTGCCGCGGTCAATGCGCTCCAGGCGGTAGCCGTGCTGATAAATGGCGCTCAATCGCCATCCACGCTCCGGATTCAAATCCAGTTTTTTTCGGATGCGGCTGACGTGCGTGTCGACCGTTCGTGTATTGATATCGGGTGAGCGACCCCACACGGATTCCAGGATGTGACCGCGCGACAAGATTCGCCCGGTATGCTTGATCAGAAATAGCGCGAGCTCGAACTCTTTCCCGGTCAGCTCGATGGGTTCACCGCCGCGCGATATCGCCCGGTGTTCCAGGTCCAGCGTAAGATCGCCCGTTTCGATCTTTTCCTTGTCTTTGGTAGATCCCTGTGCACGACGGACCAAGGCGGCGACACGAGCGATAAGTTCGCCGCGCCGAATGGGTTTAACCATGTAGTCGTCGGCGCCGCGCTCAAGGACGTGGACGATATCCTCTTCGCTGTCGCGCGAGGTCACGAACAATACCGGAATGTGCCAGTCAACGCGCTGCCGAACCCAGCTCAAAACTTCGTCGCCATCAATGTCGGGCAAATTCCAGTCAAGCAACAAGAGGTCAAAGCTGTCGTGGCTGACTGTCTTGATGAACATCTTGCCCGACTCAAAATGCTGGCATACATGTCCTGCGGCCTCGAGCCACAATGACACGAGCTTTGCCTGCTGCGCATCGTCTTCTAGTAATGCAATTCGCACTTCTCAATTCCCCGTCGTACAACGTGTTTTATCTATTATTTTTGTTGCGCTAGAAAAACCCCGACTCCAATTAAAAACCAGTATCCCAGATTTGCCAACGGAAATGCGAAAAGAAAGAGGCCGCCCCGGGGCGGCCTCTAACCTCTTTCTAATATCCCGGCAAAACTAGTTCACTTTCTGAGCGAGCTCACCTGAGGTATAGCGCTTGGTCATTTTTTCCAAGTCAGTGACCTTGATCTTGGATGCCTGGCCGGCCGTACCGAATGCCTCGTAGCGAATCTTGCAGATGTCTTTCATCGCCGCCGTGGACGCTTTCAGGAACTTGCGCGGATCGAATTCTTTCGGGTTTTCCGCCAAGAACTTGCGAATGGCTCCGGTCGACGCCATACGCAGGTCGGTATCAATATTGACCTTTCGTACGCCGTGTTTGATGCCTTCACGAATTTCTTCGAGCGGTACGCCGTAGGTCTGGCCCATGTCGCCGCCGTACTTGTTGATGATGGCAAGCCATTCCTGCGGCACCGATGACGACCCGTGCATAACGAGGTGCGTATTGGGAATCCGCGCATGGATTTCCTTGATGCGGCCGATCGCGAGAATGTCGCCGGTGGGCGGGCGCGTAAACTTATACGCACCGTGCGAGGTCCCGATCGCAATTGCGAGTGCATCGACGCCGGTTTTCTTTACAAAATCGGCGGCCTCGTTCGGGTCGGTCAACAGCTGTGAGTGATCCAGCTTGCCTTCGGCGCCGGAGCCGTCTTCTTCACCCATCATTCCGGTTTCGAGCGAACCCAGGCAGCCCAGTTCACCTTCGACCGAAACGCCGCAAGCGTGCGCAAGATCAACGACGCTTTTGGTCACGTTCACGTTGTATTCGTAGCTCGAAGGCGTCTTCATGTCTTCTTTCAGCGAGCCGTCCATCATGACCGACGTAAAGCCAAGCTGAATAGAGCGGATACACACCGCAGGAGACGCACCGTGATCCTGATGAACGCAAACCGGAATATGCGGCCACTGCTCAACCGCGGCTTCCATCAAGTGGCGAAGGAAGGGGGCGCCCGCATAGCTGCGCGCACCAGCTGACGCCTGCACGATCACCGGCGAATCTGTCGCATCGGCGGCCTGCATGATGGAATGCATCTGCTCGAGATTGTTGACGTTGAACGCGGGTACGCCGTAGTTGTTTTCGGCGGCGTGGTCCAACATTTGTCGAAGTGTGATTAATGCCATGGTGATGCTCTCCTTAAGGTAAAAACCTTTGTTGCGCTATTAAAACCGAAAATCGTATTCCTGGCACTCTTGCCGCTAGCTGTTGCCTTGTCGGGGCTGAACCATGTCGCCCACACGTGCAATTTTCATGGAATTAGTGCCGCCCATTGCTCCCATGAGATCGCCTTTGGTGATGATGACCAGGTCGCCGTCTTCAAGTTCGCCAAGGCTTTTCAACAGCTCTACGACCTCAAGATTGACCTGAGCATGATCTGTAGAAGAAGTTACATACTCGATTGGATAAACCCCTCGGTACATGGTCACTTTGCGCCGCGTGGCCTCGTGCCCCGTCAGTGCAAAAATCGCGATGCTGGAACTGATGCGCGACATCCATAATGGCGTTGCCCCAGATTCCGTCAGTGCGGCAATTGCTTTCACGCCATAGTGATTTGCCGTGTACATGGACGCCAGCGCGATGGCTTCATCCGTCCGGGCAAAGCGTGTGTTAATGCGATGATCGGACGAAGTTACGGAACGCTGTTTCTCGGCCTCGAGGCAGATGCGCGCCATTGCGGCGATGGCCTTGTCGGGATATTTTCCGCTGGCTGTTTCCGCTGAAAGCATCACCGCATCCGTACCGTCAAATACCGCATTGGCAACGTCGAATACTTCGGCGCGCGTCGGAATCTGATTCTCGATCATCGATTCCATCATCTGCGTGGCCGTAATCACGATGCGGTTCATCGTACGTGCCAGCGTGATGATTTGCTTTTGCACAGGCGGCAGTGCCGCATCGCCGATTTCTACACCCAGATCTCCGCGCGCGATCATCACAGCGTCGGAAGCGGCAATAATTTCTTCCAGAACTTCCAGTGCTTCGGCACGTTCAATTTTGGCGACGATACCGCCTCTGCCACCGGCAGCACGCAGCAATTCACGCGCTTCATTGACGTCTGCAGCACTGCGTGGAAACGACACCGCAACGTAATCCGCGCCCAGCGTAGCGGCTGTTTTGATGTCTTCGCGATCCTTGTCAGTCAATGCCGGTGCAGAAAGTCCACCGCCCTGGCGATTGATGCCCTTGCGATCTTTGAGCTCGCCGCCCATGACGACAGTGCAGACAACCTGGGCGCCCTTCACCTCGTTAACCGTAAGAACAAACCGGCCATCGTCCAGCAGCAGTGTGTCACCGGGCACAACGTCGTTCGGCAATTCCTTGTACGCAATGCCCACTGATGTTTCCGTGCCGGCATCCGGATCAAGGGTGGCATCCAACGTAAATTGGGCGCCTTCCTTCAGCGTGACCTTTCCGCTCTTGAAGCGGTCGATTCGGATCTTCGGACCCTGCAGGTCCACAAGCACGCCGACGACGCGATTGTGTCGTTGGGCGCTGGTGCGAATCGCTTCAGCACGCCGAATCTGTTCTTCTGCCTTACCGTGGGAGAAATTCAGGCGAGCGACATCAATGCCCGCCTCAACGATTCTGTCGACGACTTTCGGATCGTCCGTCGCCGGTCCCATCGTGGCGACGATTTTAGTTCTTCGTTTTCTGTCCATCCGCTTGCGTCGAGCTCCCGGTCTCTATTTCGCGCGCTGCTCAAGAATATCCACGGCAGGGAGAACCTTTCCTTCGAGATACTCGAGGAAGGCGCCGCCGGCGGTCGAGATATAGGAGACTTTGTTGTAAATGTCGTACTTCTGAATTGCTGCGATCGTGTCGCCACCGCCCGCCAGAGTGAATGCGGACGTCTTGGCAATCGCATCAGCAATCGTCTTGGTTCCGGCACCGAACTGATCGAATTCGAATACGCCAACTGGTCCGTTCCACACCACCGTACCTGCCTTCATGATGATGTCGGCGAGTTGTTGCGCGCTCTTCGGGCCGATATCGAAGATCATGTCGTCATCTGCGACGGCGCCTGCGTCCTTCAACACAGCGGGTTCGTTGGCGTCGAATTTCTTGCCGACAACCACGTCGACGGCAATTGGAATGATTGCGCCGCGCTTGCTCATTTTTTCCATCAGCGATTTGGCGGTGGGAATCAGATCCGCTTCGGCGAGTGATTTGCCGATCTTGTTGCCCGCTGCGGCGAGGAAGGTGTTAGCGATACCGCCACCAACCACGAGCTGATCGACTTTTTCGGACAGCGATTCGAGCACGGTGAGTTTGGTAGAAACTTTGGAACCACCGACGATTGCAACCATCGGACGCTTGGGATTGGCCAGCGCCTTGGTCAGTGCGTCCAGCTCTTCAGTCAGCAGAATGCCGGCGCAGGCGGTCGGCGCAAACTTGGCGACGCCGTGCGTTGAACCTTCCGCGCGATGCGCGGTGCCGAATGCGTCCATGACGAAGACGTCGCACAGCGCCGCGTACTTCTTCGCGGTGTCATCGACGTTTTTCTTTTCACCCTTGTTGAAGCGAACGTTTTCCAGGAGGACCAGCTCACCGGCTGCAACGTCGAAGCCGCCATTGATCCAGTCCTTGACCAGGCGTACTGGCTTGCCGAGTTTCTTCGACAGGTCATCGGCAACTGGTTTCAGCGAATTCTCTTCCGAGTAGACGCCTTCTTCCGGACGACCCAGATGCGACATCACCATGACTTTGGCACCGGCCTTGATGCAGTGATTGAATGTCGGCATGGACGCGGATATACGCGCGTCCGAGGTCACCTTGCCATCCTTGACGGGCACGTTGAGATCGGCGCGGATCAGAACGCGCTTGCCTTTGAGGTCCAGATCGGTCAGTCGAATAAAAGAAGCCATGATTCTCTCTCTCAAAATTGTCGTTGCGAAATTTTCCATCACGCTGCCGCGCGCGACGGCCTGATGGAAGCTCTCGCGAAACGCGGAAGAGGCCGTGAGGCCTCTTCCGTTTCCGTTTTGGTAAGGTGATTACTTCGCGACGTGTTGAACGAAGCGCATCATGTTGCAGGTATAGCCGTACTCGTTGTCGTACCACGCGACAACCTTGACGAACGTTCCATCCAGCGCGATGCCGGCTTCGGCGTCGAAGATCGATGGCTTGCTGTTGCCACGGAAGTCGGTCGAAACGACCTTCTCTGAGGTGTAACCGAGCACACCCTTGAGCGAACCTTCCGACGCGGTCTTCATCGCCGCGCAGATTTGTTCGTAGGTTGCTTCTTTGTTCAATTCAACCGTCAGGTCGACCACGGAAACGTCGGAAGTAGGAACGCGGAATGCCATGCCGGTGAGCTTTTTGTTGAGCTCGGGGATGACCTTGCCCACGGCCCTCGCGGCGCCAGTGGAGGACGGGATAATGTTTTCCAGAATGCCGCGGCCACCGCGCCAATCCTTGGTTGAAGGACCATCGACGGTTTTCTGAGTCGCCGTCGCGGCGTGAACGGTGCTCATCAGGCCACGCTTGATGCCGAAGCTGTCATGCAACACTTTGGCGACCGGAGCCAAGCAGTTGGTGGTGCAAGAAGCAGCAGAGACGATCGTCTCTCCCGCGTACTTGGCGTGGTTCACGCCGTACACGAACATCGGAGTATCGTCTTTCGACGGAGCGGATTGCACGACTTTCTTCGCACCCGCAGCAATGTGTTTCTCGCAGGTTTCTTTCGTGAGGAACAGGCCGGTGGATTCAATGACGATATCCGCGCCGACTTCGTTCCACTTCAGGTTCGCCGGATCCTTCTCCGCGGTCAGGCGGATTTTCTTGCCGTCGAGGATCAGCTTGTTCCCGTCGACTTTGATGTCGCCCGGATAATTGCCGTGCACGGAATCGTACTTCAGCATGTAGGCCAGATAATCCGGCTCGAGCAAATCGTTGATACCGACGATTTCGATATCCTTGAAATCTTTCGCGACGGCGCGGGCCACCATGCGTCCGATTCGACCGAAGCCGTTAATACCGATCTTGATTGTCATGGAAAAGTCTCCTTAAAAAGTGAACTAACGAAATCAGAACATTGATTCGACGGCTTTCACGACGTTTTCCACGGTGAAGCCAAATTCCTTGAACAGCACCTTGTCGGGCGCGGATTCGCCGAAGCGGTTAATGCCGACGACGCGGCCGTTCAGGCCGACGTACTTGTACCAGCCGTCGGTCACGGCAGCTTCGACTGCAACGCGCTTGGTCACGCCGCTCGGCAGCACGGATTCTTTATATGCTGCGTCTTGCGCGTCAAACACGGTGGTCGACGGCATCGATACAACACGCACCTTGCGCTTGGCACCGAGCTGTTCGGCCGCGCCCATCGCGAGCTGCACTTCGGATCCGGTTGCGATAAGGATGACGTCCGGTGTGCCGGCGCAATCCTTCAATACGTAACCGCCCTTGCTGATCGAGGCGATCTGCGCATCCGTACGTTTCTGGAACGGCAAATCCTGGCGCGAGAAAATGAGCGAGGTCGGGCCAGAGGTGCGTTCGATGGCTTGCGCCCACGCAACGGCGGACTCAACGGTATCGCACGGACGCCACACCGCCATGTTCGGAATCAGACGCATCGTCGGAATCTGCTCGATCGGCTGATGCGTTGGTCCGTCTTCGCCCAGGCCGATGGAGTCATGCGTATACACGAAGATGCTGCGGATCTTCATCAGCGCGGCCATGCGAATGGCGTTGCGCGCGTATTCCGAGAACATCAGGAACGTCGCACCAAACGGAATCAGGCCGCCATGCAACGCGATACCATTCATGATCGCGGACATGCCGAATTCGCGCACGCCGTAGTTCACGTAGTTGGCTTCGACGTTGTTGACCAACGGCTTGTAACCCGTCCACTCGGTTAGATTCGAGCAGCCGAGGTCAGCGGAACCACCGGTAAGTTCTTTCACGATCGGCGAGTAGGCTTCGATGCAGGCCAGCGATGCTTTACGCGTCGAGGTGGTCTTGGCATCCACGTTGTTCTTGGCAATGAAGGCCGCGGATTTTGCGGCCCAATCCTTCGGCAATTCGCCCGCCATCACGCGCTCAAATTCCGCCGCCAACTCCGGATATGCTTTTTTGTAGGCGCCGAATTTTTCGTTCCACGACTGTTCGGCTTTGGCGCCTTTCTCTTTTGCGTTCCAACCGGCGTAGATATCCGCCGGCACTTCGAACGCGCCGTGGTCCCAACCCAGCGCGGCCTTCGTGAGATTAATTTCATCCTGTCCCAGCGGTGCGCCATGGCAGGCATGCGAGCCGGCCTTGTTGGGCGAACCAAAACCAATCGTCGTCTTGCAGCAGATCATTGACGGCTTGTCCGTCATCGCATGCGCCATGGAAATCGCTTTCTTAATCGCTTCCGGATCGTGTCCATCAACGCCGGCAATGACGTGCCATCCATACGCTTCGAAGCGCTTCGGCGTGTCGTCAGTGAACCAGCCATCCACGTGTCCATCAATGGAAATGCCGTTGTCGTCCCAGAACGCAATCAGCTTTCCAAGATTGAGTGTGCCGGCCAGTGAACAGGCTTCGTGCGAGATACCTTCCATCAGGCAGCCATCACCGAGGAACACATAGGTGTGATGGTCAACGATGTCGTGACCCTTCTGGTTGAAGCGACCTGCAAGAATTTTTTCCGCGATCGCCATACCCACCGCATTGGTGATGCCTTGGCCGAGCGGACCGGTCGTTGTTTCTACGCCGGGGGCATAGCCATATTCCGGGTGTCCCGGTGTCTTGGAGTGCAGCTGACGAAATTGCTTCAGCTCAGACATTGGCAAGTCGTAGCCGGTGAGGTGCAGCAAGGAATAGATCAGCATCGACCCGTGGCCATTCGACAACACGAAGCGGTCGCGATCCGCCCACTTCGGGTTCGACGGGTTGTGCTTCATGAAATCGTTCCACAGCACTTCAGCAATATCGGCCATGCCCATCGGCGCGCCGGGATGACCCGAGTTGGCCTTCTGGACCGCATCCATGCTTAACGCACGTATCGCATTGGCAAGATTTCGACGGGATGGCATGTTCTTCTCCTGAAAGTGAAAAGTTCAAAAATTCGTGGTGACGGCCAGGGGGCAACTCACGCAGGTCAAGGTTCGTGGATGGCTGGGCAGAGCGCGGCGCAAAACCGGAAGAACTCGCTGTCTACTGCTTGACTCCTCGCCTCCGCCGCGCTCCAAGTGCGGACGAGCGGTCGTCTTTCCCTCCCCCGAAGCGGCCCGCTGTTGCAGCGGTTTACCCGCGGCGTCCCTGTCCGGTCTCCGGCCCCCTAAGGGGAGCGCAATTTTCCCCTAATTGCCCAAAATGAGCAACTGACGGCCAGAAACAAAAAAAGCCACCGGCAAAATGCCGGTGGCTTTTACGCTTTGATCCCGAATAGATTAGTTCGAGGTTGCGACTGAGCGCTTGTTCAAAGCCTGGACCGGACGCGCGTTCTGGCCGACGGTGGCGACAAAAGCCTTAACCTGATCAGCAGAAACATTGATCGCATCCTTCAAGACGAACCAATTGACGCCTTCAGAGCATGGCGGGGTCGTCAGGGAGCCCTTGAAGTGATAGAACTGCTTGGTCGCGGGCATGAGGTCAGACGGATTGATCTGCGCCGTCAGCGCTTCTTCCTTGTTGATCTCCTTAGGAATTGCCGCCCAAACGGAGTCGACAATCTTGTTTGCTTCGCCGGCCTGCATCATCACACCGATCACGGCCAGTTCACCCTTGTCGTTCTTGTGAACGAAATGGGCTTCCATATCGTAGGCCTTTTTGTTGATGGTGTTTTCGCTCGGGCTATGGAAGTGGAACTGCAGCAGTTTGTAGGTTTGCGAACCGATCTTGATGGTGTTCTCGGCGCCAAAATTTACCTGAATCGTGTGGCCGTTGTTCAGGACCTTGACCGGCGACGCTTTGTAGTTGAAATCGATCTTGACCAGATCACCTTTATTGGCGGAAGAGATATCAATCGGCGACTGTTCCTGGCCAGACGCGCAGGTCGCAAATTCCGGCTTCATCATGCCCCAATGATCCGGTCCCGTTTCACCCGAATAACCCCAATGGGCGTCGTGGCCACTTCCCGCAAACGCATTCAAAGCAAAGCAAACAGACGCCAGTCCGATGAGTCGTGAAGAACGATGCATAGTTTTCCCCTTCAAAATGAAATTACGAAGCTCCTTGGTCCGCCAATCCGACGGTCCACTATTCTCCCTTGGGCGGCTGGCGCCGCAAGGCACAAGGCCGCATAAAGTAGCGATATGTCCACATTGCGTCAACATTGAATTCGATGCGCCAATTCATTGCGGTAATTAGAGTTTGGTAATTCAATGATTGACGTCTTATTGCGAGATTGTATTCGGATTGCAGCCTGGCCTAACACAATGACGGAGGAGTTGCGGGCGGGGTTGCGCGTGATATCAAGCCCGCGCCCCTTTTTGACAGCATGGCGCGCAAATCCAGCGCCCCGGTTCAGGCTGTTTCGAGATGGCCAATGAAATTAGCCAGGAAACTATTCGCGAGAAGGAAACTTTTCACAGGGACGGCGTCGTTGTATCGCGCGCGCACATCAACTGCCCCGCACGAATTTGCTGAAGCGGGATTCGGATGTGAACGCCCTGTTGCGACACCGATTCACGGAGGCAATCATCACCCGGGAGCAGCCGGTCCTCGATGATCACCATGCAAACTACTTGCTTGCCAACAGCCCTGCCTGACGACCTTGTCTTCGGTCGGTTCTGTATTTGTTTTTCAGAATCGCGATCGCCGTGTCCGTTGCTCGCGCTCGCGCGCTTCATTCACGCGCAGGCTGCGACCACCGAACTGACTGCCGTTCAATGCCGTGATTGCTGCTGTTGCAGCGCTGCCTTCCATTTCGACAAAGCCAAAACCGCGCGGGCGTCCTGTGTCCCGATCGGTAACCAGTTTTACCGAGTGAACCGTGCCGTGTTTCGAAAACAGGCCGCGCACCTCGTCGTCGGTCGCCGTAAACGGCAAATTGCCGACGTAGATCGTCTTCAACATCGACTTCTCTCCTCTTCAGGTTGTTACAGTAAATGAGTTACTGACGTTGCACATGGGCGCGAAAGGTTTCTATCGTTGGAACCATTTCGCGGCGGTGCGAACAGTTTTTTCGTGGAGTGCGCGTGCGAGTCTCGCGCGCATCGAAGGAATTCGGTAAGTAGGTACTTGCATTCGTCAAACGGTGTGGCAGGCCTATAACCTTCCTATCGGCACCATTTTGCAAAGATTTAAGCCGGCCGTCGGCAAAACTTGTGACCTGGAACCCATCCCGACCCAAGCGGAAAGCGGCATTGCGCCACCACGCTATTTGGACCAGTGATATACCGCTTCGACACTATTGCCCTTATCGTTGAATCTCAGCTCGCGGCAAAGCTTTTTGACGAGACCGAGTCCGCGGCCGCTGTACTGCGCCTCGCCCGAATGGGTCTCAAATCTGTCCATCAGCGCGGGGACATCAAAGCCTGGCCCTGAATCATCGATCTTGATTGTCAGGATGCCTTGATCCCCCTCGGGGACATGGTCCAGCGAAATGCTTATCCAGCCGGATTTCAGCGCTGCAAGTGCTTCGGATCGCCGCTCAAAATAAGTCGAAAATCCGTTGGGGCTCGTTTTTAGACTTGAACTTAAATTCAACACGCCGTGATCCATCGCATTCGTCACCAGCTCGCTGACAATGGTGAAAATCCGCTCGCGATGACTGAACGGCGACTGGATTTGCATAATCAGGTTCGTAACGATCGGCGCGGGATTACCCAGGCGCAGCGAGTCGGCATGCAGCGTCACCTCTGCTTTCCAGTGGGAAGGCTTGCCGCTCGGCGTTTTCGGTCTGGAAATCAGTGGCGTTTCAGCAGAGCAGGATGCGCCACAATCGATCTCAACGATCGTCACATCGTCTGACGGGCTTGCGCTTCCGAGGAACTGAAAATAGCTTCTGCGCAGCGCGTCAATTGGCGTGCTCCAGTCTTTGATTCCCTGCAGCTCCTGAATGACGCGATCAATTCCGAATCGCTGTTTGTCCGCATTCTTGCCTTCAATCAACCCATCGCTGCACATAAACATCCGGTCCGCAGGTTCGATGGCCAGTATCTCGGGACGGCGATTGAATTTTTCGTCATCGACCACGCCCAACGCATGGTGCGAAGACTTTATACGTCGGATATTTCGCGTTTCCGAGTTGGCAACGAGCAGATCCGGCATTCCACCGTTCCAGACAATCGCCGACGTCATGTTGGGGTCGAGTTCGATCAGACACGCCGCGCAAAAGATTTCCGGAGAAAGCGCAAAATGGATACGCCGGTTTATTTCACCTGCGATGTCACCGATGGAAAAGCCTTTCTGAGTCATGCTGAAAAAAACGTCTGCGACCGGTTGTGCGCCGATGGCAGCGGATAACCCGTGTCCGGTGACATCACCGAGAATCACATTCATTCCCCCCGCCGGGTTATGCGCAGCAAGGAACATATCCCCGCTGAATACGCCGGTGGGAAGCGTCCAGTGCCGGAAGCACGATTCATCCGTGATTCCCTGGCGCATGATTTTGTTGATCACGTTCTGGCCGATACGCATTTCTACCGCGAGCCGTCGATTCTGCTGCGCGAGCGCCAATTCATGCGCCTTCAGATTTCCGTAAAACGTGATCATGCGCTGCAGCGCAAAAAGCTTGGCCTTGAGCAGTTCAATATCAAACGGCCGCGTGAGGAAATCGTCTCCACCGACCTCAATGCAACGCACCAGTTCATCGGTGCCGGTCAGGGTGGTCACAAACACGACAGGAACAAACCGCTCACCACAGCGTTGCTTGATCACGCGAGTCGCGTCATACCCGTCCATGTTCGGCATCAGCACATCCATGATGACGAGATCCGGGCGTGCGCTTTCAAAAGCTGCGATACCCTCAATTCCGTCGTTAGCGCATGTCACTTCGTGCCCGATTTTTTCGAGCATCGCCTGCAGGGTGGCGCGATTCGAATAAACGTCGTCTACGATAAGAATGTGCATGAACGTAGTGCCGGGAGAAGTTCGAGCAGGAGCGTTGCTTTTTTCAGGTGATCTGGAACAGACTCTGGAAGTTCGCCATTTCGAGCATTTCGCGGAGCTCGCGCCGGCACCGAATGACGCGAATATTGGCCTTGTCGCCCCCTAAAGAATCGCGAAGCAGCAGGAGCATTCCAAGCGCCGCACTGTCCATGTCATCCACCGCGCCGAAATCCAGCGTGTATCGTGTAAACCCACCGGCCTTGGCTTTGTCCAAGGCTTGGCGAAATTCTTCATGAATATTGAAGTCAAAGCGGCCGATTACAGCAATTACCGCCTCTTTGCCATCCACACTTGGGCTGATTTTGACTGGCACTGTTGGGCTCCTGTTTTAAAAGAGGTCGACTTCGCCGGCGTTCATGTTTTGTTGGCCGGTAGATTTGTTCTGCATCGCTCGGAACTCCGAATCGATCCAGCCTGAGAGCTCGACAAGCTGGTCCACAACGACATGGTTTGCGGCATAGCCGTCCGCCCTGTGGACCGCTGTGCGAGCGGCGGTTTGCTGCACGCGCAGCATGACGTTGTGCAGGGAAGAAAGGCGCTTCAGCGCGTGATCGCAGACCTGGCGGACTATGTCTTCGAATTGCAGCGCGACAATCGCCGCCGATACTTTTGTATTCACGTCCTGCGTTGAAATCTTGATGTCGGCGAGTTGTCCTGACATCAGATGATGAATGCGTGAAATTTCACCCATCATCTCTCCCACCTTCTTCTTTGAATTTAGCATGACCTTCATGTCCTTGCTGGCCATGTCATTCACTACGTCTCGTGCGGATTGAATTCCACTCAGGGTCGCGCTGACCACTTCATCGATTTGCGTGCTGAGTTCGTTTGAGTGCTTCGACAAATTTCGAACTTCATTGGCAACCACTGCGAAACCACGACCGGCCTCGCCAGCGCGTGCCGCTTCGATGGCCGCGTTTAATGCAATCAAGTTGGTTTGGTCAGCGATGGCTTTCACGCCGGACAGCAGCTCAACGACGCTATTGATTTGGCGCAGCATGTCGTCCAGCTGATAAACAAGCCGCATGCTCTCGCGACTGGTGGCCGTTACGGTATCGACGAAGTAAAAAAGGATGCGCTCCGTTTCGACCGTAAACTGATTGATGCTCATCTTTTCGGCGGCGTCCCCATCGTCGGAGTCGCTGCCCCCGGAAAGGCTGCGGATCAGCGAAATGACGCTATCGCGTTGAGTTTGTGCCTGATCATTCAAGCCGCGAAAGCTCGTAGCCAGATCCTTGATTGCCGTGTGCGTGAGGCCCTGTACTTGCGAGACATCACCGCGTGCATTGTCGATTTCTTCCAGAATCGACTGATGGATTTTCGTTCTTTCGTCGGCCACGCGCTTGTTGATATCGACGACTTTCGCGAGAACGTCTTCAAGAACCTGCATTCGTTCCGTGTTTGGCCGCGCTTGATGATGGTTGTAAGCCCAGCCGCCGATGGCGAAGCAAAACAGCAACAGCTGAAAGATCCCGCTGTTACGGAAAAAGATAACCGCAATTAAAAAGAGGACCGACACGACGACCAGTGGCGCATACGATTGCGCGCGCTTCGACATGTTGATCGAGAACGGGAGCTTGGGCATGACAGTCCAGAGAGTCCGTGGTGATGTCTACATCGACATCAGAAACTCTTACTTGAGTCATAAGGATATTCAGCGATAGATCATTACCCCTGTCATTGCGGGGAGGATTATCCTGAATTAAAAGCACATGAGGTCAAAAACATGGCGACTGCAAAACGCCCAACTGAGGTTGAAACCGTTCAGTGCGATATATGCCTTGCGGAAATTCCGGCATCAGAAGCCAAGAGTGCCGAGGCAGACGAGTACG
Source organism: Proteobacteria bacterium UBA6921 (assembly GCA_002450895.1). GTDB lineage: Bacteria > Pseudomonadota > Gammaproteobacteria > SG8-11 > SG8-11 > UBA6921. The sequence goes on from DKAR01000031.1 coordinate 28,632, forward strand.
TGATGCATTTTTGCGGGTTGGATTGCTATGACAAATGGCGTCGTCAAAGCGATGAACCCAAGGTAAGCACTGACGAATAAGAGGGAGAAATTGGCGCGCCCGAAGGGATTCGAACCCCTGGCCTCTACCTCCGGAGGGTAGCGCTCTATCCAGCTGAGCTACGGGCGCTCGGGCCTGATAATAACGCTGCGTGTTACGTTTTCAACCGCGCTCTGTCGCGGTCGGGCTTATGCGCTCCATTTGGCCCTCGATCCACTGCTCGGCCATCCGATTGATCTCGCCGGCTTTGCGTCCCGATGTCTCGATGAGGGGACCGATGACAATTTTGATCGTCCCGGGTCGTTTGATAAATCCGCGCTTGGGCCAGAAAAATCCTGCATTGTGCGCCACCGGGACTACCGGATAACCGCTCTTCTCGGCAAGCAGGGCGCCGCCTTTGTGGTAGGTGCCTTTCTTGCCCGCCGGGATGCGGGTGCCTTCGGGAAAAATAACGACCCAACGGCCCGCGTTCAGGCGCTCGGTTCCTTGCTCAATGAGCTGGTAAATTGCGCGCATATTGTCGCTGCGGTTAATGGCAATCGGCTCAAGCAGTGCGAGACCCCAGCCAAAGAATGGTACCCAAAGCAGTTCGCGCTTCAACAACCAGACCTGCGGCGGAAAAATACGCTGCAGCGCCAGGGTCTCCCACGCGGACTGGTGCTTGCAGAAGATAATCGCGGTGCGATCCGGGATGTGTTCCTTTCCTTCTATTTCCCAGCGCAGGTTGCAGGTGACGCCGAGCCACCAAAGATTAAAGGTCGACCAGTTGGTGATAAATGCGTAACGAACGCGAAACGGAAATGGGAAGAGCAACAGGCCAATCAGCGCAAACGGTACGGAAGACAACCACATCCCGAGCGCAAACAACGTGGATCGCAACAAAAGAATCATCGTCAGATCGCTACCGATCCCGCAAGCAGCGCATCGACCGCCGCTGCAAGGTTATCGAAGACAGGTACACCGCGTAGCGCATCGGGATTTTGCTTGAGCGCCACTTCGCCTTTGCCGGTCCGGACGAGAATCGGCGTCGCGTCCACTTCGCGGGCCGCTTCAATGTCACGCAGCGAATCGCCGATGGCCGGGACGCCGCAGATCTGGGTCTGGAGGCGTGCTCCGATGTCGTGAAACATCCCGGGCTTGGGTTTGCGGCAGGCACATTTCTCGTCAGGGCCGTGCGGACAGAAAAAAATCGCGTCGAGGGAAACTCCATACCGCGCCAATTCACGATGCAACTTCGCGTGAATCGAGTCGAGCGTTCCGATATCAAACAACCGTCGCGCGACACCGGACTGGTTCGTCGCGACGACAACGGTGTAACCGGCTTGCTTGAGTCGCGCGATAGATTCAAGCGATCCCGGAATCGGGATGAATTCATCCGGCGACTTAATATATTCGTCGGAGTCTTCATTGATGACTCCATCGCGATCGAGAATGATGAGCTTCATTGTTCGAGTTGAAATTCCGAAAATTCCGGGGCGCAGGAATCAGCCGCCCGTCATCCCTGCAGTCTGGATACGTCCGCCACGCGCAAGAAAAGATTGCGCAGGTCATTGAGCAGACACAGACGATTATTACGAACGTCGACGTCATCCACCATGACCATCACCTTGTCGAAGAAAGCATCCACGGTGGAACGCAGTGCCGCGAGCTTCTTCAATGCCCCCTCATAATCCCTGGCCGCAAATAGCGGCTCGACTTCGGCTCGCACGGACGATACTTTTCCCGCGAGCGCCTGTTCCGCCGCTTCCTTCAGGTGCGCCGCATTCAGCGCGCCCGCCGGGGCATTGCCGGCCTGTTTCAAAATATTGGCGATGCGCTTGTTCGCTGCCGCGAGACTTTCTGCCTCGGGCAATTTCCTGAACGCGCCGACCGCGCGCACGCGACGGTCAAAATCGAACGGCTGCGACGGACGCATGGCGATGACGGCGTCGAACTCGTCGACATGGATACCCGCATCGGAATAGTACGCGCGCAATCGTTCCATCATGAAATCGTATACCTGTGCTGCGGCGTTCTTGGCGGCAACCTTGGCACCCAGAATTGACTGCGCTGATTCAAGCAGCTTTACAAGGTCCAGTTCCAGACGCCGCTCGATCGCAATCCGCAGTACGCCCAACGCGGCCCGCCGCAATGCAAACGGATCCTTGTCACCAGTGGGCGCCTGACCAATGCCGAAAATTCCGACCAGCGTGTCGATCTTGTCCGCGATCGCAAGTGCCTGTCCAACGCCCGTCGCAGGCAGCGTGTCGCCAGCGAAGCGGGGCTGATACTGTTCATCCAGCGCCGCGGCGATATCCCCAGGCTCGCCGTCGTGCCGCGCGTAATAACGGCCCATGATGCCCTGCAGCTCCGGGAATTCGCCGACCATGTGCGAAAGCAAATCGCACTTCGACAGCATTGCGGCGCGCTCGCAATGTGCCGGTTCGGCTCCAAGCGCAGTGCCGATTTCTGCCGCGAGTTTGGCTACACGCAGCGATTTGTCGAACAACGATCCAAGCTTGTTCTGGAACACAACGGACTTCAGTGCGTCCAGATGGTCTGCAAGTTTGTGTTTGCGATCCTGATTCCAGAAGAACGCAGCATCGGTCAGGCGCGGGCGAACAACCCGCTCGTTTCCGGCGCGAACCGCCGCGATATCGCGACTTGGAATGTTGGCGAGCGTTATGAAATGTGGCAGCAGATTCCCCGCCTTGTCGACGACGTGAAAATACTTCTGGTTGCCTTTCATCGTAGAGATCAAGGCCTCTGACGGCACGTCCAGAAAGCGCTGTTCGAAATTTCCCGTTACCGCAGCGGGCCATTCCACCATGCTGGTCACTTCGTCGAGCAGATCCTCGTCGATGACTGCCGTGCCGCCCAGTTGTGCCGCCGCCTCAAGAATCTGGCCGCGGACGGCTTCGCGCCGCTTGGCGAAATCCGGCACCACGTGGCCCTCGGTTTCAAGTTGCGGCTCGTAAGCGGCCGGCTCACCGACGTATAAAGATTTTTCACACAGAAAACGATGGCCGCGCGTTTCTCGCCCGGAGCGCACGCTCAAGATCTCGGCGTCCACAACCTGATCACCAAACAGCAGGATGACCCAATGAACCGGACGGACAAATTCCGCCGTCAATGCGCCCCAGCGCATGCGCTTCGGGATCGGCAGTTGCGCCAGAGCTGCGTCGACAATTCCGGGGATCAGTGCGGTTGTCGCCTGACCTTTTTCCTGCTTGCGGAACACCAGCCACGCGCCTTCAGCGGCTTCGAGTTTTTCGAGTTGCTCCACGGTGACACCACAGGATTTCGCAAAACCCAGCGCTGCCGGGGTTGCACAACCGTCCTCTTTAAAGGCCGCCGTGATGGCAGGCCCCCGGCGCACGACTTCCTTGTCTGCTTGTTGAGTCGCAAGCTGGCTCACAAGAACCGCGAGACGCCGTGGCGTGGCGAACGTTTTCATCGGCCCCTGACTCAGACCCACCTTTTTGAACCCGTCCTCAATGCCTGCCGCAAACGCAGCAGAAAGTTTTTTCAGTGCCTTGGGCGGCAGTTCTTCAGTCCCAATTTCGATGAGCAGATCGCGCGCGGTCATTGCTTCGCTCCTTGCAGCATCGGGAAACCGAGCGCTTCGCGCCGCGCGTAGTAGGCTTCTGCCACCGCTTTTGCCAGCGCGCGGACGCGACCGATAAAGCGCGCGCGCTCCGTGACTGAAATGGCGCGGCGCGCATCGAGAAGATTGAACGTGTGCGACGCCTTCAACACCATTTCGTAGGCCGGCAGCGGCAATCCCGCGGCGATGAGTCGCTGGCTTTCCGCTTCACACGTATCGAACCATTTGAACAGCGACTCGACGTTGGCGTGTTCAAAGTTGTATGTCGACATCTCGACTTCGTTGTGATGAAACACATCCCCGTAAGTCACTTTCCCGAAGGGTCCGTCGGCCCACACGAGATCGAAAACACTCTCAACACCTTGGATGTACATCGCCAGGCGTTCGAGGCCATAGGTGATCTCGCCGGTGACCGGTTTGCAGTCCAGGCCCCCGACTTGCTGGAAGTAGGTAAATTGCGTGACCTCCATGCCGTTCAACCACACTTCCCAACCCAGGCCCCACGCGCCAAGCGTGGGCGATTCCCAGTTGTCCTCGACAAACCGAATATCGTGAACCAAGGGATCGAAACCCAGCAGCTTGAGCGACCCTAGATAAAGATCCTGGATTTCCAGCGGTGACGGTTTGAGGACGACCTGAAACTGGTAGTAGTGCTGCAGGCGATTCGGATTCTCACCATAGCGGCCATCGGTCGGGCGGCGCGATGGCTGCACATAGGCTGCATTCCACGGTTCCGGACCGATGGAGCGCAAAAACGTTGCGGGATGGAACGTGCCCGCGCCGACTTCGAGATCGAGGGGCTGCAGGATCACGCATCCCTGTTGGGCCCAATAGCCCTGCAACGCCAGGATCAGATCCTGAAACGTTTGCAGGTGCGCGGCGGGTGAAGTAGTTTTCGTCTTTCGGGCGGTCATAAGGCTGCCAAGTATATCGATACGGCCATGCCCCCGCATCTGCTCGCCGCAATTTCCTACCACGGATTCGGACATCTCGCCCAAACGGCGCCGATTCTCAATGCGCTATCACGCCGGATGCCAGCGCTTCGCATTACCATCCTCTCCGCCGCACCGGAAGCCGTCCTGCGTTCACACGTTCATTGCGATTTCACGCTCTGGTCGGAGGCTACGGATCTGGGAGTCGTCAATCGGGGTGCGCTGGAAGTTCTCGCCACGGAAACCGAAGCAGCGTACACGCGTTTTCATAGCGACTGGCCCGCCAAAGTGGATCGCATGTGCCGGGAGTTCGAACTTCGAAAGGTGGATGTCGTCCTTGCGGACATTCCCTACTTGCCGTTGGCAGCCGCCGCACGGGTACAGATTCCCTCTGTGGCTATGTGTTCCCTGAACTGGGCGGACATCTTTCGGTATTACGTTTCAACCGATGGCGCAGCACGTGAAATCCTGGACGTCATGTCGGCAGCCTATGCAAATGCCACCGTGTTTCTCCAACCGGAACCGAGCATGCCGATGCCGGACCTCGCAAATACGCGCCGAATCGGACCGATTGCGCGCATCGGCACGCATCGCGCTGATGAGATTCGCCAAAGACTCAACATCGGCGAAGATCAGCGGTTGGTGCTGATCTCACTCGGTGGAATAGCGACGGACTTTGGCATGAATGCCTGGCCCCGCTGCGACGGTGTCACGTGGCTGGTGCAGGGTAACTGGAACATTCACCATCCGGATGCCCGTGCCTGGGATGCGGCGGGATTCAATTTCATTGATGTTCTTCACAGCTGCGATGCCTTTGTGACGAAACCCGGATATGGAAACTTTGCAGAGGCGGCATGCAATGGTGCACGCGTCCTGTATGTGCCGCGTCATGACTGGCCGGAAGAGGAGTGCCTCGTGTCATGGCTTCCCAAGCACGTTCCCTGTGAGCCGTTGGCGAAGGACATTTTCTTCGCAGGCAGGTTTCAGCAGCAGCTACAACGAATCTTCGCGACGACGCGGCCAGTCGCACCGCCCGCCCGTGGAATAGCCGAAGCCGCTACTATCATCGCGGAATATCTGGAATAGACAATTCCGTGGAAAGCGTCCTGTTTTGTTGCCCTGAATATGAACTTCATCGGCGCAGCAATTCCACCACTGCGGGATAATCTGCTCCAAATGCTGTTTCGAGGGAGATGCGGGTGGCGGCACGTTGGGCATGGATCGCTGGGGTGGGAGCCCTGTTGCCTGCATTATGTTGTAGTGCGGATGAACCGCTTGTCTTTGATCCCGGCCATCGTTTCGTTCACACCTATGTTGAGGACAGCCAGGCCTTGGGCGGTATCGGGATCGATTTGGGGTGGCACGCTGACTGGAATTCGGATCTGGCTGTTTTGCCCAGCACAGGCATTCGCATCCTGCAGCGACACCAAACCAATCGCACCGTGTTCGGATGGACGGCTCAGGTCCGGGTCGCGGGCCGAACTCCCGTGGCACCGTTTCTTGAGATTGGATTTGACGTCGGTGAAGTCATCGGCGAAATGATCATCGACCAGTTGCGACATGATGACGAAGATCGCAACTGGATTGATCCGGATGTGTTTGGGTCGACGGGATTCAGCTTCAATTTTTCAAAACAGTGGAGTGCAGCGGTGTACTACAAAGTACACTCCATCCGCGGCACGGATGAAGCGCGGCTCGAAGATGCAGAGGTGCTTGGGTTATCGCTTACACGCCATTTCGGACGCCGCATGCTTGAATGGTGGCAGCGCCCGCTTTGACTGAATTAAAACCGAACCTAGTAGGGTGTATCCGAAAGGCGCTCACGGGCTTTTCGGTTGCCCTGCTTGGCGGCGGCGGAATACCAACGCTGTGATTCCATGGTATTGGCTTTCACGCCCAATCCGACGCTATACAAAGTCCCCATCGCGAACTGCGCATCAGAGTCGCCCGCTTGCGCGGCGCGCAAATACCACTTCGCGGCTTCGTCGTAGTCCTGCTCGAAGTCGATTCCCCGGGCCAACGCCTCCGCAAGTGTGCGCTGGGCGAGCCGATGATTTTGGTTCGCCGCCTTGATCAACCACTCTTTAGCCGCCGTGGTGTCACGTGCAACCCGATCTCCCGACAAGAACATCATCGCAACGTCGTATTGCGCCTGCGCATCGCCACGGCGCGCTGCCAGGAGCGGACCCTGCGCTGCGGCGGCGAGGCTGCTTGGCGCAAGCGGCTCTTGGCCGCGTTCGAGTTCTGCCAGCGCGATGCGGGCGCGCAATACTCCGACTTCCGATGCATGTCCGAGCCAGTATCTGGCTTTGGACTCGTCGCGTTCCCCACCGACACCGTCGCGATAGGCGAGCCCCAACTCATACGCCGATTCCGGATGATTTCCGTTTGCTGCGCGCTCCAACCATTCGCGGGCGGTACGTTGATCCGCATCGGTTGCGCTCTTCGATCCCAGAAGCCGCTTGGCGAACTGATATTGCGAGGTCGGATTGCCGGCTTTCGCCTTGCTTAACAAATCATCAGTGACATCCTTTTGCTGCACGGCATCCAGTTTCACGAGCGCTTGTTTGGCTTCCGGCAAATTCCACGTTGCGGCCAGATTGAGCCACCGCCGCGACTCATCAAAATCCCTGGGCAGGCCTTTTCCTTCCATATGCAATACGCCCAGCGTGTACTCCGCATGCGGTTCGCCTGCATTAGCGGCTTTCTTCAGCCACTTCACCGCGCGCGCCATGTCCTGAGGAACCCCTTCGCCCTTCAGGTAGATGTTTCCGAGATAAAACTGCGCTTCAGATTCGCCATTGGTCGCCGCTTTTTCGTATTCCTCAAGCGACGTGTACTTTTCGTTCCAGCCGCGGACATCGGGTATGACATCCGGGTGAACGGGAAAAGGATTTTCCGGGGATGGGTTGCCAGACTGCGCGTGGGCGCCTTGGAAAGAAAACAGCACGGCAACGGACAGCAAGGCCGGGGCAAACAACGTATGCATCGCCAAGTACTCCTAAAAAATGGCGAGTCCCTTCGGTAGAAAACCATCCTACCTTTTTGCGGAACGTTGACTTCTTGACGCGCTGCACAGCTTGAACGGCCTATTATTCGTTTTGGGTCTGAGTCGTACCTTCACTTATCAGTTTTGTTGTTTCAGCGTCACTTGGTCTGACAGCCGTGCAAATTCGACGATTCCCAGCTGCTCCGGTCGTGCTGCCGAGTCGACGTGGGCCGCTGCGATCTCAGTGTCGTCCAACAATCCTTTCAGGGAATTGCGCAGCGTTTTGCGGCGATGCGAAAACGCCTGCTGCACGACCTTGCTGAAGGCGGCGTAGTCCTGAACGGTCACAGGCGGTTGCCGGTAAGGGACCAGCCGAACGACGGCGGAGTCAACTTTCGGCGCGGGCCGAAACGCCCCGGGCCCGATGGAGAAAAGCCGGGATGCCGCGCAATGGTACTGAACCATGACGCTTAACCGGCCGTAGTCGTCGGTATCCGGAGCCGCGACCATTCGGTCGACGACTTCTTTTTGCAGCATGAAAAACATGTCTCGAACGTGGCTCAGCTGTTCGAACAAATGAAAAAGAAGCGGCGTGGAAATATTGTACGGAAGATTGCCGACGATACGCAGATCGGTGCCCAAGCTCCGGAAGTCGAAGCGCAGCGCATCCGCGGAGTGAATTCGCAAGTCTCCCAGATCCGCACATTCTTCTTGCAGACGCGGGATCAGGTCGCGATCGAGTTCCACGACATCAAGACTGTGCAGACGCGTCAACAAGTGGTGGGTCAACGCACCAAGTCCCGGACCGATTTCTACGACGTGATCGCCCGTCATCGGCGCGATCGCACCGATGATTCGCGAAATCACGCCCGGGTCATGCAGGAAGTTCTGCCCAAATCGTTTGCGCGGGCGATGGGAATGTTTGGGGTGGCGGTCCGCGGTATCAGTGGGCATGGGTTGCCCGGTGCGTTGCCATTTCGATCGCCGTTTCCAGTGCAGCAATCATGCTGCCGCTCTCGGCCTTTCCAGAACCTGCAAGCTCGAGAGCGGTGCCGTGGTCCACGGAGGTTCGAATGAATGGAAGACCCAATGTAATGTTCACTGCGCGACCAAATCCTGCGTACTTGAGCACGGGCAATCCCTGATCGTGGTACATCGCTAACACCGCGTCGCACTCTTTTAGGCGGTGTACAGAAAATAGCGTATCGGCAGGTAAGGGGGCGCTCACATCAAAACCTTCGGCGCGCAGCTTATCCAGCACCGGAATCATCATCTCGACCTCTTCCCTGCCAAGGTGACCGCCCTCGCCTGCATGCGGGTTGAGCCCGGCTACCAGTATACGCGGCTGCCGAATGTCGAAGCGTTCCTGTAGATCGTGCAGCAAAATGCGCAATACTTTCTCCAGCAACGGCGATGTAACCGCGTCGGCTACGTCGCGCAACGGCAG
>DKAR01000046.1 GCA_002450895.1 Proteobacteria bacterium UBA6921
GGCGTGGCTTCACGTCTCGCTCTGCGAGATCTCCTGATAGAAGATCTGCTCGCCTTCTTCGTATTCGCAGCGCGCGACGATTTCGCCGGAGATGCACAACCCGCTGCCGTGCATTTGGCCTTCTTTGAATTCGCCGTTGTAGATTTCGCCGTTTGAGAAGGCCAGGCGGCCTTTGCCGTGGTATTGCCCGTCTTTGAATTCGCCGTCGTAGCTTTCGCCGGTGTGCATGCGCAGCGAGCCGATGCCGTTCCATTGCCCGTGGTGAAACTGGCCGGTGTATTCGTCGCCGTTTTCAAAATGATAGGCGCCGGTGCCTTCGTACATGCCTTTTTCAAAGTTGCCTTCGTAGCGCCCGTAGCCCGGATCGGTGAGCACGCCGAATCCTGCCCACGTGTTGCCGGAAAAATTGCCTTCGTAACGGCGGCCATCCTCACCGAGGGAAATCCCCTCGCCTTCGGCGACGCCGTGGCGGTATTGCCCTTTGTGCATGTAGCCGGTGTGCGAGGTGAATTCGCCGTAGCCGTCGTACAGCCCCTCTTTGAAGTGGCCGACGAAGCGGTCGCCGATTTTCCATTCCAACGTGCCTTCGCCGTCAAACAATCCGTTTTTGAATTCGCCGTCATACACCGCGTTGTCCGGCAGCGTCGCGCGGCCGTGGCCGTTCCACACGCCGGTGTAGGGCTTGTCGGGCAGCACGGTGGCGCAGCCGGTCGCGGCAAGCACAAGTGCGATCAGGGCCAGGCGCGTGAGAGATGCATTCATAGGAAAAATACTTAAAGAGATACGCCTGATTGTAGACAGCCGGTGCGGCAGTGTCGCGCCGAACGGCGTCGCAATTGCGTGAAAATGAATTTTCTTTATTTAGTGCGAGGAACAATCGTCTAGCTGAGCCTCCAGACAAACTGGATGACCTGAACGTTGCCGCCGTGATGGCGTCGTAAAGCGGCTTTCGGGCTTGCGCTGCCCGCGGCGGCGTAACTCACTTCCCACTGTGGCGTCGCATAGCGGAAGCCTAACGAGAGTCCGATCACGGTGGCCGATTCGCTGTCGGTGGATCGTGAAAGATCGAACTTGCTGAGCGGAAAATACGGCAGCGTCGTCCAATGCTGAAAATCGCTGGTGTAGGTCACATCGGCATGCTGCACTCCCGCGCGCAATTCGAGGCGCTCGGACTGGCGGTGCGACACAGCGATGAACCGTTCGGTGGAACGCAATCCGTAGCGCGCATTGAAATAGCGCTTGCCGGGCAGCAGGTAGGTCCAGAAATCCTGCAACGTGTTGTCTTCGACATTGCCCACCGCCGCGAGATCAAGGCGGCGCGACGCGGCGCCGAGAAGTACGGTGCCACGCGACCACTGGTAACGCACGGCAATGGCCTTGTTCTCGTTCAGCACGGTTCCGGCCAGCGCGCCGCTGTCGGTGCCGTCGATGCCGATGCGCCCGGTCACCTCGGATTCATCCTTCGACCACGAGGTTACCAAGGCCCAGTCTTCAAATGCGCGCAGGGTGACGTCGCCGGAAAAGTTGAGCCGCTTTAACAGATCCGACCGGAACGCAATAGTCGCCGTGTTGAACACTTCGTATTGCACGCCAATCTGGTCGACCTCGCTGTCCGACGCAATGTTCAAGTCGGCGGTGCGGTCGTCGACGCGAAAGCGTGCGTCGAGATCGGTACGCAGTGGATAGTGGCGAAACGACACGCGGCCGGAATCAAAAATATCCGCCGCGACGCCGTACTGAAATTGCGTATCGTTGCGGTCGTGCACATATCCACCACCGAGAGTGAAGTTGGGGCGCGGCTGTATCGCCACACTGATGCCCTGCTCGGTGGCGTTCTGCGTGATTTCAATGTCATCGTCGCCTTTGCTGTGGTGATTCGACGAGTAGCCGCGCACCGTCGCCGCGAGCCAGACATCGTGCGGCGTCGTTTCACCGAATCGGTAGTTCGCATCCAGTTGGCCCTGGCGCGACACCGAAGACCACGAGCTGTTGTTTACTGCGGTCTCATCCAGCGCGCGCAATCGCACCTGCGAAGGAACTCTGGGCATCAACGTGGGATCGGCAGGATCCTGTGATGGGCTCAGCACATCGGGAATCCCAAGCGCCAGAGTTTGCGGATCGTCTGTATATAGCCAGGAAAGTGGCCGAAGATGGATTGTTTCCGCGCTCGCCGGCGCCGCGTTCATTAGGGCAATCCAGATCGCGACGCGGGGCATTAAATGTGAGTGGTGCCCGTGCTTTAGCAATGCCCCGAGTTGAACGTTCCGGCACAGCGCGACGGGACGAGCAAGGATTCGACAATTAAGAAAAAGTCGCCATGGAAAAAACATTGGATCGAGCCGTGTCGAAACTTATAATCCGTGCAGACTGAGGATGATGGTGGGGCCGTCATTGCATCAGCACCTCTGTTGGCCAAGTTTAACTGGAAGAAACTGTCAGACCTACACATTGGAGGAATATCATGCGGGGAATTCAACGCAGATTGTTTTCTATTGCCGTTCCAATCACGCTGGCACTCAGCGCCACGCTCGCCGGTTGCCTCGGGGGCGGCGGCGGTGGAAGTGACAAGAACACCACCACGGACGCGACTACCTCACGCAAGGAGGCGGCCTCGGCTATCGCCACGGCGCTCAATACCGCCGCGCGCGCAATTGATGGCGCTTCGGACGGAATCACGCTGCGCGCGATGACCGCGAATGGACTGATGCGTCTTCCGGTTTCCAGCCGTGTGCAATCGAAGTTTGATGTGAGTCTGAAAAACACCTTGGCGACAGCCAAAGCGAAAGCCGCACGCTACACCAAGCGCACTGTGGCCAATCACGACACCGTGGGCGGCACAACAACGCCTACCGGTGATGAAATCGTCCATGCCACGGAGATCGAAGAGTATCTGATCAATCCGAGCGTGAATGGCAACGTCGTGACGTTCCAGCTCAATACCGCACTGGCCTGCGAGGGCGAAGTCGGTGCCGATCTGACGAAATGCTCGACGGTCCTGAGCAAAGTGACCATCGTTCTGACGCGCGACAGCAGCACGGCCGGCACGCTGGATATCCAGTACGACACCAGCTCGCTACTGAAGATCGGATATGCGCCAGGCAACGTGTACTTCGAGGTGAACTTCGGCACGATCAAGACGCTTGGCGATGACGTGGACGGTCCGCAGCCGGGTTCGGCCAGCGGCGCGCTGCGCCTGACCGTGGATGTCGACAACTCGACCATCGGACAGGAAAAAGCCTCGTTGACATTCGGCATCACTGAAGCCATCGACATCCAGAATTCGATCGGCGGCCAAATCAAGCTTGCGGTAGCGGAAAAGGCCTTTGGATTTGCTGCGGACAACGCGGCAGATACCGCAACGCTGTTCTTCGGATTCGGATCGATTGATCTCGAAGATGTCTATTGCGCGCTGGACGTTGATCCCTGCCCGACCGACCTGACGCACGACGTTGCGCACTTCAACGCTTTGACCGGGAATTTCGAGTTCTCGACGGGCAAGCTGGTTGCTACCAGCGTTGGCGTGGGTGGCGAAGCCTATGGCGACAAGAACAAGAACGGCACCAAGGAAAACATCCTGACGATGTCGACCCTCGGATTCACCGTGATGGAAGGAACACCGGATACGGCCACGTTTGATACGGATCTGAACCTGACGGCGACGGAACCGGATTCCAGCCTGATGTTTTCTGCACCGGCCGGTACGGTATTGAGTCACTACACACCGTTCACCGGAGGCGTCACGATGGTCACAACCGGTGGCCCCTTTGCTGTTATGGGCACGGGCACCAGGGCCGGATCACTGTCTGCCACTCAGGGAATGTGCTTCCTCGACAACGGAATGCCCTTCCCGTATCAAGTGACGAACTGCCCGGAAGTTCAGTAACTACGTTGATAGCACAAAGAAGGCAGGCCGCCAGGCCTGCCTTTCTTTTTTTGTTCCCCACGCAATTTTTTTCGCCGGACCTTGCGCGCCTGGTGCCGTTGCTCACGGCCAAAAGGCAAATTTAATCTCGACAACAAACAGTGATTGTTCGGACTGACTACTTACGTTGATCGGCCCGCAATGCATCCACAATGGATTCGACAGATGGAGCGCCGTCGAATTTTCCTGAGGACTGCACGTACAGTCGGCACGACGACGTTTCGTCGTGATCTGGCGCACCGCCCGTGACGTCCTCGCCGTTCACCAGGATCGTCGGCGAACCCCAGCCACGCGTGTGCGCCGGGCTCGCCACTTCGTTGCGATCCCATTCGATCCACTGCGGCGTCAACCCCGCCACCGCGAAAGCGTCGTGCAATCGCTCGCGCGCCAACTCAATGTTGGGGCAACCCGCGAAGTAAATGAATTCGACCTTCGCCATCGGCGCCTCAGGGACTACGGCTTTACTTTGGAGGGGTAGCCGGCGAACGTCGTCGCATCGACCAGTGCATCGACTTTGGTCTTGGCATCATCGTAGGTCACGATGGCTTCTTTGGATTCCAGGCTCACGCTGACCTTCGTCACGCCGTCAACGCCATTCAATGCCTTTTTCACGGTGATCGGGCACGCTGCGCACGTCATGTCTTGCACGGACAGCGTGACTGTTTTTTCCTCGGCGAACGCCGTTCCGACCACCATACAACCCGCGAACAACCAGGCAACATGTTTCATTTCAATCATCCTCAATAGAACAACGGAGCGACAAACGGAAATACCACGGCGATCTTCACCAGCAGAACCACAACCCAGAACATGGTTTTATGCATGCGTTGCGTCGCGGGCAGCGCGCACACGGTGCCAGGCGCGCACGCGGCAGGACGCCAGATGCGCCGCCATGCGAGAAAAAGCGCGATCAACGCAATACTAATGAACAAGGGCCGAAACGGTTCGAGCACGCGCAAATTGCCGATCCACGCTCCGCTCACACCGATGGACACCAGCAGAAGCGGACCCAGACAGCACGTGGACGCGAGCACCGCCGCAAGGCCGCCGGTGGCCAAAGATGCGCGGCGGCGCATGACATCACTCATGACGGACCCCTTCTAGACCGGAAAGCGATAACGTAACCTTAAGTCCGTACCTGACTACGGGATCAAGAGCCATGAGCAAAAACACAGCGCCGATGCCGATCGGAGCCTTCGCGCGGGCCGCCGGTGTGCACGTGGAAACCGTTCGCTTTTATCAGCGGCGCGGACTGCTGCCCGAGCCGGCCAAACCCCTGGGCGGCATACGCCGCTACGGTGCGGAAGAAGTTGGGCGCGTGCGCTTTATCAAGAGCGCACAAGCCCTGGGCTTCAGTCTCGATGAAGTGAAGTTGTTGCTGGAACTCGAAGACGGCGTCGCCTGCACCAAGGCGCGCCGCATCGCGGAACAAAAACTCGGCGCCGTACGCGAAAAACTCGCCGATCTCAAACGCATAGAATCCGCACTCGCGAAACTGGTGCGCCGCTGCGGCACCGGAAGGGAAAACGTTTGTTGCCCGCTGATTGCGGCGCTGCGTGGCAAGTAGCCCGATGAAGTGCGCCTGGACAAAACCCCTCTAGATTACAAATGCGCTTGGCGGTCCAAATTGGCCGGACGCTGCGGTGGACTGCTTCGAAAGTCACTTAGGCACCTCAAGTGCCGGCCAGGCTCCGGGATTTGTGCTCACGCCTGCAGTCACGAACAACACTGCGCTCTTAACCTATTCGTAAGATGCGATCGATTTCCGCATGCCACTCGCACCGTTAGTGCAAGCGGGTGTCGACAATTTTATGAACGCGTTCTCAATCTCCGGTTTTTATTGCCTGCATAAGTACGACTTCGATTTCACACGTGCGACGTGCGTCACGAATGACATTCAGCGTAGCGCAAGAGATTTCTGATGAAATCCTCACACCCAGTACCGCGGTACATGTGATTTGCGGTCCGTGACATCAGTTGGAAGGGATGCAAGGAACGCAGCGGTGAACAGGGTTGCCTCTCCCGATGTTTTTGTTCAGTGGAAAGGCGTCACTCACGTTCGCACGTAGAAGTTGTAATAACGGAGGTTACAAATGGACCGTCACACAATGAAGTTGATACGGGCACTACCCCTGGTCGTGGCAACCGCATTTCCCATCGCCCACCCGATCGACGCAAACGCAACAGCAAACGGAATCTCGGGTTATTCCGGGAAGAGCGCAAACTCCACGTGCACGTCGTGCCACAACGCTGGCGCCGCCATTCCAACGTTAACGATTTCCGGTGCCAGCTCCGTCACGGCTGGCGCGACAACCAGCTTCACCGCGACGCTCACCGGCGGGCCCGGTGTTGCAGCGGGTGTTGATATCGCCGCTAGCGGCGGAACGCTGGCCGTTGTATCTCCTGGAACCAAGCTTTCGAGCGGCGAGATCGTTCACAGCTCCGGTACGGCCTTTACCGCATCCGGTGTGACATATGCGTTTAATTGGGTCGCGCCGGCGACGGCGGGAACGTACACGTTGTACATCGCCGCGCTGTCCACCAACGGCACCGGTTCGGGTGGGGATGGGATGGCATTGAAGACGCAAACCGTTACGGTAGCTGCGGCGTCTTCCCCACCGGTTTCGAGTTTCACGATCACACCATCGCCCGCCACGGTCGCGACGAACGTCAACTTTGACGGCAGCGCTTCGAAAGCAACAACGGGCGGCACCGCGACGATCAGCGCGTATGACTGGAACTTCGGCGACAACTCCGCGGGAGCCGGTGCGAAAGCAACGCACATGTACGCCACCGCAGGCACCTACACCGTCTCTCTGAAAATTACCGACAGCACGGGCGCGACGGCGACTTCGAGCAAGTCACTGGTCGTAAATACGGCAACGACGCCACCACCGCCCGCGATGCCCACGGCGAGCTTTACCGTGACACCGTCACCGGCAATGGTGGGCACCTCTGTATCGTTTAACGGAAGTGCATCGACGACCCCGAACACGTCCATCAGCGCTTATGAATGGAATTTCGGCGACAACACTGCGCTGGGCACCGGCGCGATGACGACCCACACCTATGGCGCCGCGGGTACGTATGCTGTTTCGCTCAAGATCACCGACAACACCGGCGCAACGGCAACCGCGACCAAATCGCTCACCGTAAATACCGTGACGCCCCCGGTGGCATCCAACGGGCAAGCGCTGTACGACCAATATTGTTCGTCATGCCACGGCCCCAACGGAACGGGTGTACGCAACGGTTCCGGCGGCCCGATCGTGAATGCAACGCCGGTGCAAATTGCGCGCGCGATCCGTCGCGTTTCTGTCATGCGCACGCTCGGCACGCTGAGCCCGGCGGATATTCAGGCAATCTCTGATTTCCTGAAGACGGGCACCTCCACCACGCCACCGCCCGTCGTGGCCACGGGACAGGATCTTTATAGCCAGTACTGCGCTTCCTGCCACGGCGCCAACGGCCAAGGCATCGCGGGAGTCGCTGGCGGCAACGTCGTGGGTGAAAGCGTCGGTGACATCATCGAAGCGTTCAGCGAAGTTTCTGCAATGCAATCGCTGCGCGGCGTGTTGAACATCACGCAAGTTAGAAGCATTGCTCAATACCTGCAGAACGTCGGCGACGAGTCGGAAGACGACGACGCAGGTGAAACAGGCGACTTCATCGCTCCGGGAACGAGAAACACCTACGGAGAACGCCTGAGACCGGAAACGTTCAACGATACCCCGTCTTCGGATTCAAGCTCGGGCGGCGGATCGTTTGACCTGTTGGCACTCGGGATGGTCGCGCTGGGCGCAGTCGCGCGACGACGTCGTAAATAGCAAGTCTTCGCCGAGTTGAAGTGCAGTACTAAGGCCGGGAGTTCGCTCCTGGCCTTTTTTATTTTGAGCAGTGCGCTCGCAAAAGAAAGTCGCGCGCCGCGTTATGCCGCAGGGAGCGTTAGCGCACCTGAAAGCGATAGGTTTGGGTGAATACGGTCGCGACGGGTTGGGTTTCGATATAGCCGGGCGTGAATCGGCTGCGGCGCACGGCGGTGATGACGGCAGCATCGAACGCCGCGCCGCCGCTCTTTACGATTTCAACGTCGTGTACTTCGCCTGCCGCATCGAGCACGATGCGCACGACGACGCGTGCGCCGCCTTGCGGCATCGGCGTATCACGCGGGTCATCGGGCAGAATTTTTACGGACAGCGTCGGCGGACGCGTGGTGCGCGACAACGGCACCGGATTCAGCGGAGGAACCGGCACGTCCACTGACGGTTCGGGTGCGGTCGAAACGGGTTCGGCGGGCACCACAGTCGCTTCCACCACCGGCGGCGATTCGGGCGGCACCACCAGAGGCGCGGGCTCCGTTGGTTGCACCTCAGGTTCCTGCGTCAGTATGCGACGCGTCGGCGGCGGCGCCGGTGTGGGTTCGGGTTTGACCACGGGCGGCTTTTGGGGTGGCGCCGGCGGTACAACCGGCTCGACCGGCGGCGGCGCCAGTTCCAGCGTTACATCCAGCGTGGGGGGCAATTCAAATGAGGGCGCATGCACAATGGCGAAGGCGAGCAGCCACATCCACAGCCACGTGGTCACCACGCCAACAAGCGATGGCGCCGGCCAGTGCGACCAGCCGGGTCGTCGTGGGGTGTCGACTACAAATTCCATGACTCACCAAGGGGCTGCAGCTTCAGGCCATTGTACCCAATGCCATGCCCGGCCGCGGCGCAACCGGGGCGCAAAAACGGAACGGTTTTCGCGAAATCACGCGCGAAAGTTCTCTGGTGTGACACCCCCATGGCGGCACCTGATCGCACCAATGCAGGGCGAAAATGTCTTGGAATTCAATGTCGCGAGTGTCGAGGGGTTGTGTTACAACTTCGGCTTTCCGATCTCCCTTCGAGCACAACAATGAAAACGAAGATGCTGCTGTTTCTTTCCCTGCCCCTGTTGAGTCTGGCGAATCTGGCGGTTGCGCATCCTGGCCCACCGCACACGCATGTGTGGGGTGATGAGCTCCTTCATCTGCTACCGGCCGTGGCGTTAATCGGGCTGGTGATCTGGTTCGTTCGTCGCCAGTCGGATTGATTTCGATGGATGGCGCGCCTGCGATCGCAAGCGGCTGGGCAGCGTTTCTGCAGCTCAGTTTTGCAGTGCGCGCCGGGCGCACGGTGATTGATGCACGCACGCATTTTGGTCCATTGAATGTGCAGCGCCCGTTTCATCCGGAAGCGGACGGCACCTGCCACACGTATTTGCTGCATCCACCCGGTGGCGTAGTAGGCGGCGATCAACTCGAAATAAAAGCGGGCGTGAACAGCGCGGCGCGCGCATTGATCACCACGCCCGCGTCAGGAAAATTTTATCGCAGTGGCGGTGCCACGGCGCGCCAACAGATTGCGTTGCGCGCGGATGATGGCGCCGAGCTGGAATGGCTGCCGCAAGAAACAATCGTGTTCAGCGGTGCGCGCGTGGACTCGCGCACGCGCATTGAACTGACGGGCAACGCACGTTTTATTGGATGGGATGTCGTGTGCCTGGGTCGCCCGGCGAGCGGCGAGCGGTTTGAGAACGGCCGCGTGCGCCAATGCATCGAGTTGTGGCGCGACGGTACGCCACTCTATATAGAGCGCGCGGATTACGACGCCACCGCGCCGGTGATGAATGCGGCGTGGGGTTTGGCGGGCCAGTGTGTGTCCGGAACACTGCTTGCAACGCAGGCGGATGTAGCGATGCTGGAAGCGGTGCGCGCGAGCTGCGCGACGCTGACGATCGAAGGTGCAATCGCCGCCACGTTGTTGCGTGACACGCTCGTGTGTCGTTATCTTGGCCCGCATGCGCACGAGGCGCGCCAGGCATTGCAGCGCGCGTGGGAAATTGCGCGACCCGCCGTGTTGGGAAAACCGGCCTGCGTGCCGCGAATCTGGAGTACGTAACGAACGGCGCGCGACGCGCCGTGATGGAGAGCAACGATGGAATTGTCCCCACGCGAAAAAGACAAGCTGATGATTTTTACTGCCGGGCTGGTGGCCGAGCGACGCAAGGCACGCGGCGTGAAGCTCAATTATCCGGAAGCAGTTGCGTACATCAGCGCCGCGATTCTGGAAGGCGCCCGCGACGGCCGCACCGTGGCCGAGCTAATGAGCTTTGGCGCGACCCTGCTCAAGCGCGAAGACGTCATGGACGGCGTCTCCGAGATGATTCCCGAAGTGCAGGTCGAAGCAACCTTCCCCGACGGAACCAAGTTGGTGACGGTGCACAACCCCATCGTATGAACAAACATTTGCCACAGATGAACACAGATCAACACTGATGAAAAATTATTCTGGTTTTATCCGAGTTCATCTGTGTTCATCTGTGGCCAGTTATTGCGTGAGGAGCAGAAACACATGAACCCCGGCGAATACCTCATCGACGACGGCGACATCCATCTGAATGCAGGTCGCCGCACGCTGAAGATCAGTGTGGCCAATTCCGGCGATCGGCCCATTCAAGTGGGTTCGCACTACCATTTTTTTGAAACCAACGACGCGCTGCACTTCGACCGCGTGAAGACGCGCGGCATGCGGCTGAATATTCCTGCCGGTACGGCGGTGCGCTTTGAACCCGGCCAGACGCGCGAGGTGGAACTGGTCGACTACGCGGGAACGCGGGTCGTGTATGGCTTCCAGGGAAAAGTACAGGGGGCACTGTAAATCATGAGCAAGATCTCCCGCCGCGCGTATGCGGACATGTATGGACCGACCGTTGGCGATCGCGTGCGACTCGCCGACACGGAACTGATCATCGAGGTCGAGAAAGACTTCACCACCTACGGTGAGGAAGTGAAGTTCGGNNGAAGGCGGACATCGGCATCAAGGAAGGCCGCATCGCGAGCATCGGCAAGGCAGGCAATCCGGATATTCAGCCGAACGTGGATATCGTGATCGGACCGGGCACGGAAGTGATCGCGGGCGAAGGCCTGATTGCCACGCCCGGCGCGCTGGATACGCACATCCACTTCATCTGCCCGC
>DKAR01000136.1 GCA_002450895.1 Proteobacteria bacterium UBA6921
CCACCTCGAGCGCCGCATCCGGTCCTTTTTGTCGCTGCCGCTCGAGACCATGAGCGCAACCGCCATTCAACGCGCCGCACAAAAAATTCACGCAGAATCACGGTAACCTCTCTGTGAGCGGCACCGTGCCACTTCGACTTTTTCGATGCCGCCGCAGACGCAATGCAACCGACAGCCTCAAGGGTCTTGCGTTAGGCCACCTTTTCGATTTTAGGACGGCCAACCTCGGTGGCTCTGCGCACCTCATTCAGTTCGCCAGTTTTCACGTCATAGAGATAGCCATAAATCGGAATGTCCTGCGGGACGAGCGGATGCATGCGAATGTGGCGCACGTCGGCGATTACACTTTCTTCCTGGTTGCTGATCGTCAGCCAGTCGATGTAGTCACCATCGCTGCGCCCTTCCGATCGACCGGGGTCCACCCACTTTCCACCCTTGAATTCCGCGGTTCGTAGACTGCAGCGAAGAAGATTTCGCATGACATCGTCGGTAAACGTCTCCATCCCGCAATCCGTGTGATGGATGACGAACCATTCCTTTGTCCCAAGCAGTTTGTACGAAATGATCAGCGAACGAATCGCGTCATCGCTGGCACGTCCTCCGGCGTTACGTATGACATGCGCATCGCCTTCAGACAAACCGGCGAATTGCGCAGGATCGAGACGCGCGTCCATGCACGTGAGAATCGCAAATCTTCGACTGGGCGGCATTGCGAGTTTTCCCTTGTCACCAAAATTGTCGCAGTATTCTTCATTGGCTAGCATCACTTCATCGGTCGTCTTGCTCATGGTTATGTCTCCTTGCGTCTAACACCCCGCCCGAGACCCACGGAACGACTGATTCGGGGAAAATCAGCCGCTGGCCTGAATGTTCGCCCCCGATGGATAAAATAATCTGGAGTTAATTTCCTGGTTTGCTGTGACTTCGTCACAGAGCACGCGTTGTAAGATCCCGATCATTTTAGGCATGCGAGTGATGTGAACAACGCGTAATTTCACGATAGCGCACCCGCCTTGGTGACAAACTGACCGACTCGATCTTCAACACGCACAAGGATTGCGCTGACTGTGACTCAGTTACAGATGACAAAATCACGCCATCCTTTTTCTTCACGCCTCCCGAATGCCTGACTTCGATTGGCGCATAACACCCGCACGACAAGCGGTGTTCGCGGTCAAATGACTTAGTCGTCACCGAAACGTTTTCGTGATTCCATTTTTTACGCTTTCTTGTCCAAGCTCCGAATCAATTGGAGTGGCGATGATCCATCGGTATGGAAGCTGCGGAGGCACGGTCCGGGACATGGGCAGTGGCCGACTGCACATGATCCTCAAGCGGGCCTTTTTCGCCACCATCGCCCTCCTTTTGGTTCGGTCAATGGACGCGTTAGACAGCTGATATTCGCGAGCTGAAAAATCCAGAAACCACACCGGCGCGCGCCATGTAGCAGCGCAAAGGAAATAACAATGCACAGCGACTTTATTCTGCAGGAACGGATCGCCTATTTTTCGATGGAAATTGCGCTGCAAAATGACATTCCAACCTACGCCGGCGGACTGGGTGTACTTGCCGGAGATACTTTGCGCTCCGGTGCGGACCTCGAACTGCCTTTGGTCGCGGTCAGCCTCGTCAGTCGCCAGGGGTATTTTCGGCAAGAAATCGACAGCAGCGGCTGCCAGTTTGAAAAACCGGATGCGTGGGACCCTACACGTTATGCGACTCCGCTCAACGCAAAAATCGCGGTACCGATTGAGGGGCGCGAGGTCTGGGTACGCGGCTGGCTCCATGTCCTGCATGGATACATGAACGGACGCGAGCCCGTCATCCTGCTGGACACGGACCTTGATGAGAACAGCGCGAATGACCGGCGCATCACCGACCGCCTTTACGGTGGCGACACGGAATACCGGCTCAAGCAGGAGATTGTTCTTGGCATCGGAGGCGCCCGCCTGCTGCAGGCACTCGGATTCACGATTCGCCAATACCACATGAACGAAGGTCACTCGGCCTTGCTAGCGCTCGAATTGCTGCGCCGCCACGCCTATCTGCCCAACGAAATACGCAATGGCTCCTCACCCTACGACGTTCCGCGCGTGCGGTCGATGTGCAATTTCACCACACATACGCCCGTGGAATCAGGGCACGACAAGTTTGGCTACGAGCTCGTACAGCGCGTGCTCGGTGATTTTGTTGAGATACCGATGCTCAAGGAACTCGGAGGGACTGACGCGTTGGACATGACAAAACTGGCCTTCGAGTTGAGCGACTATGTCAACGGCGTGGCAAAACGCCATGCCGAGGTGTCACGCCGTTTCTTTCCCGGGTATCGCGTTCACTCGGTCACGAACGGCGTGCATCCCTGCCGGTGGACCTGCCCCTGTTTCGTCAAACTCTACGACACGCATTTTCCCGGGTGGTGTCATGAACCGGAGTTACTGGTGCGCGCGGATCACGTTCCCGACGCCGCGATCTGGAATGCGCATCTGGCGGCACGCGCACAACTGATCGACCAGGTGAAAGCGATGACCGGCGTCGAACTGCATCCGAAGATTCCGATCCTCGGATTTGCGCGACGCATGACAGCATACAAGCGCGCCGATTTGCTTTTTACTGATCTCACGCGCTTGGCGGACATTGCCCAACAACGCTCTTTTCAAATCGTGCTTGCGGGAAAAGCCCACCCCAACGACACCGCAGGCAAGCGCCTGATCGAAGCACTGCATCACCACATGCGGGACATGAAGGGAATTATTTCGATGGCTTTTCTCCCGAACTACGATCTCGACATCGCGCTGACCCTGATTTCAGGCGTCGATGTATGGCTGAACACCCCGCTGAAACCGCTCGAGGCGTCCGGAACCAGTGGAATGAAAGCGGCCTTCAACGGCGTGCCGCAGTTGGGCATCCTTGACGGATGGTGGATCGAGGGTTGCATTGAAGGCGTCACTGGATGGGCCATCGGCGACTCCTCCCAATCCAGCGACAACGATGCGGCTTCACTGTACGACAAACTCGAAAATGTCGTCCTGCCTCTGTACTACGGCTACTCCGGAAATCAGGCCGAATGGATCGCCGTCATGAAAGGCGCAATTTCAAAGAATGCGTCCTTTTTCAACAGCCTTCGCATGATCCGACGTTACGCGACGGAAGCCTACATACGTTGACGATCGCGCTTCTCAAGGCAGCCTTATTGGGTCGTCATCGTCGCTTTGCTGCGCACCAGGGTGCCGTTGTTGTATTCGGCGATAGCAACCTTGATGTCTTCCATGGTCGTCATGACAAACGGTCCGTACTGCACGATCGGTTCACCCAATGGCCGGCCCGCGACGACGATGAACCGGGCCCCACTGCTTCCCGCGTCGACTTTCAACTGGTCTCCGTCGCCCAACACCGCGAAGCTGTGCTGAGGCAGTTGCGTATCAGCCACCGCAACGGAACCTTCATAGACATAAATAAATCCGCGCAGCGAAGCATCCAGCGCCTGTGACATTGAGGCGTTCGGATTGAGCTGGATGTCGCGATACTGTACGCCGGTGTTTTCATCGTGAATCGGCCCGGATTTCCCCTCAAATGAACCGCTGAGAATTTTCACTCGCGCCTCAGTTGTTTCAACCACCGGGAATTTGTCACCGGAGAATTCCTGATAACCCGGCGCACTCATCTTTTGATTGGCAGGCAAATTGATCCACAACTGAAATCCACGCATCAATCCGTCCGCCTGCTTTGGCATTTCAGAATGGATGACGCCGCTCGCGGCCTTCATCCACTGCGCACCACCGGAGCGTAAGTTCCCTTCATTGCCCATGCTGTCGCGATGCAGCATGTAACCGTCGAGCATGTAGGTCAGCGTGATGAAGCCACGATGCGGATGATCGGGAAATCCGGCGATGTAATCGTTGGGATCGTCGCTGTTGAAATAGTCGAGCATCAGGAACGGGTCGAGGTGGCGCAGACCGGGCGTGCCAATCGTTCGATACACCGTGACGCCGGCGCCCTCTGTCACTTCCGTAGCCTTCAGCAATTTCGCGATTTGACGGTGCGCCATCTTCGACCTCCTGTTCGGTGGGATTTCAGGATATGAGGGCATATCGTGACGGGAACAAGGGCGATACTAGCACGGTGGATGCGCGCCAACCGGCCAGCGCAACGCGGTTCCGGGCAAACCGGATTCATTTGAATTCGCGCAAGAATTCACATTCGCCGCGTGCATCCCTGTCTCTCGGCCGGATCAAATTGATCGATATACAGATCGTCCGCGTTACGCATCCGCGGAAATTGAAACCCCGACAGAAAGGAGTCTTTCCGGCGGGACACTCCGGTTCCATTCCTTGATTACTGACACGCACGCATGGCAAGCAAGAACCATAGCCTTCGTAATCGCATGCTGGATCTTATTTATCGATTCCTGCTGTGGTCGTCATTGTCGTTTTCCCTGCACGTGCTGGCGGCGCATGCGACGGACAACGGCGGCCGTCATCTTGCAGCCGCACTCAGCACACCACCCAACAATGAATACGCGCTGGTAGTCTTTGGAATCTCGCTCCTGCTGTTTGTTTTTGCGCTCGTCATGAAAGATATTCACCACCTGATCAAGAGCATCACCATACTCGGACGAATTTCCGCAATTGCGGCCGCCACCATCGGCCGAGTGTCATCGGATCTCTTGCTGTCGCTCTATGCAATGGGGTCGTTCATTTTTGGATGGATGGTCTACGAAGGCTATTCACAATACGGCGAACTGGGTCTGTACGACAGCCGGATCCAGATCCTGGGATTCGGACTTCATCAATTTGCGGGACTCATCGCCGGACTCGGCCTGGCGACGGCGATCGTGCGCGTCGACGAGGAACATCCGTTCGTACAGGCCTGGTATGAAACGCGACTCATCTGGCGCGTTCTGGCCTACGCCACGTCTGTTGTCGCTTTGTATTTCACATTTTGGAGCGAAGCGAACTCCCTGTGGATTCCCTGGCAGTAGTTACATCCCGCCAATTGCCTCAGCAACGCGATGTCAAAGTCATTCGAGCGCCGCGCGTCCTGGACGACTCGCGCGCTCGCTGCGCCCCGGGCGTTCACCGTGAGATTGCGTTGAACTTTTTTTCCCGCGTCACTTGCCCGCGGCGGATGTCATCGCGTCCAGTGCACCACCGATTTTCTTCACCACCTCGTCGCGATCCTTGATGCCATAGCGTGCGGCAAGCTTTTCCGGATCCGTGTAACCCAGCCATACCTTGCCCTGAGCATCTTCCCAAACCAGAACCTTGAGCGGCAGGTCGGCTCCGACACGCGGATTGCTTTGCATCAGTGGCGTTCCCAACTTCGGGTTTCCAAAGATGATGACTTCCGTCGGCTTCAGCGGCATGCCGACACCTTCGCCCTTTGCGGCATGGTCCCAACGCGCCACGACATTGATGCCCTTTTCTTTCAAGATCCCTTCAAACTTGTCCATCGTCTCTTTCACGCTGTGCGCGCTGGCCTTTGCAACCAGATCGTCTGCATGGGCGGCGGCGCCAACAAGAAGAAGAATCAAGGCAAATATCCGTTTCATCGTGAACCCCTCCAAAGTTGAATGGTAAAAAGACTCGAACAGTGTGTTTTTGTTACAGCAACAAACAAACTACCGTCCAGTGAGACCTACGGTAGCGAAAGCAGCTTAATCAAAAGCTAAGGCGACAAAGTTTCGGCGCGGCGGTTCAGGGCATTGGAACAAACAGGCGGTGCGCCCTTGGAAGGTAGAAATTCTCCGGATCAAATGAAACAACCACCGTCGTGGCGCGACCCACAATGCTGCTGCGGGCGACCAATCCGAAATAACGAGAGTCGCGACTGTTGTCCCGATTGTCGCCCATCACGAAGTACTGCCCTTCAGGTACGATCTGCGGACCGAAGTCGCGCATCGCAACGCGATTGGGCAATACCTTGATCTTATGTTGATGACTGCCGAGAGTTTCCTGCACGTAGACCGCATCGTCGCTCATTTCGACGGTGCCGTAGGCCAAAGGACTTCCATTGATGAACACCTGCTCGCCACGCATCGATAGCTCGTCCCCCGGCAATCCGACCACACGCTTCACCAGACGCGTGCCGTCATCCGGGGCGTAGAACACAATCACATCGCCACGTGCCGGGTTGCCCCACTCTGCAATATGCAGCGTCGTAAACGGAACTTTAAGGTCGTAGGCCAACTTGTTGACGAAGATACGATCACCTTCGACGATGGTGGGATTCATCGATGCCGTGGGCACCGTGTTCCAGTCGGCGATCGCGGAGCGAAATGGAAAAATGACCGCGCCGATGATCATCAACGGCAGCACGCTCTCGCGCCACAGCCCCTTCGATAATTCTTGTTTGGACATTCCACTCCCTCCGGGTCGATGCCGTTGCATCTGATTGCGACCGGGCGACATGAGCGAAGTTCAAAAAGCCGCAAGCGGGGCTTATAGATACTAACAACGATGCCGCTGCTCAATTCACCCAAAGACCAGCCCGAGGTGTGAATTGCGTGGAAATCAATCGCAGCAGGGAGATGGATTATTGCGGAAGAAATATCGACCGCTTGAACGTCAACCGATTAATCGGGCCGAAATATTTCGGAAAACGTTGGAAACTTTGCGCGAAAAACCAGAAAAATTGTAATTCGCTCTGCTGACATAAAATTCGTCAGTTCCAAATTCAGCTTTATAGCGTGAAAGACCGCCGGTTCCTTCACTCGCAACATCCAGATTCAGTGAAACCATGCCGCGATCACGAAGTGTCGACGCAAGCCAATGCATCAAAAAATGTGACGCACCGAGCTTTCGTCCCTGCTCCGATGTTCCTCCACTGTAATAAAACGAATATTTATCAACGGAATATACAATCTTCGAGGAAACGACTACGTCGCCTTCAAGAGCTTGAAACAACTCCGCTTGGCCAGATGCAAGAATGTCACGAATTTCACGATGTCCGGTTGCCAACGCCGTTGACTCTCCGCGTTGCGCACGACGGTCCAACGAAACTCCGGTTAATTCCAGATGCGTCAGTATTGCGACATCATCCGTCGAAGTCTTGATTTTCAGGCCAGTCTTTCGTGCGCGCGACAGATTGCGGCGATGATTGGAACCCATTTTTTTATCCCAATCGTCGCCCCTCAAATCCCAGATGAATAATTTCACATTGCTATACCGGGCATCTTCAAAAGGGGATGCAGGAAAAGTCGCCATAGTGGGCTGGGATGTAAATTGCTCCGCAGTAAGTCCGGTAACTTGTAGTTTATCTGCAAACGGCAACAACCACTCCGTAGACACCTGATCCATTGAAGCAGCTACGGGAAGCGACACAAAAAGCGAGCTATTCCACTTGCCTCGCGCCAAGGTGCAATAGGCGATGATTCGCGATATCGCGTCCTCTTGGCACAACACGAACCACGGCTGATGTCGGTGAATTATGTTTTGAGCAAGCTTAGGCGAAAACCGCAAGTGGGATCTAAGGTCTGCGCTATCCGCACAATCAGCCCAAATTCCTTCTGTCGCAACGGCGCGATACTCCCTTCCACCTAAACGCGTAATAAGCAAAGCGTTTTCGAAGACTTTTGGCAAATTCATAACGCTAACGATTTGAGAGCATAGTTAGTGGGTTCTTTTCACTTGTAGGATTCCTCACCAAAAAAGCAGTTCAATGTATCCATTTGCGCAGTTACAAAGATATAAAATTATAAACTCGAAAATTAATCTCGAAGTACATCGTATCATCGAGCGACCGTCAAGCGCTGGCGGTCTTCCACGCTCAATCGAAACCTTCGCAATACCTCGTGTCCAGACCAAATCTGAATTCAATTGGCACAGTTTCAACCTTCGTTCGCTCCTAAACTCAACTGAAATTGAAATGAGCGACTCCGACTTCATCTTACTGAAGCGGCTCTCGTCCGTTACATTCCTCCTCCACCCCCACCACTTCCACCCATTCCACCCATAGGTGGCGGTGGCGGTGGCGGTGGCGGAGGTGGAGGAGGAGGTGGAGGTGGCGGCGGAAATGATGGCGGAGGGAGTGGAGGCGGCAGTACCCGCGGAATGTCTGGAGGAAGCGTTCCCGGCACAACAATGGCGCTCCAGGTGTACGTCACCGTCACTTCAGGACGTCCATCGCCGTCGTAATCGGAGGTAAGCTGGATCAGGTTCCCGTTCTCGTCGTACTCATAGACGTGACGAATCTCTGCATTTCCGTCGGCATCCGTGTCCGTCGCAATCGATTGAAGCAGTCCCGTTTCCGTGTATTCCCACGTGACATACTGGTCAATTGCACCGTCCGTGTTCAAATCCAGCGCCTCGGTCGTCAACCGATCTTGCGCATCGTAGCTGTAGGCGCCGCGGGCATCGATTGTTCCATCGATACCTAAATCGACCTGTTGCAGTTCAAGCAGAGCTTTCGAATTGTAAAAATACTCATACCTTATCTTGTCGATGTAGCTGTTGTTTAAAATATGATCTTCTCGGACACGATCGCCGGATGCGTTGTATTCCGTATGGATGCTCCAGTCCGAATTCGCGGGCGTCAGGTCGTCGAATACAGTGTCGACGCTTCCCAACGCGACGCTTCCGGTAATCGTCCAAACGCTGTCGATCACCCCGTCTGCATCATTGTCGGTATCGATTTGATCGAGCCCGCCACTCGTGTCGAACTTGTAAAGTACACGGCGATCAACAACGCCATCTCCGTTCGAATCGGTTTCGCTCCCGGATTTCTGACCATTCTCATTGAACAGGGTTGTCTCAACGTAGTCCGGCACTCCGTCGGCGTTCTGGTCTTGTTCATACGTTGCAGGTAGACCCTGCGCATTGTAGGTATAGCGCTCGGTCGAATCGTACGACCCGTTGTCGCCCGAGTCGGTTCGCGTGTTGGTCACGCGCCCTTTTTCGTCATATTGATAATCGATTCGGTCTGTCGACGTTTGATCCGAATACAGATCACGGGTGACGCGCCGTTCCTGCGTCTTCACATAAATAACCGACGACTCAGAACTCGGCGTCGCTTCAGACCCGTCCGACTTGCTGTGGTGAAAAGGGTTGTACAGCTTGCATGACCCCAACGTTGCCGCCACAACGGCAACGACAATGGCGCGTTGTCTTAACATTACCCCCCCAAGGACATCCTTATGCTGCCGGATTGTAGCAAGCCCGGTTTCGGCTCCCTACCTGATTTTTAGGCCTTTTTTTCTCGAGCCCGGACCAAGGGAATGCCCGCTCGAAATCCTACATAAAACTCACCTCGCCCCGTCCGATGTATTCGTGGCATAACTCTAAATCCAGACGGAATCAGGCGCCCCGCATGGCCTCGCGAAAACGACTCTCCTCGCTGAGCAAGCAGAAACTGTTGTCCATGCGCATTTGCGACCTGAATCTGAGCATTGAGTCCAGCCCGCTGGCGCCGCGCATACGCCAGTTGCACGCCGAGATGACGCAGAAAGGATTTCGTTTTCGCCCCCACTTCTGGCTGTCGGATGACTGGTTCTGCCCGGACGGCATTCCGGGGGTTGCCATACCCTTTTATCTTGCACACCCGCGCCTGATTCGCCTCGAGCGCGAAATGACCATGGACGTGGAAGGCGGCGATGCACAGTGGTGCATGAATCTCCTACGTCACGAAACCGCGCACGCGCTGCTGAACGCGTATCGCCTCGAACGACGCAAGGACTGGCGCAAGGTCTTTGGCAGCCCCGCGAAGAAATATCCAGTTACGTACTGGCCGCGCCCCTACGACAAGCGCTACGTCCTCAATCTTCCGAACTGGTATGCCCAGAGCCACCCGCACGAAGATTGGGCTGAGACTTTCGCCGTCTGGTTACGACCGAATTCCGACTGGCGCAATCGCTACGCCAGTTGGCCGGCATTGAAGAAGCTTCTGTTTGTGGATCAGCTGATGGCGGAAATTTACGACCAGCCGCAGAAACTTCGCAACTCGCGCACCGAGGACCCGGCGCAACACATCAAGACCACGCTGCGCGACTACTACATCAAGAAACTGGCGCGCTACGACGCGGACGGCCCGGAATTCATCGACCGCGATCTCTACAAACTGTTTGGGCATCCCAAACGTAATAGCCGCGATAAACCCGCCTCTGTGTTCCTGCTCCGCGTGCGCAAGGAAGTCACCGAATCCGTTGAATACTGGGGCGGCGAATACCGCTATCGCATCGACCGCGCGATCCGCCGCATGGCCGCGCGTTGCGATGACCTTGGGCTGCGCCTCTACGGAAAGGAAGACAAGGTCATGGTTGAGCTGGTCGCCTGCCTGACGATGATGATCGTTAACAAGATGGTCAAAGACGGTTTTCACATCACCCTTTGATTGGTAGGGCACCGGCATTCCACCCTTTCAACTCTGTTTCAAAAGGCAAATTCTTCCACCTCACCCCTTAAGTTTCCTGCCATTTTTCCGACCACAGTAGAGGGCCCAATAATCGATCTGGCCCAAGAGACAAGGTTTCGTGAACAGCCACGCCAATCGCAGGTTCAACACATTGAGGACACTTTGGGGCCGCCGTCTGACCGGTTTTTCGGTCCTGGCATTGGCCCTGGCCCTGCTCCTGGGACTCGCGACGACTGTCAACGCGAGTTCGGTTTTGCGCCTGACGTTTGGGGTGTACCAGTCCGAGCATGCCGCCAAGATGTACAACAAGTTCAAACCGGTCATCGAATCGCTTGAACGCGATCTGAGTTTGCGCCTCAATCGTTCGGTCCGCATCGAACTTTCCATCATCGACACTTACGAAAATGGCATTCGCGCGATCAGCAACGGCGACATTGATTTTTCGCGCGTTGGACCCGCCTCGTACGTCATTTCCAAGAGCAACAACCCGGGGATTTCTTTGCTGGCAATGGAAACCGAAAAAGGCCAAAAACGTTTCAAGGGCCTCATCGTCGTCAAGTCAAAAAGTCCATTCAAGACATTGGCGGACCTGCGGGGCCACAGCTTCGCGTTTGGCGATCGCGAATCCACCATTGGTCGCTTTCTGTCGCAAGCGGCACTCGTCGATGCCGGAATTCGTGCGACCGATCTCGCAAACTATAGCTATCTGGGCCGACATGATCTCGTGTTCACCGCGGTGGAATCCGGGAACTTCGACGCTGGAGCTCTTCAGGAATCGACGTTTGAGAAAATGAACGATCGTGGCGCGTTGCGCGTCATTCACGAGTTCGACAATGTGACAAAGCCGTGGATCGCACGTGCGAATCTGGCTGCAACAGTCACCACCGCCATTCGCGACGCCCTCCTCAATACGAAAGACGAAAAGATACTGACGGCGCTCGGCGCCAGTGGATTCACCGCGGCCACCAATGCAGACTATGGGCTGGTTCGCGAAGGAATGTTACGAGCCCAGCAGTTCGAACCCGCCGCAGTCGCACGCACGCCGACGACTCCGTAGCGTTTCTGCTTTCCCTACGGCAACACCGAAGTCGCCAGCGCCGTTTTAAGTCCGTAAAATTGCTCCACAACACTTGTAAACTAAGCGCTCATACCGGGCACGTGTGCAACACGTCTTCCCCGCCGCATTCAGCATTTTCTTTAAGTTACCGAAATATCTGGTGATGCCCGAAGTTTGGCTTCAGTCAAACTTCACGCACACCAGGCAAACCCAGAGATTATGAAGAAATTGCGCGTCATGATGTTGGTCCATCCGGACCTTGAGCCGCTCGATCATCTCACTGATCCGAGCGATCCTCAGTACATCCAGCGCCAAACGGAAATTGAGGTCAAACGCGCACTTCTGGAGCTGGGCCATGAAGTCGAAGTCGTCACGGTATACGACGACATTCGACCGATGCGCGACACGATTCGGCTGTGGCGCCCCCATATCGCGTTCAATCTGCTCGATGATTTCGCCGGAAATTCTGCGATGGATTTCTACGTGGTCAGCTACCTCGACATGGCGGGTGTGNNCCGCGACAAGGCGCTTTCGAAGAAGATCCTGCATTACCATCGAATCAAGGTTCCGGACTTTCGCATCTTCCCGTATGGCAAGCGAATCAAGGCGCAGAAACTGAAGGGACTACCGTATCCGCTGATCGTCAAGTCCAATCTGGAGCAGGGTTCCGTTGGAATATCGCAGGCGTCCTACGTCACGGACGAGAAAGAGCTACTGCATCGGGTCGAACAGGTACATGAGATGACACAGGGTGACGCAATTGCCGAGCAGTATATCGACGGGCGCGAACTCTACGTCGGAATCCTCGGCAATGAGCGTCTTGAAATACTGCCGATCCGGGAACTGACGTTCAGCGACGATTCCACACAGGAACAACGCATCGCAACCTATAACGTCAAATGGAATGACAAGTACCGTGACAAGATCGGATTCAAGTACACCTACGCGAAAAATCTTCTGGGCGCGCAAACAAAGATCGAAAAACTATCGCGCCGCGTGTATCGCAAACTTCTGCTCAGCGGGTACGCACGTCTTGACCTGCGCATGACTGAAAATGGCGACCTCTATGTTCTTGAAGCCAATCCCAACTGCGCGATCGCACACGACGACGATCTTGCCGAAGCCGCCAGGAAAGCCGGCTATACGTTCCCCGAATTCATCGCCCGCATCCTGGCGATTGGTCTCAGCGGCAAACAATATCAACCTGAGGTCGCCGGCGTGTAACGCGCAACCCAGAATTCACTGCCCCAGCCGATTCCTGCTTGCTACTGTGTCGCTGCTCTCGTTGGGAACCGTATTCAATTAATGTCTTGAGTGCCCGGTTTCCCGACTTCCCCACCAACGCCCCCGCCACCACAGACGTGGCTGCGCGTCCACGTAAAAATTCACAGGTGACTCCATTAGAATGTGCTCATACACTTCTTCGCGTTGCAGCTTTCTAACATTCACAAATGATGGAGAAAACAAATGAGCAAAATTGGAAAGTCTTTGGGTCTTTTGTTTGCGGGCGCGCTGGTCGTGGGTGCAGGTCAGGCGAGTGCGGCGGAAACATTCTTTGCGCACATGGATTCAAGCGAAAACGTTCCCGCAAATAGTTCGAAGGCTCAGTCGCAACTGATCCTGCAGTACACGGACGAAGGCAACCTGAATTTCAAGTTGATGTTGTCCAACATCGACGAATTCTCGGTTTCTCACATCCATTGCGCACCGGCAGGTTTAAATGGACCGGCCGGGGTGAATCTCGCCGCCCTTACGCCGCCGTCCGCTGTGAACGGCACCATCGAAGGCGTAATTACGGTTCCGAACGGTAACGGCGTCAACAACTGCGGCTGGGTCACCAATGCGGATGTCGTTGCAGCGATTAAAGCGGGCAACGCCTACGTGAATGTGCACACGAAGAGCGTCCCGGGCGGCGTGATTCGCGGGCAGCTTCGATAATACCCACCGATCGCACGACTCAAGTTGTTGTACGCATAAAAATTCTCCCCGGCGGATTCAGATCGCCGGGGAGATGTTCTGCAAGAACGAACCTCCAGACCCTCAACGCACTTCTGTACACCGAAAGGACTGAATCCCCCAGGTATTTGTTTCGGGTATTTCTTTTTTGTTGCAGCCGAACCAGTCAGTGGACAGGTGGTTCCGGTTGAAGATCGATTGTCGCGACGACCTCATTTCCCTTGCCACGATATTCGACGCGGGAAAAGCTGCGCATGATCGCCATTGCAATGCCTCGACCGTGCGCGTGTGTGATGCGTGCCGGATCCAGTTTCAGGTAGGGGTCGGGCGTAAACCCGCTCCCCTGATCTGTGATCGTAATGGAAATTTCTTCGGCACCACGCCGAAACAACACGTTGACTGACCGGCCCCTGAAGGCTGGATCTTCAAGTCGCCGCAAGATCTCGCTATTCCACGTCCCGTCTTTCAGCAGCTGCGACTTTGCGTCGTAGGTGATTTCAAGATTGCCGTGCTCAACGGCATTGACCAGCAATTCCGACAGCCCCGAAACCGCCACATCCGGGCGCGGACATACACTCGCCAATGTCGCCGCCAGCTCGCCCGCCTCTTCGAGGGTTCGAAAATCAAACTTCGCTTCACGAAGGTGTTGCATTCCGCGCTGACGCGCATCAATGGCGCGCCGCAGGTCCCACGTCTGCTTGTAGTCGTTTGCGGCCGCGTCGACGATGGAGACTAAAACGCTTTTCTCGTAAGGCTTGGTAAGGTAATAAAACGCTCCGGCGGCAATTCCTTCCGTCACACTCTTCACGTCCGCCATCGCGGTCTGCAAGATTACTGGCAGCTCCTTCAGTCTCGGGTCGTTTTTGATATAAGCCAACACCTGCATGCCGTCGACTTCCGGCATCTCGCGATCAAGGATGAT
Organism: Proteobacteria bacterium UBA6921; assembly: GCA_002450895.1. GTDB lineage: Bacteria > Pseudomonadota > Gammaproteobacteria > SG8-11 > SG8-11 > UBA6921. Next base: position 14,280 of record DKAR01000136.1, read on the forward strand.
CACGCAGAAACTGTTGCGAACATCATTGAGCCGATCGATCGCCTCACGCCCATCTACTGCGGTAATCAAATCGTAGCCACGCTTTCCAAGATAAAGCCGCAGCAAGTCCAGACTTAACGGCTGGTCTTCGGCGATGAGGATGGAATTCGGCGTTGCCGACATGGATGCGACTCCGAATTTTAAGACAGGTCTTCTTCAGCGCGTATCGCTTACACTTCATCGGCTCGCGGCAACGCCGCTTGACCGGAAGGAAACGCTCCGGACAGTAATGCGTTTACCGGAAATTTGACCCGGAACATTGCCGTGCTGCCTTGGCCTTTTCGCCAACAGCGATCCACCCATCCGGCGGGCACTTCTGCCCGCCGGATGGGTGGATGATTCACCTTAAAATGTAATTACCTGATAGCCCTCGTTCGTTAACTGCGCGAAGCTCATGTTCGGGCCATACTCTTCCAGAATACGCAGCCCCTGCGCACGCGCCGCGGCTGTCATGCCGAACGCATTGGCACAGAAACCACACGCACCCGCGATGCGATCTTTTACGGCAGCGTAGACTTCGTGCAACTGGTGTTTTGGATTTCCAAGCTCGGCAATCCATTTGGTCCCCGCGCCAGTGAAGACCAGGCGCACGTCGGCACGGGCGTCCTTGTACTCCTTGGCTGCCATGAGCGCGTTGACGATGCGGCCAAGCCCATCGGCCGGGGTGGTGTCGGCGAGCACAACAATTGCGATCTTGTTCATGACTATCCTCCGAAAGATGAATATTGGTCCGGCGCTTGGCCGGTTCGGAGGAAATGCTAGGAGTTCGCCTATAGCAACGTCTGTCAGAAATCGGACAGTCAACTTTCTGCGATGTTCGCCAACGCGGTCAAATCACCCACACAAATGAAATCGCGCGAGTAATTCACGATCTTTCGCTCACGCAACTCGTTGAGGGTGGAGCTGACCATCTGGCGACTTGCGCCGATCATGTCGGCCAAATCCTGCTGCGTGAGTCGCACATCCACATCACCGCCGTGAACGCAGGCCTCGCCTTCACCTTGAACAAGGTCATGCAACACCGCGGCAAGTCGTGCTTCCACCTTGCGATGCATGACGTAATACAACCGCCGCTGCAGTGCGCCCTGCCGGCGACTCAGGGATCGCGTCACGAAGCGCGAAAACTCCGCATCGCTCGACAACAAGCGTTCAAGTACGGAGGAATCAATTCGGAACGCGCGCACTTCGCCCTGGGCGCTGACCGTTTCATTCCAATCTTTGGGGTCATCCGAAATAGACCCGACCACAGCGCCACGCCCGAGCAATGCGATCGTCGCCTGCTTGCCCTGAATTGATACGCGGTGCAGCTTGATATAGCCGGATTCCACAACCCACGTGTACCTCGGCGCCAGGCCGTCGCCGTAAAGCACAACTTGGTCGCCGAGTACCACGGGAGTAATTCCCGATGCTCCAGATGCAAGGCATTTTGGAATTACAATCCCGGATTTCTTCTTGTTGTTCATCAATGTAGCACCACAAGTTCCAGTCAGACGCCCGGCCTTGGATCCCATGCCGTGCGGTGGATAACGGTGCTGAGACTCTTATCTGGCGTCGGTGTTACGACCTAGATCGTACTTCCCGACAAACTCGTCTCAGCGGCACCGTCCGAAATGAAACATCATCGACCCAATAGCGCACGCGTCGAGTGCGCCAACGCGTAAAAATTATTCGTAATTCTCCCACTGGTGTGTCGCGCCCGGATGCGCGACGATACACACTCGGTCGGGGTCGACAGCCGCCCAAGGCACATTTGCTCCCGTCAGTTTCCTCACGCATTCGGGTGCGAGTCATGAACCAGGTTGACGATGTAAGACGCAATCAACACACGTCAGTCGCGTCACGCGCGCAAAGCGCGGTTGCGATTGGCGCGGGCGTTGCGTTGTTTGCCGTCCTGACGCCCACTGCGCTGGCGGATTCCGACCCGGATTCAACCAGCGTCACGCACAGCCGATTCGAAATCATCACTAACGCACTCGGACTGGAACACTGGACTGAATATCCAGCGCGTGAAGACGCGCTGGGAAGAGCCTGGGCGGATCACTTTGGCGTCGAAGCCTCCTACTACGGCCTCGGTGATTCCAAGTTCAAGGAACGTCGCGGCGGCAGCAGCAGCGAAAACATTGGCGGCCGCGCCGATCTGAAACTGGCTATGGATGTCTTTACTGCGGTCAACGATCGCGCGCGCCTGTACAGTCGTGTTGGAATGTACTGGTGGGACGTTGATATCAACTACAACCAGCTCAGCAACGACCTCGACAGTTCAAATGCCGGCACCAGCCGCCTGGTCGGCCTCGGCGCCGTTTATGGAATCGACCCATTGCGCTTTGGAATTGAATGGGAACAGCTCGACGCAACGCAACAAGACACCGCGCGTGATGAACAGCGGGTGCTATTTAGCGTCTATTCGAAATACTGAATTCGCATCTACGTTTCGACTCCCGTTTCAATCTCAGCCTCCGTCTACGCCAACGACGGCACGCTCCGGATTTCTCATTTCGCAGGAATGTCATAGAACAACTTCCTTGCGTGCTGACTCGCGCGCGCCGCTCTGCAATACTTCCCGATCGATCAACGACGATACGCAGGTCGATGACTCTTCGAAAAGCGAACAATCTGGCCTGCCCGCTGGATGGGCTAACTCTATCCGTGGATGAAAAACAATGTGTTTGCCCGGAGGGGCATACCTTCGACATCGCGAAACAGGGTTACCTTCATCTTCTGCCGGTGCAGAACAAGCGATCCCGAAATCCCGGCGACAGCGCAGAGATGGTCGCGGCGCGTTCGGCGTTTCTGAACAGCGGCGGATTTGCGCCGATTGCCGACAAACTCAATGAACTGACGCGCGCGTCACTGACGACATCGCGAACCGAAACGTGCGTCCTGGATGCCGGATGTGGCGAAGGCTATTACCTCGCGCATCTGCTCGCGTCGCTGCAAGAGTCACCATTCCAAAAAAACCTTGCATTGATTGGAATGGACATCTCCAAACCCGCCATTCTCGCCGCGTCAAAACGCAGCAAACACATCACCTGGCTCATCGCGAGCAACAAGCAACCTCCGCTGCTACCGGGAACCGTGGACGTTATTCTCTGCGTGTTTGGATACCCGCTCTTCGATCGCTTCAAACCGCTGCTCGCGCCGTGCGGCAGGATTATTCTCGTGGATGCGGGACCGGAGCACTTGATCGAATTGCGCAACATCGTCTACCCCACCGTCCAGAAATCCGGACCACCCACCCTCGCCGCCGCGGAATCCGCCGGACTTTTCCTAACTCAGGAGTCCACGCTCACCTACACGCACAGGATGAGTTCAAACGCGCAAATAATGAACCTGCTTGCAATGACGCCGCATTACCATCGCGCCAGTCGCGAGGGTCTCGATGCGGCCAGCAAGTTGAAGAACATTGAGGTCACGATTGATGTGACGTTTCGAACGTTGGAACCCGTTCAGAGACAAGAAAATGTGGATCGCGACGCCATCACACCTGGCTTAACGAAATCCACCTAGCGATCTGTCGCAAAAATCAAATCCCGAAGGTGAACATCGTCGGGCGTATTCCACTGCCCGTCCACGCCGGCGCCACGAATGGATGTCGTCGACAAACGATTTCCGTTTGTGTCGTATTCGGACATTGTTAGCGATTGCAGTACATCGTCCGACGTGTACCACGTGTTGTCGGGCCCCGATCCGTTGAATCTGGACGAGCGCGTCAGTTGCGCGTCCGCGTTATAGTCATATTGATCGTAATACATCAAATCAAACTGAGCCCAACCCGTATCCCGACTCGAATAAAGAAAGTCTGCTTGCACTAGCGATCCATCGTCCGCGTACGATTGACGGAATTTGCTGTTAAATGCGTCATCGCCAGTAAACCAAACACCGTCCGCTCCCGGGCTGACGGCGTAGTCACTGTTCAGCAACCGACCCGATGCATCGTATTTTTCCATGACGTAATTTGCGACGACATCGTCGTCGGTAAACCATTTCCCATCATTGCCGGGGATGTAGCGTACGGTTGTTGACGTGAAGTCGGCTGCGTTTTGAATAATGTCATCGCGCCACGCCACCGTGTCATCCGGCGTTTCCCAGATTCCGTCGACTCCGGAATCGTAGTACGCAGTGATTCGAGCATCCCGACCTGTCGCGTCCGTATCAGCTTGCCACACGATGGAATTGCTGGCGGCGATATCGTCGACGGTGAAGAACATCCCATCGGGGCCGGCGCCGGAGTACTGTCCAAGGCGGACCAGCGTGCCTTGCGTGTTGTAGCGAAACGCCCAATATCGCTCCACCAGATCGTCATCCGTGCGCCATAGACCGTCACCACCCGCCGCGGTCACGATCACCAAACGCGTCAGGTGCCGCTGATCGGTTTCGTACCGGTACAGAGTGGCAATCAAGTCGTCCTCGTTTAACCAAACATTGTCTGGTCCCGGCCCACCAATGATCGTCTGCTCGGAAAGCAGATCATTCGAATCGTATTGATTCGCGACGTACAGGCCGAGCACGTCATCGTCGGTGTGCCAAACCCCGTCGGGACCTGCGGATGTGTATTTTCTTGACCGAAGGACGCGGCCGCGCGGGTCCAGATCGTTGGCCATGTAAAACTCAACTTCACCGCTTTCGAGATACGTCGTTTCAACCGCAACCGGATTCGACACCGTATCGAAAGAAACGGTCATGTCAGTGAGCGTCGCGCCGTTCAGATCGCGGATTCCGCTCATCATCAGCGTGTAGGATGCACCGCGCGCCAGAGGCCGGGCTGGCGAGAACGTCAGCGTGCGCGTTGAAGCGTCCCACTGGGCGGTTCCATCCACCGGATCAGATGTGCGGTCGACAAAGAACATTTCGATTCGAAGATGTTCTTTCGTTGAACCTTCCGGGGACGCCGCGTCATAAACGGAATGACACATCGCACATTGGCCACGCGATTGCCGGCCGTGCATGTCGAGCTTGCGGCCACAACCCTGATCCGGAATGCAGTACGTCATTTGCAACGTGATGCTTGCTGTCGCCAGGGAGGCGGGATCGATGTCGACGTCAAGAGTGACGGCAGGCTGAAACAACACACTCACCGGCAACCCTTCTGCGGCGGCGAACGTGAACTCGGCGGGAGACGATGAAAGCAGCGTCGGCGCGGAGTCCTGTGAAGATTCTTCGCTGTGGTTGCACGCCAAAATGGCAGCGCAGAGCACTACAAGAAAGATTCGCGGCAGAACGATTCGAATTCCCGTCCACCCGGCCAAATGCAAATTCCTCATTACTCCCCCAGCGACTGACAATCGCTCCCCGCCGCGGAGTATCACATTACTCGTGTCGGCGCTCAACGGGTGATCAGGCCGGACGGGTGCCAGGCCTTGTCGAGAAAGACACGATTTCACGGCATTGCTGCCGATGAATTCCGAGATTGCATTTCGCTGAACGAAAAGTCGCGTCGCGACAACCGAATTATGACAAATTGTCACCCTCATTCCGGTGAATACACAAAGACGCTGACGCGCCAGTCGGGATTTGCATTGCTCACACATAACGCACTCTCCCCTACTGACACAATGTTGTCAGGAGCCCCCGCCTAATCTGTCCGTCCCACTCAACAATAACGAGGACGGTCAGATGAGCATGCAGACGATGAAGGAACACGGTGTTTTTAGCTGGAACGAATTGTTCACCACGGATATGTCCGAAGCCAAGAGATTCTATAAGGAAGCACTAGGTTGGAATCTTCAGGACCTGGACAATCCCGCCGTGCCGTACAGCATCGCCATGAAGGGCGAACGCGAGGTGGCGGGGATCATGGGAATGACGAAGGATATGAATGGCATGTCGCCGCAGTGGGGATCCTATGTCACGGTGGACGACGTGGATGCCCGGGTCGCGAAGGTGCAATCCCTCGGTGGTAAACTTTGCGTGCCACCCAAGGACATCCCCAACGTCGGCCGGTTTGCGGTGATTGCCGATCCGCAGGGCGCCATGCTGGGCATGATCACGTATCTCAACAAGGAGTAGTTGTCATGGCGAACCGCTTCTTCACTCCGGCCAGTTTCGATTTTCTCAAACGCCTCGACGCGAACAACAATCGCGAGTGGTTCGATCGACACAAGCAGGAGTATGAAGACGCGGTTCGTTCACCCGCATTGGAATTCATCGCGGCGATGGCCGATGACCTTCGGCGCATCTCCCCAAACTTTCTCGCCGTGCCGAAGAAAGTGGGCGGTTCACTGATGCGCGTGCATCGCGACGTGAGGTTCGGCCACGACAAGCGTCCGTTCAAGACCAACATCGGGATTCAGTTCCGCCACGCGCGCGGCAAGGATGTGCACGCCCCGGGATTCTATGTGCATCTGGAACCAAAGGAATGTTTTCTCGGCGTCGGGATCTGGCGCCCGGATGCTCCCGCGCTTGGCCGCATCCGGGATGCCATCGTTGAGAATGGCAGCGCCTGGCTCAAGGCCAGCCGTGACAAGAAGTTTCTCAAGACGTTTACGCCGGATGGCGATTCACTCGCCAACGCGCCGCGCGGCTACGCCAAGGATCACCCGCATCTCGAGGACCTCAAACGCAAGGATTTTATTTCTGTGAGCGAATTCAGCCGTTCACTGGCTACGAGCGCGGACTTTCAGCCCAAGGTCATCGCCGCGTTTCGTTCCGCGGAGCCGTATATGAAATTCCTGTGCAAGGCGCTCGACCTTCCTTACTAACCCATGCGCCGCGCCGATCGCCTGTTCCAGATCATCCAAGGACTGCATCACGACCGTGCCGTCACCGCGCGGCAACTGGCCGAGAGCCTGGAAGTTTCTGAGCGCACCATCTACCGCGACATTCAGGACCTTTCGCTTTCCGGCGTTCCGATCACTGGTGAAGCGGGGCTGGGTTATCGTCTGATGAAGGGTTTTCGCCTTTCTCCGTTGATGTTCAACGAAGAAGAGCTTGCAGCGTTGCTGATTGGCGCGCGCATGGTTCAGACGTGGACTGACAAGAGCCTCGCCCGCGCCGCACATCAGGCCATGGCCAAAATTGAACATGTGATTCCCGAACAATTGAAACCGGAACTGGAGCGCCGGGAGATCATGGTTCCGGCGTTTCCGTTCAGCGTCACCGTCGCCGATGAACTCGAATCCTTGCGCGCCGCGGTGAAGCAAAAGCGCAAAGTTCGCTTCGACTATCAACGCGAAGACGGCGAAGCGTCTTCACGCGTCGTCCATCCCCTTGGACTGATTTACTGGGGCAAGGTCTGGACACTGGTGGCATGGTGCGAGTTGCGTGACAGTTTTCGTCATTTTCGTCTCGACCGCATGAGCAACATTGTCTCGCTCGATGAGCAATTCAATCTTGTGGAAGGACGAACACTTCAGGACTATCTCGATCAGTGCGCCCAATGACATTGCAGAACCTTTGCCTTTAACTTGACATGTCGATTGGCCAAGAATCCGACAGACCCTTCCAATCCTTAAAGATACTTCCCCCCTTAAGAACAATCTGACCACAAACAACACTATTAAGCGTGACAGTTATCGCGGCCACGAATACGCATACTTACTCGCTAGTTCAAGACCCTACGTCGCCAGTTCTTGAACATACGCCCACTTCACGCACGCGGATACATTGAGATTAATGGGCGACAAAGTTTATCAACGCCGCAAACACACCGATTCAAAAATTCATTTGTTGTCCGCATTGACCGTCTGTTAGCGTGACCTCGCTCGTCTGTCGTTAATGTCGCGTCGATCAGAAACCGGCAACGCTGACGTCGCAATTGGGTCGTTCGTCTTGTGTAACAGAGGGTGCGACAGCGCACGATTTTTAAATTGTGTGCTCTGTTGTCGCGTTGTCCCTAAAGAAGCTCTAGGGGGGCGCGTATGCTGCCATTTCTTGCTGTATTCCGTCGGTGCGTCTATTTGTTTGGTCTCCTGACCGTATTTCTCGCAGCTTTAGAATCTCCCGAAACCCGCGCTGAACTGATCCTTTCCGCCCCACCCCGCGAAAGCGCCGAGCGCGGAATTGCGCTTTACGCACCGCTCGCCAAGCTTCTCAGCGAGCAGCTGGATGAAGCGGTTGTCTATGAACACCCGCGAGACTGGATCGAGTACGCGACAAAAATGAAGCAGGATCATTACGACATCATTTTTGATGGTCCGCATTTTGCGGCCTGGCGCATCAAGCATCTGGACAACGCGCCCATTGCGAAACTACCGGGCAACCTGGTGTTTCTGGTAGTAACGCACAGCAATGACAGTCGCCTGCATTCGCTCCACGATGTCATGAAAGGTGTCCTGTGCGGAATTGCGTCGCCCGCCCTCGGAACCATGGTGGTGATATCTGCTTTTGAAAATCCGATTCTCCAGCCAGAGTTTTACGAGGTCGGTGATATCCGCGACGTTTACAAATCATTCAAGAGCGGAAAATGCAGTTCTGCAGTATTGCTGGAACGATTTTATAACCGGCTCCCGGCCGTGGAACGCGCCGGCCTTCGAACGGTATACACCAGCGCACCGTATCCCGATCAAACCGTAACAGTCAGTCGGCGCGTCAAAGCCACGCAGCGTGTGGCTTTGGCGGAGATTCTTACCTCGCGTAGTGGCGTGCCGGAAGCGCAGGAACTGTTGTCCCTGTACGGCAAGAAAGTCGATCACTTCGAAGTCGCACGGCTGGAAGAATTCGCAGGCATGGAAAATCTTCTGGAGGGTGTTATCTGGGGTTGGTAGACAGAACATTGCTGAATCACGGCCCGATTCAGCACGACGGTAGACCTTGTTGCGATCTTCCGCTCAAACGAGGGGAACGTGCGCACAAAATCACGAGCACGCTGTTCGGTAAACTTCAACAACGAGTCGTGACCGGGGAGATTTTTTCCACCCATAACGAGTCAAGGTCGCCTCCGCGTTCGACTTTCATATAGTACGTTCCGGATTCACGTTAGCGTCGTACGTTGGCATCCAGAACGGTCGCTTCGTAAACGAATCCTTTCGACGCATCCCACTCGATATTGATATCGCGCATTTCCGCAATGCTGGTCGCGATCGCGCCAAGTGAAACGCACCAGTAATGCCCTGCGACGCCGCCACCGAGACAAAACACAGCGCAAACGACAAGACGAACCGCCAAAGCTGGTGCATTCCGTGATGTTTTGTGGTCTATAGGAAAACTCGTCACACTCTTCGCACCAAGAGTGGCGCATTTTTTTCCACACAGGAAATACTCCTGAGACTGAACTAACAAGAAAGGAGCATCGCAATGCCTATATCCGTAATTGGTACCGGCGTCGGAAGGACAGGTACCTACTCATTGAAGCTGGCGATCAATCAATTGGGTCTTGGCCCCTGCCATCATATGGAAGAGGTCCTGATGAAAATGCCGACGCAAGTCCCGTTGTGGTCCGCGGCACTCGGCGGACGCGCAAACTGGGAAGGGATTTTCGATGGCTACCGCAGCGCCGTCGACTGGCCAACAGCAGGATTCTTCCGTGAACTGCTCGCGGTCTATCCCAGCGCAAAATTCATCCTCACCCTTCGCAGCCCCGAAAGCTGGGCCGACAGCTTCGGCGAAACAATCTACAAACTTCTTGCAGGACGAAACCAGGCGCCGCCGGAAATGAAAGACTGGCTGGACATGGCCACGGGCGTCGTCATCAAGACAGGATTCCCTGAGGGCCTCGATCGCAACGGACTGATCAAGGCGTTTAATGCGCACAACGACGCCGTGCAGAATACGATTCCGCCAAAGCAACTGCTCGTCTACCAGGTCAAAGACAGTTGGGCGCCGCTGTGTGAATTCCTCGGCAAGCCGATTCCTTCCGATCCGTTTCCTCGCACCAATGACCGCTCAGAGTTCTGGGATCGCGTCTCCGGAAAGAAATAACCTGCCCTCGAACTTACGCGCGCGGTCGTTGCAATTCGGGCAACGATCGCGCGTGGTTACGATGGTTTGAAGAGCTACGTGGACCTCCGCACTCTGGCGCGCGCGACTTTAAGCCAACGCGTGATTTCTTCATTACAATCTGCGAAACCTTTTTTGGAGAGATCACCCATGCGCCTGTTTTTTTCGTCGATGCTGTTCAGTGTTGCCGCTACCGCCCTCATCGCCACCACACCCGCAACGGCGGACGAGGTCAAGGTCGTTCCCGATGCCGAGCGCGACCTGGCGGCGAAAAAGCAGATTGCAGGACCCACCAAGAATCAGGGCATCAAATCGGTCAAGCCGCTGGGCACTTCGGAACTGGGTGGTGACTACCCTGCACTCGCCGGGCGCCAGCTTCGGGCCCGTGAATTGGTGATCGAACCCGGCGGCATTGTCGCCGTGCACCAGCACGACCAGCGTCCGGGCATGGCCTACATTCTCGACGGCGAAATTATCGAGCACCGCAGCGACACCGCAGAGCCGATCACGCGCAAAAGCGGCGACGTCGCCTTCGAGAAGACCGGCATCTCGCACTGGTGGGAAAACACATCAAAGCAACCTGTGCGCGCACTGGTGGTCGATATCGTTCCAGTGGAGCAAAAGTAGTCCGGCGATGTATTTAGAGTCGCGTTCGAACGCACGAAATAGCGTTTGTACGCGACTCACGATACTCGCCTCCCGGCGCAAGACCCTTGTATTCAGAAGGAATCGGCTGGACCGGCGGGCAAAAGTGCCAGCCGTTACTACATAGAAACAGTCCCCTCGCCTCTTTGCCAGAGCAGGTCTTTTTCAGTGTACCGTCCGCTGCCACTGCGGACTGCGCCTTGCGGTTCGGCTACACTCGGAAAAACAACAACACCCCCGGGAGTCAGCCATGACTATTTATCATGAAGGCCAAAGAGAGTTACAGGATCGTTTCGACACGCGGCGCCTGGCTGATCGTATCGACGATACGCTGATGCACGACACGATCCTGCCCGACGAAAAATCATTCATTGAAAGTCGCGATATGTTCTTTATCGCGACATCGGACGCGAATGGAAACCTCAACTGTTCCTATCGCGGTGGCGATCCGGGTTTCGTGCGCGTCATCGACGAGCGCACTCTGGTGTTTCCGAACTACGACGGCAATGGCATGTTCCTGACCACGGGCAACATCCAGGTCACGAAACAGGTCGGGCTGTTGTTTATCGATTTCGAGCGAGGCAGTCGCATGCGCATCAACGGCACCGCCGAGATCGTGCACGACGATCCGCTGATGAAGGATTTTGTCGAGGCGCAATTCCTGGTACGCGTCACCGCGCGAGAAGTGTTCCCGAACTGCCCGCGATACATCCACAAGATGAAACTGGTCGAACGCTCCCGGTTCGTGCCTAAAGCCGCGTGCGAAACACCGGTACCCAGCTGGAAGAAATTCGACTGGTCAAAAGACGTGCTGTCGGAAAACGATCCGGCGCGTGACAGCTCACGCGAAGTAATCTGACAACACACCCGCCGAACTGACAAATCAGATTACGACCCGCCCGATCGGTTGGACATTGCGGTGGTCATGCATGCCGTGCTCACCGCATCGCGGGGCGCGACGTACCAGCGGTACGGATAACGGTATCCCATGTCGGTACTTCGCGTGGCGTCGATACACAGGTCTGCCAGGTCCTCTTTGCGCACCAGTAATGCGGCGTTGTCGTGGCTCATGAGCCACCGCAATGCATCGTGCTCTTCATCCGCCGGGTTGCGCCGGTAGCCGAATGTCTTGACGTCTCGATCGGCGAACAGCAAGTGCTGCTCGCGATAGCCGACAATGGCGAGATCCGTTTGCGGACCCAGGCGTTCTGCGACGTGACGCATAAAGTCGCGTTCGGAGCGAACGCTGTTCAGCAGCGGATATCCCACGAAGCCGTAGAGCACCCAGATGCTGCACAGCGTACCGACCAGCGCCAAAGCACCACGCTGTTTCTTTCCTAAAAGCCACCACAGTGCCGCAACAGCGCCCAGCACAAGCAACAACGGTCGTATGTCCACACCAAAGTCCGTTACGAGTTGCTGCAGCCGGTCCGGTTTCACGACGGTGAGAAAAACGACGGCGCCCACCAGCAGCACAGCCGCAACGAATATTGTGCTGCGCGCCGCCAGTTGCAGACGTGCGTGCTTGAGTAGTCCGGGCAACAGCGGCGCCGCGGCAAGTACGAATGCTGGAAGCGCCGGAAGGATGTACTGCCCTTGCTTTCCTGCCGTGAAGCTGAAGAAGCTTACAACAAACACAACGTAGCTGAGCAGCAGCCATTGACGTACATCGTGCCTGCGCAATCGCCGCCACCATGCAGGCAACAACCAGGGAAGCGCCAGGGTCACCGGCAACCAAAACAGCGGGATCACAGCGACGAGGTAGTGCCAGACGGGACGCAGATGACCACCGGGCGCAAGGTATCGCCCGAACGTCTGCCCAAACAGCAGGTCATCGCGGTACTCGATGTAGCCGGGATCGCCGCTCATCGTGGCGTACAGCGCCATGGGTCCGATCCATAGGCCTGCAACACCCATCATCACGACGGGTCCCGCAAGCCACTGCTCCCATCGCGATTCAAACCTTGCCAGCCCGGGCCAGTCGCGCCAACGTGCGACGACATACGGCAGCAAGACAAACGCAGGAAGAAAACCAACCAATTTGCTGAGCACACCCAAGCCCATCGCGGCAAATCCGATGAAATACCAGCGCCACGAGGGACCCAACAGAATGTGCCGCAATACGCCGTACAAGCCGAGCGTTGTCCAGAACATCAACAACGCATCGATCTGCGCAATCTTGGTTTGCAGGGCAAACTGCACACTCGCAAGCAGCGCAACACCGGCCAACAGCGCGACGCGCCTGTTCCAAAGCCGCCGCGCGATGTCGTAGACCAGCACGACAGTACCGATCGCCGCGAGCAATGACGGCAGCAAGAACGCGACGCGCATCGAGCCGGTCACATACTCAAACGCCGCAATCATCCACATGAACAAGGGCGGCTTGTCGGAATAAAGCTCATCCGCGCGATGCGGAAACATCCAGTTTCCGCTGTCGATCATTTGCTGGGCGATCAAGGCAAACCGAGGCTCGTCAGCCGGCCAGGGATCGCGCATTCCGAGTCCTGCGCCGATGACCAATAGACACAGCACGACAACACCGAACAGATGGCGCTGGGCTTCCGTTACATTATGCCCGGCAAGCCATTCACGCGCCTTGATCAGCCATCGTCGTGCACTGTAGGAACGGGAAGAGAAACGATCCGTAAAATGCAACCAGGGTTCGCGCACGGTGACTCCTGAGATTTCTCCAGAGAATTCAGATCCGGAGACGGCGTTTGCATCGCACGCGAATCCGTTCACGTGGACAACGCCTGGATCTTTCTGCTGCTGGACAATCAAGAACAATCCGACAGGATTTACGACACCGAACGCACACTCACAAACGGATGCGCGTCCTTGGTTCACTCCCGCTGCCGACCGCGACAGCGCAACTACAGCACGCCCGCACCGCCGTGCGTAGATAATCTGCGCGGGGCGCGCATCTTCACAATTAGTGGAAATGCGTAGGTACTCCCCTACAGACCCGCGTTGGTCCCGGAAGCTCCCTCTCCCGCCGTCGAACACGAAATACGGTTCAGACTTTTTGTTTCGAGTGATGGGTGACCGACGTTTTTTCTGCGTAGCAGAAATTGCAATATCGAACTTCCCCGAATGGCAACTTGCACCGGCCTACCTAGACTTTCTGTATGAGCTCATAGACAGGGAGGACTCTGATATGTGTGCCGCCAGGAAAGCTCGAACCATAAAGTGGATCATCGCCATTGCAGGGATGACTTTTTTCTCGGCAACGCATGCGGAGTTCTATTTCGATCGAGGCGAGCCGGATGCCGGCCGCCATCCCGCCGTGGGTTTCATGACAGCCGCAGACGCCAACGGCAATCGACTGCCACGTTACTGCTCCGGCACACTGATCGCACCCTACGTTTTTTTGACAGCATCGCATTGCACCATCAACGTTTTCGACCGCCTCAGCGCCAGCCCGAACTTTAACGGGACGTTCTACGTCGGATTCGGGGATGACTTCATTCCTGCCGGACAGCCGATCCGTCAATTGTCCAGGCTCGTGCGGGTTGCCGCGGTTCATACCAATCCTGACTATGACTTCTTCATCATGTCTCCGCAGCCGGAGCATGCCGACATCGCCGTGCTCATTCTCGCGGAAGACGCCGCGGCGAAATTCGGAATCACTCCAGTGACGCTGCCGTACCTCGGGGAGCTTGATGCCATGACGAGGTCCGGTGCGATTGACGATGTGCCGTATCTGGCGGTTGGCTTTGGCGCCGCAGACGTCGTGATGCCACCGAATTCACAAGGCGGCCCGTGGAACTGGTTCACCACCAACACGATGAAATACGTGGGCGAGTCACTTTATCTGGCACTGCATCCGGCCTACATGATTCTGTCGATGAACTACGCGACCGGCGACAGCGGGCCCTGCTACGGAGATTCCGGAGGGCCCTTCTATTGGGGAGACAGCAACAAGATCGTTGCAATCACCGTGTGGGGCGACACCATGTGTCGCGCGATGACGGCACCACTGCGACTGGACACCGAAGGCGCTCACCAGTTTCTGCGGCAATTTGAGAACTACGGAGTTGTCCTGCCTGCCGCGCCGTGATGATGCATGAACGATCGCTATCAGTTATCCGTAAAATCAAACCCCAGCTGGATTGCGATCCAGGTTTTTCGGTTGAAACGATAGTCGATTGTCGGGTCGTCGTTCACGTAGTCCTTGCCCACGAAGAATCCAGCTTTCACGGACTTCTGCGTTGGCGATTTCAGGACGTCGAATACAAAACCAAACGCACCAGAGAGTGCGGCGACGTCGGCAGTGCCGGTAACGGCCGGTTTGCCTTCCGCATCGAGCGTGTTCGGGTCCACTGTGTTCGCCTTCACCGAGCTCAGGGTCACGGCAATGGCTGTGGTCACGCCGCTACCTGCCTGCCCCCAGCGCCAACCGAAATAACCGCCGATCGGCACGTTGACCAGAAAGCTTTTCTCACTGGGAAAGTATTTGTACGGCATCGTGAGAAAACCGTAGGCATATCCACGACGACTGGCTCCTGCCTCGATCAACTTGGCGGGCGCTACCTTGTGTTGTTCGCCGTCTACGGCCGGCTTGCATCCCAGTCCGATGATGAACAAGGGATAATCGCCAAACCATTTCGCGCCAAGCCCCTGAAGCTCGCCACGAACGACCGTCAGCTCCTGCCCGGTTTCGAGATTGCTTTGTCCAGTCACCAAATAAAACGTATCGCTCTTCAGTGAAGTCCCCGGCGGTACCACCTTCACGTGGAAACAGTCGCCAATGTAATCCCCCGGCGCACTTGCAATGATCTTGCGCTCATAACTGCATTTCACCTCCGCAGCGCGGCCGGTAATGGTCGACTCAAATCCGGGAATCGGTTTGCATTGCGGGTCCGGTTTGTTCTCACCCTGAACACACGCCCCATCCTGAAAGATGAATCCCGCGGCCTTGCAATCGGCCTCGGTCAGGCCGGAGAGGTCTTTGACGTGGCACGTCCCGCCGTCCTTCGCTTCTGCTGCTTCGAAAGCTTTGAACTCAAAAAAGGACGGACAGGTTGGACTGAGATACTCAGAAGGATTGAAACTCTCTGGAATTCCTGCGTACGCCGGCACTGCAATCGACATGCCTACAAGCCAGAACATCAAGACGACCGCCACTGCACCGTAGAGCGATTGTCGACCCCCACTGCGCTGTTCCTTTTTCATCTTTCTTCTCCCTGTCGTTGGTCATGAGTCGGCGTAACAAATCCGACCCCACATCAACTCCATTGCCTCGGGACTCTATACGTAAAGAGTCCCCCGCGACCCCATCGATACCCCGTTCCCGCATGTGAAAAACGCACGTGTGGCGCGCGACCTTGCCAGAAGACGCCCGCGCTCCCACAAACAACTCAAAACATTAATTTGGTACTACGGCAAGAATTTCACGACGCCACCCCAGGCACTCTAAGGGTAGATCACGCACATTCGATTTCAATTGGGAATAGTTCTTACAGATGCGGACTGTCTGTGTCGTCAAGGCGACAGAGCATCATCGGTTTTCGCCTTAACTCAAACCGTCCGCAACCATCGATTGCAGAGTGGCACGACTTTCCGTTCGCAGTTTTTACCGCGCACCGCTCCAACCGTTACGCGGTGCCGTCGCACCAATGACAATCGAGCGACCTCCAGCGGCGATCAACTTCCCTAGCGCTGCGCGGTTCCGGTATTGAAGAACATCACCAGATCCTCGAGCTCCTTGGCGCGCTCATTCATCGATTCGCTCGCCGCCGAGGCTTCTTCCACCAGTGCGGCGTTCTGTTGCGTGACTTCATCCATCTGCATGATGGCTTTGTTCACCTGCTCGATACCGGACGACTGTTCCTGGCTCGCCGCGGCGAATTCCGCAATGATGTCGCTGACTTTCTTTACAGCGCCGACAATGTCTTCCAGCGTCTTGCCTGAGTCGTTGACGAGCTTGCTGCCTTCTTCCACTTTCTCGACGCTGTCCTTGATCAGCGACTTGATTTCCTTCGCCGCCGCGGCGCTGCGCTGCGCCAAGTTGCGCACTTCCGTCGCAACAACCGCAAACCCGCGACCCTGTTCGCCCGCGCGCGCGGCTTCAACGGCTGCGTTCAGCGCCAGCAGATTTGTCTGAAAAGCGATTTCATCAATCACGCCGATGATGTCAGCGATCTTCTTGCTGCTTTGATTAATCGCGCTCATCGCCGCAATGGCATTCCCGACCACATTGCCGCCCTGCTCGGCAGTTTTCCGAGCATCTGCAGCAAGCTGATTGGCCTGACGCGCGTTGTCGGCGTTTTGTTTGACAGTGCCCGTCATTTCCTCCATCGACGAAGCCGTTTCTTCCAGCGAAGATGCCTGTTCTTCTGTGCGCTGGCTCAGATTGACATTGCCCTTGGCAATTTCGTCCGACCCTTCCTTGATGCTCGAAGAGCCTTCGAGAATTTTCACGACCATGTCACGCAGCGTGTCGATCGAGGAATTCACGGCGTTCTTGAGCGTCGCAAATTCGCCGGTGAATTCACGGGTGATTTTCTGGGTCAGATCTCCTTTCGAAAGCGAGATCATGACGTGGCCGGTTTCCTTGAGAATGTTCTGCACCGTGATCTGCAATTGCTTCTGCGCGGTAACGTCTGTCGCGAATTTCACGACCTTATACGGTTTGCCGTTCAAATCGAGGATCGGGTTATAAGACGCCTGAATCCAGATTTCCTTTCCATTTTTCCCCAGGCGCTTGTATTCGGCGCTTTCGAATTCGCCGCGATTCAGCCGTGCCCAGAACTCCTTGTATTCAGAACTGGCCTTGTACGCCGGTTCGACAAACATACTATGGTGCTGACCGCGAATTTCGTCGAGCCGATATCCCATGGCACCGAGGAACGCGTCGTTCGCAGCAATGATTGTTCCGTCCATGTGGAACTCGATCACCGCAGACGACTTTCCGATCGCGGCGATCTGTCCCGCGAAGTCGGCGTTCTTCAGTTTCTGTTCGGTCACGTCCGTCGCGTATTTCACGACCTTGAAGGGATTGCCATTCAAATTCAGAATCGGGTTGTACGACGCCTGAATCCAGACCTCCTTTCCGCCCTTTCCTAGTCGCTTGTACTCTGCGCTCTCAAATTGACCGCGATTCAGCCGCGACCAGAATTCGCGGTACTCGCTGCTGTTCTTATAGGCCGGGTCAACGAACATACTGTGGTGCTGGCCACGAATCTCTTCGATCCGGTAACCCATCACCGTCAGGAATGCCGGATTCGCATTGAGGATGGTACCGTCCATATTAAACTCGATCACCGCCTGCGATTTTGAAATTGCCTCAATCTGACCGGCATAGTCCGCATTCAGTTGCTTCTGCTTGGTAACGTCTGACGCGAACTTCACGACCTTTGTTGGATGGCCCGCGGCATCGAAGATCGGGTTATACGAGGCAAACAGCCAGAGATCACTTCCATCCTTTTTCACCCGACGATATTCGCCCGAGTCGAACTCTCCGCGCTTGAGCTTGGCCCAGAACGCCTTGTATTCCGGACTGCTGCTGTATGACCGATCAACGAACATGCTGTGATGCTTGCCAACAATTTCGTTCAGTTCGTAGCCGACCGTATTCAGAAAATTCCGGTTCGCGTGGAGAATATTTCCATCCAGGTCGAATTCGATTACCGCCTGAACGCGATTGATCGCATCGATCATTCCCTTGGCTTCAATGTCATTCGGTTGGCCAGTCATGTTTGTCGTTGCGTTCATGGGCTTCTCCAGCAATTATTCAAGTGACAGAGTGGGTGTGTTCAAACGTTCTTCGCGCCGGCGGCTTTTGTGAGCGACGCGGCAGTTTGTTTCAATTCCTCGGAACTCAGCAGGCGATCGACGTCCAGAATGATCACCATCTTTTTGTCCACAGTCGCCAAACCTGAAATGAAGTTCACGTTTGCGGCGCCGCCGAACTCCGGCGCGGGTTTCAGATCCTGCGGGGAAACGTTGCATACTTCGGACACGCCATCGACGACGATGCCCAGGGTTCGACTTGTCTCCTTGTGCATCACCGTCATGACAACGATCACGGTCGTCGTTCCGTACGCGATTTGCTCAAGACCAAACCGCGCGCGCAAATCAATGACAGGCACTACGGTGCCGCGCAGATTGATCACGCCGCGCACGTAGCTCGGAGTCCGCGGAATTGGAGTCGCGCCTTCCCAGCCTTTGATTTCCTGTACACGCAGAATGTCGACGCCATACTCCTCGCCATTCAAAATGAAGGTGAGGTACTGAGACAGCTGTGCCTCGTCCTGAACCATCGAACGATCGGTGCCAAAAGAAATGTTGGCAGTTGCACTAACACTTGAAGATCCCATGCGGTTCATCCCTCTCAGTGGCGTCTGATGCGCGCGAAATTCAACATCATTACAAATCGCTCACATCGCTATGACTTGGACCTGTATCGGTGCAGTCAGGCGCAATAAAAGCAGATCTTTCCTGCGGTTTGGTTGTGTGAGTGAAGGAAAGATCGCCGCGACATTACGCGCACTTTTGTTGTGGTGAACGGAGTGATTTTCGCGAGATATTGCGCAACCAGCGCTACGAACCGCGCGCCGACCACCCGCACCCTTCCTTAAATTGGTGTGGCGCAGACAAATTCCGCACAGGCATTGCGGTGTTCTGGCGGGCCACCACCGTGACAAAAAGAAAAGAAAAGATAACGGGCGGCACATCGTTGTGTCGCCCGGACTCCGCATCGCAGTGCGATGGTGAATGGTGTGGTGGAAGAATTTACCGATTATTCTGACTTCCAGCGACCGCTGAAGATTCGCTGGATTCATCTTCGTCGCGCACGATGCTGCGAATCATCTGCGTGTCGACCCAGGCTTGCAGACGCGCAGAAAGATCGAACTCCGGCATCGAGAATGGCGCCTTGCCGCAGAACTCCTGTGTATCGGCTGCACTTTCAGCAACAATGCAATCGACATGCACTTCAAACGGCAATCCCACGGGACAACTCGAAGACGCACTCACCCGCGCTGGCACAACAACCACGACGACGACAAAAAGAGGAATTACGAGCGCTTTCATACCCGACCTCCTCTTGCGAAACATGCTCCCGTGTAACGCCCGTTACACGTGGGGTGTTTGCATCCGTGACTTCAATCGGATGCTTTAACCCCTCACCCATACCACTGAGTTTTGCAACATTGTCACTCATCCCGGTCACGACTCGACTCCACGTGACCTGTTCAATTAGACCATCAGGCTTCAAGAAATATCAGTTGGAATCCAATCGCGACAGACCGTCATTTCCGGAAGCAACCGTTAAGAAAACCCGAGCAAGGCAGAATTTTCAGAGGGTGGCCGCGTCCTTGATTTGGGCCTGCCTGAATTGAGGCGGCCCAACGTTGCTCAACGCACCGATTCAAACGGAAGCTGAACCTGCTTTCCAGCTCGAACGCTTCCGAGACAGGTTGTAGCGATTGACATCAGGGGAAAAACCAACGACAGGGCAATTCCAAAACGACGATCAGGAAGGCCGCTCGAGCAATTCGTGTACGGCTTGCATCAACGCGCTCAACGCGACCGGCTTCATGAAGTAGCGGTCGATACCTCGCATTTTGGCGCCAGCCTCGTCGATCTGGTCGCTGTGTCCGGTGCACAGAATTACCGGAAGCTTGGGGCGTATTTCACGTAAAGCCTGCACGAGTTCAATACCGGTAAGATTGGGCATGGTTTGGTCCGCAATTACAGCAGCGAAATTGTCCGGCGCCGCAAGGAACGCCGCGAGCGCAGCGCGGCTGTCGGTAAAAACATGCGAACGAAATCCACGATAGTCGAGCGCCTCTCCTAGCATCATTGCCACTGATGCATCGTCATCCACTACCAACACCGACTCGCCCGATCCCGAACTCACTGGCAATACGGTCTTCGCCGCTGCCGGAACAGTCTCGTTTGCGGCAACGCAGGGCTGGAGCCAGACTGTCACAGAAGTGCCCATGCCGAGCTGCGATTGCACCTGAATATGACCACCGTGCTCGTGTATTAGCCCGTGAACGATCGACAATCCCATTCCCGTCCCGCGGCCGACGCCCTTGGTAGTGAAAAAAGGTTCGAAAATTCGCGACAAATTTTCCGGCGCAATGCCCACACCATTGTCCTGAATTGTGAGCGCGACAAAGTTACCCACGACCGGCGCGTGGCACGAGTCACACTGAGAGGAGACGGCGTTGGCCGCAGAAACACCAATGGTGATCTCACCTCGTCCGCCCAGTGCATCACGCGCGTTGATACACAAATTGAAAATTATCTGGTGCAGGGCCACCGGATTCAGGTAGACACGCGGCAGATCTTTTTCAAAGCGATTAACGAGACGGATGCTTGAAGGTAATACCGAAGTCAGCAAATTCTGAACTTCATTTACCAGCGCCACGGCGTCGACCGGTTTTCTTTCGCTGCTTCCCTTACCACCGCCGCGGCTGAAGACCAGCAAACTGGCTATGAGGTCACGTGCCCGATTTCCAGCCTGTTTTACCTGCTCCAGATACTCGGCAAGTTTGCCCGTCTGATCAAGTGCGCGACGTCCCAGCGCCAGTTCGGTGTACCCAAGAATGCTTGCGAGGACGTTGTTGAAGTCGTGGGCAATACCACCGGTAAGCTGTCCGAGCGCCTGCATCTTTTGGGCTTGCTGCAGTTGCTGGCTCAGCCGCTCACGTTCATGCTCTGCAGCCTTGCGTTCCGTGATGTCGAACAACACCACCAGGTGCGAGCCTGAGAACGATTCGGCAAGCGATGCCGCACTGGCGACAATCGTTTTCATTGCGCCGTCCTTGCAGCGAATGGCCAACTCCACGGGTTCAAACGCGCGGCCACTTTGCCGGGCCTGCATCATTCGCCGGCCCCATTCTTCGATGATCCAATTGCGATAGGAAAGATCGGGATACGCTTTCGGCCACCAGTCGACCAGTGTCGGGATGTCATCCCGCGTGTAGCCAAACAGCCGGGTAAACGCCGGGTTCAGATAGGTAATATTCCCGGCGTCATCGTTGAGTGCGTAAGGCACTGGGGAGGCGTCGATCACCGAGCGGAAGCGTTGCTCGTTGTCGCGAAGCGCCAACTCAGCCAGTTTGCGCTCAGTGACGTCATGAAACGTGGTCACCGTACCGTAGGGCAGGTTTTCTCCCGGATTGAGCAGTGGCTGGGAATTGATGGAGATCCAGGTCAAGCTGCCGTCCGGCTTGTGCACTCCCATGATGACATTACGCTGCGACTGGCCGGTCCGCATCGCAACAACCGACGGATGCTTGGCCGGATCAAAGGGCGAGTTGTCTTCGTGAATCGCACGCCATCTCGGGTCGAAGGAACTGCGTCCCAGCAACTGGTCATGTGTGAGTCCAAGAATGCATTGCGCTGCATCGTTGCAGGTAAGGACGGCGTCATTTCTGTCTTGCACAACTACACCCTCGGCCATCGCGGTGATGGCCGTACGAAAAAGGGCTTCGCTTTCGCGCAATGCCGTTTCGGCGTCTCGCCGGTCGGTCAAGTCCTGAACCGTGCCGATTAACTCCGCGGCTTCACCTTGATCATCGCGCCGCAAGACGCCCTGGCCATAGTGCATACGCACCTCGCCATTTGGTCGCATGGCTCGAAACTCCAGTGCCGAAGGTTCCCTCCCGGCGATGCAGTCCGTGATCCACTGCCGCACCATCGCGCGATCATCGGGATGCACAAGGTTCAGGATCGCTTCCAGGTCGGGCGTTTCAGACTGCGGATCCAATCCGAAAAGCCGGAATGCCTCATCACTCCACGCAATCTTTTTCGAATCAAGATTCATGGACCAACTGCCAATGTGGGCAGCGCGCTGAGATTCTGCCAACAGATGGCGCGAAGTTCGCAGGGTGTGTTCGCGTTCTTCGACCAGGTCCACCATGCGCGCAAACTCGCGTGCCAGTTCCCCAACTTCGCCGACGGCCTGCGTCGGCAGTGCGGTTGAAGCGTCACCGTCACCCAGCCGCCGCGCCGCCCGGGCCAGGGCCTGAAGCGGCACGACCATAAACCGATTGGCTGCGATCATCACCAGAACCACAATCAGTAACAGCGCACCGAGAATCGCTGCGCTGACCCATAGAGATCGCCATGCTGGAGCGTACAACGTAGCCGAAGGAATGCCGATCGCCAAAAAAGCAGCCGGTTTTTCAGCTCCGCCAATTGGAGTTGCAGTATACAGTCGTTGAACACCATCCAGGCCCGACAAATCGACCGCGGTTGCCGATCGAATTTCCAGCAGCGACTGCAGCGAACTGTCCTTGATCGGCTGGCCGACATACTTCAGTTCGCCCCGGCTGTGAAGCAGCACCGTACCGTCCTGATCCAACAAGAGCATCACCGATCCTTCAGGCAAGTGAGTAATGGCGTAATGCTCCTCGAACCAGCGCAAACTTATTGATGCCAAAATGATGTGGGTGACTCGTTCGTCGCGATCAAGAATGGGCCGCGCCAACGCGAAGACCGGCTTTCCGGTGATCCGGCCCATAAGATATTCGCCGGCGAGCTGCGATGGATGGGCCATGACTTCCTTGAACCAGCGCCGGTCCGCGAAATTTACGGATGCCAGCGGCTTGTCCGCGCTGCATTGCAGCGACCCGTCCGCGCGCACGACGGCAAGATTTGCATACAACGAGTGTTGGCGCCGGATGTTGTCGAGAAACCGGTCACACGTCTCGCGATCACTATTCAGAACCGACAGGTTTCCGAGTGCAATCAGCAGCGCCCGCGCCGCATTGACATCCGCGGCATGATCAGCCGCGAGATTTTCCGTGGTGCGCAGCGTCTCGGAACGCAAATTGGAAACCTGGACGCGATACTGCACCCATTGGGAATGAACAACCCATACAACAAATGGAAACAAGGCGAAAAAGGAGAGAACGAGCAGGTGTGAACGCAGGCTGCCGTACCTGAACAACTTCACGTTCGCGATCCCGGATGACGATACGCCGTGGAAATAAACCTGGAAGACGACAACGACGACGCACCCACTCTCACCTGCACATTGAACACGAACCGATGGTAACAACCCCGCTCGGCATCACAGTCGCTAGGACAGTGCTGGTGCACAACCTGATAGCGCATATCCTGCATGCTGAATCCCGCGGATGGGCAGTGCCGACACTTAACTGCGTTGCGCGTTCGCGAAGATGTTTTGATGAACCGGCTTCCCGCTTCGTTTTCCTTACGCATTGAAAAAATAGACGCCCGAGCGCGAAAAGTCGAGGGGTATGCCTTTGAAACTACTTCAACAGATTCGTTCTTCGAGATCGAATTTAATACAACTTAAGAAATGGGCAATTCACGTTCGCACGAACGTGTCAGCAATGCGGAAATTAATTCTCAACAAATGAAATGATTCTGGCTCCATGCTTTGCTGTGCCGTTGCGAAACCCTGTTTCCTCCGGTACGGAGTGAAACAGGGTTTTTTCTTTCAGCCCCGTCGTATCAGTTTCCGGAAACTTAATCGCTGCAACTACCAGCGACAAAGTTACTTCGAAAGCAGGCCACTCACTCGTTCGAGTTTCGCACGCACTTCCTTCGCGACCTGATGCACTGCGGGATTGTCGGTCAGCTTCATCACTGCGTAGGGGTCCATGAATCCGACATTCATTTTTCCATCTGCTTCTTCGCGCACAACCACGTTGCAAGGTAACAGAAGGCCAATATCCGGTTCAGCGTCGAGGGCTTTGTGCGCGAACTGCGGATTACATGCCCCGAGAATGACGTAAGGAGGCACGTCCGCACCGATCTTGTTCTTCAGCGTCTCTTTTACGTTGATCGTGGTCAGCACGCCGAAGCCTTCCGTCTTCAGCGCATCCGNNACCGCCACTGTGATGTTGAATCCGTAACTACTCATGACTGCCTCCTGATTGATGATGTACTACGAACCCACGAGGAAGTCGGTGGGTCAACGAAGGCTGCCGATTCTAGCAACAATTGCGCTCAGACCCGGGTTTTCCTGCGAATCGGCGAACCCATCGACGCCTCTATTAAAGTAATGGGTCAACGCGAACCCACGGTTCTTTGAATCGTGCATCTGTCATGTCAAAGAGCGGCCATTGTTCGCCTGTGTGCGCCACCTTGAAGGCTGCCCTCATTTCTTGCGGACGTTCGTGTCTGATCAGGATTCGTTTTACGCAAAAGAATTGCGGGTTTTCGAACGCGCGATTCAAGGTAAACTCCGCCGCAGCTCAATAATTCAAAACCTAAATCACTGGAGTATCGAATGTCATCGCATGAACGCAACGCAGAAAATTCCGCAGTTTGGAAAAACCATGTCGAGGCACCCAACACACCGAAAGGATTTACCGTTCGCACCACGGTTCCCGCGAATCCCAATGGTGTTGATGTCATGCTGGAACAGTGGGAAGCCGGTACCGAAGAACCCCCGCACTCCCATCCCGGCGACGACATGACGGTGGTCATCGAGGGAAAAATGTCAGTGCAGTTTTTCAAGAAAGAATCGGGACGCCTGATCCCGGATGGGGAGAAAATCATCCTGAAGAAAGGCGACGCAGGCTACATCGCTGCAGGTCGAATTCACGATGCCAAGTACATCGAGAAGTGCAAGCTGGTGTACGTCCACGACAAGGCATTTGGATTCGTCGCGGAATAAAGCGCCCCACCCCGCGATTCCCGTACCAAATCGGCACAGCCACCGAACTTCGATGGACCCGGTGGGTGGATCACATCGAAAGACCGGCGGACTGCGGAGAGGAGCTACCAACTCTTGTAGGGCAGGAANNTTTCATGAATGATTTCCTTGATGGATTCGCCGTAAACACCGACGAGCTCATACAAGCGATAGATCACCGGATCGGTCGGAACGATCTTGTCCCATGTCTTGTGCGGAAACTTCTGCAGCGCCTTGGAAACTTCCATCGGCAGTTCAAGTACGTTGCACAGCTTGTCGGCATATTCGGGTTTCAGGCTGTTCATGCCCAAACACGCGGACGTCAGAAACACCGGGGCCAGCCCGACTTTGGCGGCAATCTTTTCNNTCGGTCATTTCAATCTTTTTCATGGTAAAGCTCCTTTGCTGTGGATGGACTCGCTACGTGATCGCGCCGGATCGTTGAATCAAAAGAAAAACGATGATCAGAAAGAGCACCAGGGATAGCCCTTGCCAAAACAAAACGGGATTGCGCTCGAGCAGTGGCGCGCGGTTCTTTCGCACGAACACCTCGTTTGGGTGACGCAAATCGAAAATGAATTCGGAAATTTCTTCGTAGCGCTTGGCCGGATCGGGATGGACCGCCTTGCGTATCGCATCGTCGACCCACGTCGGTATCGTGCGCTCTTCGTGAAGCACGGTCTGGTACACCAGCTTGCGTTGCGCGGCCCGGCTGGTCGCCCGCGCCACGTGAGGACCATACGGAAGACGCCCCGACAACATCTGGTACGTGATCACCCCCAGCGAAAACAGATCTGACCGTGTCGTGCCCGCCTCTCCCAGAAAATACTCCGGTGCGGTGAACTGGGCCGTTCCGAGGATATGTTGCTGTTGTGTCGTCCCGGCGACTTCCGTCAATCCGGACACGCGTACCGAACCGAAGTCGATGATCTTCACGGTTCCATTCTTGTCGATCATGATGTTGTTCGGTCGCAGGTCCTGGTGCAGCATTTCC
>DKAR01000103.1 GCA_002450895.1 Proteobacteria bacterium UBA6921
CGTCCGGATTTCATGGCTCATGTTCGCGACGAAAGAACTCTTCGCGCGGCTGGCGGCTTCGGCGCGTTCCTTGGCCTCCTGCAATCCGGCTTCCCAACGCTTGCGCTCCGAGATATCGGCGGCGATTCCGAGGAATCCCGTGATCGAGTCGTCCGGCGCGCGCAGCGCGGTTACCGTCAACAATACCGGAACGCGCGAACCGTCCTTGCGGACGTAGGTCCATTCATGTTCATTCGGCAGCTTCCGGCGCGACTTGGCCACGAAGACTTCAAAGCCTGGCGTGATCGGCGCATCCAGTTCGGCGGAGAAATCTGCAGCACGTGCAACGACCTCGTTCGTGTCGTGGAGGATCGCTGGCGTGTGCTTGTTGATCACCTCTTCCGCGCGGTAGCCCAACAGCCGTTCGGCCGCCTTGTTGAACGTGGTGATCGTGCCGTCGGTACGCGTGGAAATGATGGCGTAGGCGGCACTGTCCTGAATGGCCTGCTGCATCGTCACCATGTCACGCAAGGCATTGTCTGCCGCCTTGCGAACAGAAATATCCGAAACGAACGCGGAAAAACTCCGATCGCCGCCGCTGCCCAATTCGGTGATCGAGATCGCCACAGGAAATTCGTTGCCGCTACGCCGCAGCGCCGTGGTCTCGATACGGCGGCCGATCATGGTCGTGGCGCCGGTGGAGAGATAACGCTCCAGGCCCGCAATGTGCGCCGCTCGATACTGGTAAGGAATGATCAGATCGACAAGATTCTTTCCGACCGCTTCCGCGGCGGACCAACCGAATGTCACTTCCGCCTGTTGATTCCACTGCGTAATCATGCCGTGCGTATCCATCGAGACAACGGCATCCATCGCGGTTTCAACGATTGAAGCGAGCTTGCGCGCCTCGCGTTCGCTGTCGCTCAACTCGGCCATCGCCGTCGTCAGATTGCGTTCCTGTTTCATCAGGCGCAGCGACGCTTCATTCAATGCATCACCGAGCTGTTCCAGCTCGAGCGCGCTGCGGTCGGCTTCAAACGTTTCGCCGCGCCGCTGGTTGAGCTGCCGGGCAAATTCAGCGGCCCGGCCAATGGCCCGCATCGGACTTTCCAGCAGCAGAAGGAACAGCGCGACGCTGGCAAAAACAGCGATCAATCCGATGATCACACCGTGCCACAGTGTCGAGGCCTGGGTTTCACGCAGTGATTCGAGGCTGTATTCGAGCTTGATCCAACCGATCACCGTACCGCCTTCGATGGGCTGCCACACAATCATCTGGTCGTTGGCGATTTGCACGATGGACGATTCGGCCGTCGGGACCAGGGTGAATCCGCCCCCCAATCGCGTTTCCGAAGTGCCGTTGGATCCTTTTTGTACGGCGATGAGCGTATTGCCATCCGGTGAGATGACAGTAATTTTCATGACACCGGGAAAATCGATGTACAACTGCATGGTCTCTTCGATCTGACCATACCGGCCGATCAGCAGTCGGCTGCTGGCAGAGATCGCGAGGGTGCGCGCCAATGCGACTGCATCATTGCGCGACGTCTCTAACTCCTCGCTGACGTGCCGGTAAGTCAGGTAGCCGGTCAGCGCAACGGAGGAAATCAACAACAGGATGGCACCGAGCAGGGCGACCTGGGTGCGCAGCCGCGACGGCCAGAACCATCGCCTTGGAGCACCCTGAATGGTCGTTGTCATGTCGGAGGAGGGTTACTTGCTGGGAACGACAAACTTCTCCAGCCCAAGTTTTTCCAGTGGCTGATAGTCACGCGTGTAATCTGCACCGACGGGCTCTTTCATCTGGACGGCCTTCAAAAGCTCCGCATTGGCCGGATCACTGCCGAGCTGAATAATCGCCGACTTCACCGCATCGCGTGCCGCCTGCGGTACGCGCGGATGCGCGCTGAACGGATGAGGTGCCGAGGGCGGCGTTTCGTAGAGGATGGAAAGCTGCGTGCGAATATCGTCGGATTCACGCGCCAATGTGGTGTTGACTGCGCCACCCGCCATTACTTCACCCAAGACAACATGGCGATAAACATCGGTATGTGTTTCCAGATAGCGCGGCGTAAATTTCAGGTTGAATGTTTCGGAAAGCCGCGCGCGCACATACAGTGAGGCGGCGTAGGCATTCGGCGCGGGGAACGCGATTTCCTTTCCGTTGAGATCTTCAATCTTCTTGATGGGACCATGGGTCGCGACAACAACAATGCCTTTCAGCAAATTGGCCCCATCGCGCACGAGCGGAATGTAGCCCTGGGACTTCTTCGCCATGACAGCGTGATAGGGATTCATGAACGCGAAATCCGGCTTGCCGGCGAATGTGTCAACCTCGAACTCCGGGATCCGGTCGTAGATCTTGAGCTTGAGCTTCAGGCCGGTGGCCTGCTCGATGCGCTCAACAAAAGGTGCCCAGGCCTTGTGCGTGGTCAGGGGTGGAAGTTGCGGGACGACGGCAATTTCATACGTCGACGTTTCTTCAGCGCGCGCGGGCGAAATAACCAGCAACACCATCGCGAGAAACGCGATGACAAACCGTGATTGCACGGTGATTTTCATGGTGACAACCCCATAGTCTCAAAAGGCAGGCAGGACACACCCAATCTTTCGGTCACATTGCCGCAGTCTTGAGGTGGAAACCGCGCGACTCGCGTTGATTTTTGTCAGGAGAAATCGAGCGTTATCGATGAAAACGCTCGGCGCGTGTCAAATATGCAGTGTGCGCTTGTCGACGGCGAGGGCGGCCTCGTGAAAGGCCTCTGACAATGTGGGATGGGCGTGTACCGTGCGGGCGAGATCTTCCGCGCTGGCGCCGAATTCCATCGCGGTCACCGCCTGCGCGATCATCTCCGACGCATTGGGACCCAGGATGTGCACGCCGAGGACCCGGTCGGAGGTTTCCTCGGCGACAATTTTCACCGAACCACCGGTGGCACCCATGGCCCGGGCCCGGCCGTTGGCCTTGAACGGGAAAATTCCGGCGCGGAACGGGATACCGGCCGCCAGCAGGTCCTGCGGGGTCTTGCCGACCCACGCGATCTCCGGCCAGGTGTAGATCACAAAGGGGATTACGTCGTAGTTCACTTCGCTTTTCTGCCCGGCGATGCGCTCCGCCACCATGACGCCTTCCTCGGACGCCTTGTGTGCGAGCATCGGTCCGCGCACCACATCGCCGATCGCCCACACGTTGGGCAGGTTGGTCCGGCAATGCGCATCGACTTCGATGCGGCCGCGGTCGTCCATCTTCAAACCGGCGGCCTCCGCGTTCAGGCCGGTGGTATTCGGCTTGCGGCCGGTTGCGACCAGCACGCGATCGACGTGCAGCTTGGTTTCACCCTGTGTGTCGGTAAACGTGACGGTGACCTGCTTCGGCGTGGCCTTCACCGACGCGACCTGCGCGCTGAGGCGAATGTCGAGCCCCTGCAGCTGATACATCAGATAGGCTTCCTCGGCGATGTGCCGGTCAACATTCGGCAGGAACTTGTCGCGCCGATGCAGCACAGTGACTTTGGATCCCAACCGGCTCCACACACTACCGAGTTCCAGCCCCACGGCGCCGGCACCGAGCACGGCGAGTCGCGGCGGCACATCCTTGAGTTCGAGCGCGTCGGTGGAGTCGATGATCTTTTCGTGATCGACGACGATGCCTTCGCCGGCATGCGGAGTCGAACCCGTGGCGATGACAATGTGTTCCGCACCCACGAGTTCGATGCTTTGATCGTGCTTCACAACTTCGATCTGCTTGCCATTGCTGAGACGCCCGAGCCCCTTGATCCACTGCACCTTGTGCTTCGCAAATAACATCTCGACGCCGCCGGTCAGTGCTTTCACGATTTCCACACGTCGCTGCTGCATCACATCGAGATCCAGCTCCACGCCACTAACGTGAATACCGTGCGCAACAAGATCGTGTTGCGCCGCGTGAAAATGATGCGAGGAATCCAGCATGGCCTTGGACGGAATGCAGCCGACATTGAGGCAGGTGCCACCCAGCGATGGCTTGCCCTTGGCATCGACCCAGTTGTCGATGCACACCGTACGCAGCCCGAGTTGCGCGCAGCGAATCGCGCAAACGTAGCCGCCGGGACCGCCTCCAATGATGGCAACGTCGAATTTTTCCATGGTCGATCGCTAAATTTGAAGCAGCATACGCGCCGGATCTTCCAGCGCTTCTTTGACCGCAACGAGAAACCGCACGGCGTCCGAACCGTCGATGATGCGATGGTCGTAGGACAGCGCGACATACATCATCGGGCGCACGACGATCTGGCCGTTTTCGACCATCGGTCGTTCCTGAATCTTGTGCATGCCGAGAATGGCGCTTTGCGGCGGATTGAGAATGGGCGTCGACAACAACGATCCGAACACGCCACCGTTGGTAATCGTGAACGTACCGCCGGTCAGCTCCTCGAGCGTGAGCTTGCCCTCGCGTGCACGCACGCCGAAATCAGCGATCTTGGCTTCAAGTTGCGCGAACGATTGGCGGTCGGCGTCGTGGATCACCGGCACGACGAGGCCGCGATCCGAACCCACCGCAATGCCGATGTCGAAATAGCCGTGATAGATGATGTCGTTGGCGTCGACCGACGCATTGATCACCGGAAACTTGCGCAAGGCCTCGATGCAGGCCTTGGTGAAGAACGACATGAAACCGAGCTTCACGCCTTGCTCTTTCTGGAACTTGTCCTTGTAGCGATCGCGCAGTTCCATCACGGGCTTCATGTTCACTTCGTTGAACGTGGTCAACATCGCGGCCGTGTTCTGCGCCTGCTTCAGGCGCTCCGCAATGCGCGCGCGCAAGCGCGTCATCGGCACACGCTCTTCCGGTCGCGAACCGGACGCAACGATGGCCGCAGGCTGTGGCGCCGGTGTGCTAGGCGTAATTGCAGCCGGCGCGCCGCGCGCCGCCGGTGTTTCGTATTTGACCACATCGTCCTTGGTCACGCGCCCGCCCGGGCCGGTGCCCGTAACGGCCGCGGCATCGACGCCTTTTTCCACCGCCAGCTTGCGCGCCGCCGGACCCATGCGCGGCTCGGCGCCCTTCGGCGCGGCGGGTGCTGCCGGAACGGGCTTGGCCTCCACCACCGGAGCAATAGCCGATGCATCGATCACCGCAAGTATTTCATCACTGTGCACGGTCTTGCCTTGCGGCTGGCGGATTTCCTTGAGCAGTCCATCCTGTGGCGCGGTGACTTCCAGCACGACCTTGTCGGTCTCCAGATCGGTGAGGTGTTCGTCGCGACGCACGTAATCACCCGGTTTCTTCAACCAGGCGGATACCGTCGCGTCTGATACGGACTCCGCTAACGTGGGAACCTTGATCTCGATCAACATGGCTCGTTCGTCACTTCACGCTCATTCAAATTTCAGTGTTTCGTCGATCAACGCCAGCTGTTGTTCCAGGTGGCGCTGCAAATAACCGACCGCCGGTGCCGCAGCCGCGGGACGTGATGCCGATGTCAGGCGTTGCTGTTTGCCCATCAGGCAATCCTGCAAGATCGGCCGGACATACGGACCGGCGCCCTTGTTGGCCGGCTCTTCCTGTGACCACTTCAGCACTTCAAGTTTCGGATACTTTTCCAGTTCGGCAAGGAATTCGTCTTTCGGAAAAGGATACAACTGCTCAATACGGATGATCGGCAGATTTTCGATTCCGCGCTCATTGCGCGCCTGCAGCAGCTCGAAGTACAGCTTACCGCCGCAGACGATGGCGTGGCGAACCTTCTTCGGGTCCATCTCGGTGTGT
Organism: Proteobacteria bacterium UBA6921; assembly: GCA_002450895.1. GTDB lineage: Bacteria > Pseudomonadota > Gammaproteobacteria > SG8-11 > SG8-11 > UBA6921. The sequence goes on from DKAR01000103.1 coordinate 5,729, forward strand.
TCGCCGATCACGTTGCGGAAGGTGCCTTCGGTGAAATCCTTCAGCGGTGATGTCGACAGCTTGTGGCGCAGCAGGCTTTTGGGCGTCATCACAATGAGCGGCTTGCGCATCGGACGAATCATCTGCCGCCGCAGCATGTGGAACATCTGCGCAGGCGTGCTCGGCACCACGACCTGATTGTTGTCTTCGGCACATAGCAGCAGGTAGCGCTCAAGGCGCGCAGAGGAATGCTCCGGACCTTGCCCGTCATAGCCGTGCGGCAGAAACAGCACGAGTCCCGCCAACCGGCTCCACTTGGCTTCGCCCGACACGATGAACTGATCGATGACGACCTGTGCGCCGTTGGCGAAATCGCCGAATTGTGCTTCCCAGATCACCAGCGAGCCGGGATCCGACGAGGCGTATCCGTATTCGAAACCCAGCACCGCCTCTTCGGACAGCAGCGAGTCGATCACCACGAAGCCGGGCTGATCGGGCTGCATGTGTTGCAATGGAATATGGGCATCGCCTGTTTTCTGGTCGTGCAACACCGCATGGCGATGAAAGAACGTGCCGCGTCCGCTGTCCTGTCCAGACAGCCGAATCGCGTAGCCGTCTTCGAGCAGCGAGGCGTAAGCGGCGATTTCTCCGAAACCCCAATCGCATGGGGCTTCACCGGCCGCCATCTTGCGGCGCGCATCGAGTATTCGCCCCACGTTGGTGTGCAGCGAAAATCCCTCGGGTATTTCGCAGGCCTTGTTGATCAGCGTCTGAATCCGCTCCGCAGGAATCTTCGTAACAGCGGGCTGGTTCCACGGCGTGGTCTTGTAGGGCGTCCAGTCTGTGGCCGTGGATTTGTCGGTGGGGACGATGCGCGGCGCGACAACTTCGCCACCATCCAGTGCCTTACGATAGTTCTGCCGCGCGGCATCAATTTCATCCGCGTTTACGATGCCGTCCCGAATCAGCTGGTCGCCGTACAAATGCGTGATCGTGGGCCGCGCGTCGATCTTGCGATACATCATCGGCTGCGTGACTTTCGGTTCATCGGCCTCGTTGTGGCCGTGGCGGCGGTAACACACCATGTCGATCACCACGTCCTTGCGGAATTCCATTCGAAAATCCAGCGCGAGCTGCGTGACGAACAGGACGGCTTCGGGATCATCGCCGTTCACATGGAAAATCGGCGCCTGCACAATCTTGGCGACCTCGGTGCAGTAAAACGATGAGCGGACATCCATCGGGTGGGACGTCGTGAATCCGATCTGGTTGTTCACCACGATGTGCACCGTGCCACCCGTGGTGTAACCGCGCGCCTGCGACATCTGCAGGGTTTCCATCACCACGCCCTGGCCGGAAAACGCGGAGTCACCATGAATGAGCACTGGCAGCACCATGCCGCCGTTCAGATCCTTCCAGCGATGCTGGCGCGCACGCACTGAGCCCTGCACGACGGGATCGACAATCTCCAGATGTGACGGATTGAATGCCAGCGTGACATGCATCGCGCCGTTCGCGCCGCTGACATCGCAGGAGAATCCCTGATGGTATTTGACGTCACCCGAACCCTGGTTCGTCTTGGCGTCAAACTTTCCTTCGAACTCACGGAACAGCGAACCCGGTTTCTTACCCAGAATATTGACCAGCACGTTGATGCGCCCGCGATGCGCCATGCCGAGCACGACTTCCTTGATGTTGTGGTCACCGGATCGGCGGATCACTTCGCTGAGCAGCGGAATCAGGCTCTCGGCGCCTTCAAGCGAGAAACGCTTCTGCCCGACGTACTTCGTGTGCAGATATTTTTCGAGGCCTTCGGCGGCTACCAGCTGATTGAGTATTTCGCGCCGCTGCGCGGGCTGTATTTCCGCACGCGCGCGCGGCCGCTCGAGGCGGTTTTGCAGCCAGCGCTTTTCAGCCGTGTTGTTGATGTGCATGTACTCGGAGCCAATGTGCCCGCAGTAGATGTCCTTCACGGCCTGCACGATGTCACGCAATGGCGCCTGATCCGGACCGACCAGCGATCCGGTGTTGTACAAGGTGTCGAGGTCTTCCTCGGAGAGCCGGTGGTAGGACAACTCAAGCTCCGGGAGCGACTCCTTCGGACGCAGGGTAATCGGGTCAGTGTCCGCACACTGATGACCGCGAAAGCGGTAGGCGTTGATGAGCTGCAACACGGAAACCTGTTTCGCCTCATGCGCCGAGGCGGCGGGCGCCATGACTTCGCGCACCTGCGCGCCCTGTCGCATCAGGCGGCCAAACGAAGCGCGGATTGTTTCGTGATCAGCGTCCGGTGGCGCGGCGGGATCGCTATGTCGCACCTTTTCGAACACACGGCGCCAGTCATCGCCGACGGAATTCGGGTCTGCCAGAAACCGCGCGTACATCTCTTCGACAAAAGCAGCATTGCCGGCGAACAGGTAACTGTTGTCGGCCAACTGCTTCATCAATTCATCAGTCAGGATGACATCCATGGGTCCATGGTTCTACGGCGCGCGATGGCACACTCGGTATCGGCAAACCGGGTGGACTCTATAGAGTATAGGTAGGGAAATGCGGCACGTTGACGCGGCCAACGCGGTTAAGCATTTCGAAAGATTTACCTGACGACGCAGGCGTTTGCCGTCAGCGCCACGGCAGTGGCGGTTCGTCGATGCGATGCAGCTGTTCGCGCAGGTTGTTGATGTGTTCGTCCCAATAGTGGGCGCCGCCGAACCAGGGAAAATTGCGTGGAAAGGCGGGGTCCTTCCAACGGCGTGCGAGCCACGCACAATAATGGATCATGCGCAGGGTTCGCAGCGATTCGACGAGGTGGAGTTCGCGCGGCTGGAATTCGTGGAAGTCATAGTACCCGTCGAGGAAGGCGTTCAGCTGCACGCCCATCTCTTCGCGCGAGCCGGACAACAGCATCCAGATGTCCTGCACGGCCGGCGCCATGCGGCAGTCATCCAGATCAACGAAGTGGGGCCCGTCGTCCGTCCAGAGGATGTTTCCCGGATGACAGTCGCCATGCGCGCGAATCAACTCAACCGAACCGGCGCGCTCATACGCCGCGCGAATCCCGACGAGCAGCTGTTCGACCACTTCGCGATAGCTGCGCACATGATGGGCGGGCACGAATCCCTGCTCGAGCAAGTATTCGTACGATTCCACGCCAAACGTTTGTGCGTCGAGCGTGGGGCGGCTCGCAAACGGTCGCGCGGAACCCACGGCATGGATACGACCGATGAACCGGCCGATCCAGGCCAGATGCTCGCGATCATCGAGATTGGGCCAGCGTCCGCCCTGGCTCGGAAAAACTGCAAAGCGATAGCCACCGTATTGATGGAGCGTCGCGCCGGATTCATCTTTTTGCGGCGCGACAACGGGAATTTCCTGTTCGCGCAACTCCCACGCGAAGTCGTGCTCTTCCTGAATCGACGCGTCGCTCCAGCGATTCGGCCGGTAAAACTTGGCGACGACCGGCCGCGCATCCTCGATGCCGACTTGATATACCCGATTTTCGTAGCTGTTCAGTGCCAGCAAATGCCCGCTGCACACCAGGCCGAGCTGCTCGACCGCGCTCAGGATCAGGTCGGGCGAAAGGCTTTCGTAGGGGGTGTCGGTATCCATAGTGTCCACGATGATACCCGAAGCGGTCGGTGCGCTGTTTAACCGGCGCTTCTGGGTTAAACTGCGTAGTCCGGACCCATGGTCCAACCTGTACCCGACGTTCGCCGAGACCTGTATGACCAACCCGCTGCTTTCGATGACCGGTCTGCCGCCGTTTTCGCAGATCAAACCGGAACACGTTGAGCCCGCGCTCGACGCCGTGCTGAAGGAAAACCGCGCCCGCATCGAGGCGCTGGTGCACCAGACGGCGGTGTACACCTGGAATGACTTCGTCGAGCCGCTCGAGGAAATTCACGATCGGTTGAGCCGCCTGTGGTCGCCGGTCAGCCACCTGAATTCCGTGATGAATTCCGAAGCATTGCGCGACGTGTATAACAAGGGCCTGCCGAAACTGACCGAGTACTACACCGAGCTGGGACAGAACGAGCGCATTTACCAGGCCTACAAGGACATCGCCGATGGCCCCGAATACGCGCGGCTCGATGCGGCCCAGCGCAAGGTGATCGACAACGCATTGCGCGATTTTCGCTTGTCGGGCGTGGCGCTGCCACCCGAGAAGAAGAACCGCTACAAGGAGATCGTGCAGGAACTCTCGCTGATCACGACCAAGTTTGAGGAAAACGTGCTCGACGCGACACACGGCTGGCATCGCCACGTCACGAGCGAAGCGCAATTGAGTGGCTTGCCCGAATCCGCACGTGCGCTGGCACGCCAGAACGCGGAGGAGAAGAAACTCGACGGCTGGGTGTTTACGCTGGATTTTCCTTCGTACTACGCCGTGATCATGCATGCAGACGACCGCGAGTTGCGCCGCGAGATGTACGAAGCGTATTCGACGCGCGCCTCGGATCGCGGTCCGACCGCCGGAAAATGGGACAACACGACCATCGCCGAGCGCATCTTGGCGCTGCGCCACGAAAAGGCGCAACTGCTCGATTTCGCTAACTACGCCGAATACTCGCTCGCCACCAAAATGGCGCGCGATCCGCTGCAGGTACTGGATTTTCTGCACGACCTCGCGCACAAGTCGAAGCCATTCGCACAGCGCGATCTCGATCAGGTGCGTGCGTTCGCGCGCGATCAGCACGGCCTGGCGGCGCTGGAAACCTGGGACATTCCCTATTACAGCGAGAAACTGCGCGAGCAGCGTTACGCGTTTAGCCAGGAAGACCTGAAACCCTATTTTCCGGTCGATCGCGTGATTGGCGGGATGTTTGAAGTGGTGCGCCGCCTGTATGGCATTACGATTCGCGAAGCCGGGCCGGTCGACACCTGGCACAAGGA
>DKAR01000100.1 GCA_002450895.1 Proteobacteria bacterium UBA6921
GTCATGAGCGGCATTTCGCCCATGTAGATTTCCTGCTCCTTGATGTATTTGACGACCTTGGAACCGGCCGGGGCTTCCTTGTCGTACACCACCAGGCGAACCTTCACGCGCAAAGGCGCGGCATACGTCAGGCCGCGCAGCTGGCATTCGCGCACGTCAAACGTGGGCGTACCCAGGCGATATTCAACGTAATCCAGCTCGGCGTTACCGGAATAGCTCGACATCGGGAACACGGAGCGAAACGCCGCGTGCAGTCCCTGGAGCTTGCGCTTTTCCGGGGCAAGTTCTGCTTGCAAATATTCCCGATACGAATTGACCTGAATTGCGAGCAAGTAAGGCTCTTTCAAGATCTCCGTACGTTTGCCAAAGCTCTTGCGAATGCGCTTTTTCTCGGTGAAGGTGTAGGCCATCGATTTTTCCCCGGTGTTGTTAACACATCTAGGAGTTACTGCGACGACAAGCCGCGTCCGACGCTAGCGCGTGACGCGACCTCTGTCGCCATAATAAAACTCAATGCAAATAATGAACGGCGCAGCGCCGGCCCCACGCTCATTAGCGTGGGGTACCGACACTGCATGCCGTTGCGCGTGAATACCAAGGGCTGAATTACTTCAGCTCGACCTTGGCACCCGCTTCTTCCAACTGCTTCTTGATGCTGTCTGCGTCAGCCTTGGAGACGGCTTCCTTCACGGTCGAAGGAACGCCTTCCACCATGTCTTTCGCTTCCTTCAGGCCCAAACCAGTGATCGCGCGGATCACCTTAATGACGTTGACCTTGTTGTCGCCGAATGCCGTCATGATGACGTTGAATTCGGTCTTTTCTTCGGCTGCCGCTGCACCGCCCGCTGCGCCACCCGCTGCCGGGGCTGCAACGACCGCTGCTGCGGAAACGCCGAACTTGTCTTCCATTGCCTTCACCAGGTCGACGACCTGAAGAACGGTCATGTTGGAGATTGCTTCCAGAATGTCTTGCTGTGAAACCGCCATGATACTTTTGCTCCTTTAATTGCCGTGCCCGGTATACGTTGAATGCGGGGCGCGGCGTGTTTCAAAAAGTGAGAATCGCTTAACCACCCGCTGCCTGTTTCTGATCGCGCACCGCCGCCACCGTGCGTACCAACTTCGCGACGGTTTCGTTGAGTGTTTGAACCAGTTTGACGACAGGGGCCTGCGATACCATCGCCAACATTGCAATTGCTTGCAGTTTGGTGGGCATCTTCGCGAGCCGTTCGATATCCGCCGGCGCCAGGACCTGACCACTGATGGAAACAATCTTTACCACCAGCTTTTCATTGGTCTTGACGAACTCGGATATCACGCGCGCCGCAGCACCTGGATCCTCTTGCGAGAACGCCAGGAGCAGTGGACCTTTCAGCTCATCGCGCATACACGCGAAGCTGGTTCCGTCCACGGCACGTCGCGCCAGCGTGTTCTTTACGACGCGCATGTAGACGCCTTCCTTGCGCGCCTTGGCGCGAAGCTCGGTCATCTGCGCGGCGGAAAGGCCACGATTTTCGGCCGCAATTGCAGAGTGCGCGGACGCCGCAATGGCGTTGACTTCCGCGACAATGGCCTGCTTTTGCGCTAAATCAAGCACGTGTCACCTCCTACCTTGGTTAGTCTTGATCCGCATTGCTTGCGCGTTGCGAACCTTCCCACGGTGACCCGCCACTTGCGCCGCATCTTCACGATGTGGACTCTCATGGTTGGATTGCACCGTCTACGTAGGCCGAGGTCGCCCTCATTAAGCACACCCCAAACAGCGGGTCATGCACCTACGGTCTTCGACGCCCGCACGCAATACGCTGCGCGCGACACAAAGTCTGTTACTTCGTTGCGAACCTGTATTACAGGCTCAGCGACGACTGATCGATCACCAGGCCCGGACCCATGGTCGTGGACACAGTGATCTTCTTCAAATAAATGCCCTTCGAGCTCGACGGCTTCTGCTTCTGCAGGTCTGTCAGCAACGCGGTCAGATTGTCCTTGAGCGCATTCGATTCGAAACTGATCTTGCCGATCGGGCAATGAACAATACCGGCCTTGTCGATGCGGTAACGCACCTGGCCCGCCTTCGCATTGCGCACGGCGCCGGCGACGTCGGGCGTCACAGTGCCGGTCTTCGGGTTCGGCATCAACCCGCGGGGACCGAGGATCTGACCGAGCTGACCGACGACGCGCATTGCGTCCGGGCTGGCGATGACGACATCAAAGTCCAACGCACTGCCGCCTTTGATCTGAGCCGCCAGGTCATCGAAACCAACGATGTCCGCACCCGCTTCTTTCGCCGCATTGGCATTCGCACCTTGAGCAAACACCGCAACGCGCACTTTCTTGCCCAAACCATGCGGCAGCACTGTGGCGCCACGCACGGCCTGATCGGATTTCTTGGCGTCGATGCCGAGATTCACGGCGATATCCACCGTCTCCACAAACTTTGCGGGCGGAACGGATTTAAGAATCGACAACGCATCGTCGATGCCGTATTGCTTGCCCGGCTGAACCTTGCCTTCGATCGCTTTCCAACGCTTGCTGAGCTTGGCCATGGTTACTTCACTCCTTCCGTTTCGACGCCCATGCTGCGCGCACTTCCGGCAATGGTGCGCACGGCGGCATCCATGTCGGCGGCGGTGAGATCGGGCATCTTGGTCTTGGCGATGTCTTCGAGCTGCGCGCGCGTGACCTTGCCAACCTTGTCGCGATTCGGGACTTTGCTGCCGCTTTGAATGCCAGCGGCCTTCTTCAGCAGTACCGACGCGGGGGGAGTCTTGATGATGAACGTGAAGCTGCGATCACTGTAAACGGTGATCACTACCGGCATCGGCATGCCCTGCTCCAACTTCTGGGTCTGCGCGTTGAACTGCTTGCAGAACTCCATGATGTTGACGCCGTGCTGACCAAGCGCCGGACCGACCGGCGGGCTCGGATTGGCCTGACCGGCCTTCACCTGAAGCTTGATATAAGCTTCGACTTTCTTTGCCATGACCTACTCCTCTGTCTGTGGGTGCTAACGCCTCGGAACGTCTGAGGGACGTTCGTCACTGGCTCCCCGTTGTTACCAAGCCGCAGACCGTTTCCGGCCCGCGGTCAAAATTAGCCTTTCTCCACCTGCCCGAAATCGAGCTCGACCGGTGTTGAACGACCGAAAATCAGTACCGCCACGCGCAGGCGACTTTTGTCGTAGTCGACTTCCTCGACGACGCCGTTGAAATCGTTGAACGGTCCGTCGGTGATGCGCACCACTTCGCCAGGCTCGAACAACACCTTCGGACGCGGCTTATCCACGCCTTCCTTCACGCGCTGCAGAATCTGGTCTGCCTCGCGATCGGTAATCGGGGCGGGCTTGTCGCTCGTTCCACCGATGAATCCCATGACCTTGGGGACTTCTTTGACCAGATGCCAGGTCTCATCGTTCATTTCCATCTGAACGAGGACATACCCGGGGAAGAACTTGCGATCACTCTTGCGCTTTTTGCCTTCCTTCATTTCCACAACTTCTTCGGTGGGTACCAGGACCTCACCGAATTGCGCGTCCAGGCCAAAACGCTTGACGCGATCCGCCAGAGAACGAGCGACCTGCTGCTCAAAGCCAGAGTACGTATGCACCACATACCATCGCCTGGTCACCGCCTATCCCCCTTGGCCAGTAATGAGTTTTACAACCCACGCCAAAAACATGTCGAGCAGCCACAAAAACACGCCGAGGAAAACCACCATCGCCATGACCACCAAGGTGGACTGGCCGGTTTCCTTGCGCGTGGGCCACACGACCTTGCGAATCTCGATAGTTGACTCACGCACAAACGTCCACGCCGCCCTGCCCGCTTCCGCTTGCAACAGGATCGCCGTGGAAATTCCCAACGCCACCAGCAGCGCAACCCAGCGCAGCAGCAGCGAATGGTCTTCGTATATGTAAAAGCCCGCGATCGCGGCGCCAATTACCAGTAACGCCAATCCGATCTTGATCTTGTCCGCCATCGTCTAACCTAAAATTCCGCCACAGCTCTTGCAGAGGTGGCAGGCCAGGAGGGTCTCGA
>DKAR01000218.1 GCA_002450895.1 Proteobacteria bacterium UBA6921
GGATCCACCCTCGCGTATTGAGAGTCTGATTTCGTTCGAATGTGACGCGCGCCATTCCCAGCAATGCACCCGGTCGATTGGCATCGACCTTAAGTGCTTGCCGCAGGTAAGTCTCTGCTTTGTCGTAGTCGGGAATCCGCAACATGCACAAACCGGCATTTTCCAACGCCGCTTGCGGCGTGGCGTATGCCGGATCCCGCAAGGCGGCCTTGAATTGTTCTTCGCTTTCTACAAAGCGCTTTTCGCTGCACAAGAACGCGCCGAAGTTGTTTCTAATCGCCCCATCTTCCGGCTGCAGATCTACCGCCTTCCGAAAATGTTTTTCGGCGAGTTCAATCTGGCCGAAGTCCTGATACGCGAGTGCCAATGAGTGTTGCGCCGGAGCATATTTCGGATCGGCTTCGATTGCTTTCAGCAATTTTTCGATGGCAGTCTTTCGGTCGCCTTGTTTGAGGTAACCGACCCCGAGTTCGGTATTGGTGCGCGCGATTCGAGTGTTCGCATCGGGCTCATCACGCGACGACGATCCCGTACAAGAAGTGATTGTGAAAATTACGGCGATAACTGCGAGTCGAGCTATCCGTTGCATGCCTGCGGTTCCGGTGAATCGGGCAGAGTATTGACTCGGCGCAAGACGCGTTTGGTGCGATCCGTCACGCGGCCGGCCAACTGGCCGCACGCAGCGTCGATCGCATCACCGCGCGTTCGGCGCGTAATCGTAACGTAGCCCGCATTCATCAGAATGTCTCGAAAACGGGCGATGGCCGCATCATCCGAACGGACAAATCGGGTTTGCGGAAAAGGATTGAACGGAATCAGGTTGATCTTTGACGGCACCCCGCGCAACAGTCGTGCGAGATCACGCGCATGTTCCGGCGAATCGTTCACTCCCTGGAGCATCACATATTCAAACGTGATTCGGTCATTACTGCGCGATTCACGATCCACGTAACGCCGACACGCGTCCAGCAGCTCGCGAATCGGATACTTCTTGTTGATTGGCACCAGCTCATCCCGCAGCACATCGTTCGGCGCATGAAGTGACACAGCCAGTGCAACATCGCATTGCTCCCGCAAACGATCAATCGCCGGGACAATGCCTGATGTACTTAACGTAATGCGGCGTTTGGACAGACCGTAGGCGAAGTCATCTTTCATCACACCAATTGCCTGCACGACGTTATCGAAATTCGCCAGCGGCTCGCCCATTCCCATCAGAACAACGTTGGTGATCGCCCGATCACGCTCAAACTTCGTGTCGGAAAGTGCGCGCTTGGCAACCCAAACCTGACCGATGATTTCCGAGACGCTGAGATTGCGATTGAACCCCTGCTGCGCCGTAGAGCAAAACGCACAATCCAGCGCGCAACCGACCTGGGACGAGACGCACAGCGTTCCGCGATCGTCTTCCGGGATAAAAACAGTTTCTACGCAATTGACGCTATCAACTCGCAACAACCATTTTCGCGTTCCATCGGGCGCCGTGTGATCGCTGACAATCTCCGGTGCGCGAACTTCAGCGATTTCCGTCAGCCGCTGACGCAATTCCTTGCTCAAGTTGGTCATGGCATCAAAGTCGCTTACGCCCCCTTGATGCATCCACTTCAGTACTTGTGTCGCGCGAAACGGCTTCTCGCCGTGCGAACGGAAGAAATCTTCCAGGTTCGCCCGGTCGAGATTAAGCAGATTTGTTTTTGCCGTCGCGCTCACGTTCGAAAACTCCGATCAACCTTCGCGCGCGCAGATGTCGCTGCCGCTAAAGAAAAAAGCGATTTCCTGCATCGCGGTTTCCGGAGCGTCGGAGCCGTGCACGGCATTGGCTTCGATGCTGCTCGCGAAATCGGCACGAATGGTGCCAGGCGCTGCTTTCTTGGGATCCGTTGCTCCCATCACGTCCCGATTCTTGGCGATGGCGTTTTCCCCTTCGAGCACCTGTACAACGACGGGACCAGAACTCATGTAGGCACACAGATCGCCGTAGAACGGACGCGCCTTGTGAACGGCGTAAAACTGACCTGCCTGCGCCTTGGTCATGTGAATCATGCGCGAGGCTACGACGCGCAGACCGGCCTGTTCGAAACGCGCAACAATTTGGCCAATCACGTTCTTGGCGACCGCGTCTGGTTTGATAATGGAAAATGTCCGTTCAATTGCCATGTACCGACTCCGTAGTAGTTCGAGGTGTTTGCCCTGCGATTGTTGTATCGAATCGCCAAGGTCTTGTTCCCAAAAATGATTCCACTGTCAGGAAGGCGCATATTCTACGCGCGGGGCCGGCCGGGGAGCAATTGCAGACCAAAATTAAACAGGCGAGTCCAACTCGATATTGAGCCGCCCTGCGACGGCTGCCCTTCAACCCTTCATCCCATGGTCTCTCCGGCGGGCGCGGATAATTCAGCTTGCCTCGTCGATCCAGGCCATCTGGATAGCTTCCAGGATATTTTCTCCACTTCGATTCGGATCATCGCCAAAATCCGGCAACTGGCTTACCCAGCGATGCAGGTCGACAAAGTTGACGTACCGCGGATCAACGTCCGGATGCGTCTCGACCAGTGCGATGGCGATATCCTGCGTATCTGTCCACTTCAGACTCACAAAACCTCCTGGCGAATCAATGCCCCTCTGAAACGAGGTTGATCGTGTATCTTGGAATTTCAACCACCAGATCGCGCGTCGCAACCTTGGCCTGGCAGCTAAGGCGGGACTGCGGCTCCAGACCCCAGGCTTTATCCAGCATGTCCTCTTCCTTTTCTGTCGCCACGCCAAGCGACTCGAAGCCTTCCCTTACGATGACGTGACACGTGGTACACGCGCAGGATTTTTCGCAGGCGTGTTCAATGGCAACTCCAGCGGCGAGCGCGGCATCACAGATACTGGTTCCGCTTTCCGCATCAATCGTGACACCGTTCGGACAGATTTTTTGGTGCGGCAAAAACGTGATTTTCGGCATCAAAGTTCCTTCACTTCACTCAACGACTTTCCCGCCAGGGCACGCTTGATGCCTGCATTCATGCGTCGCGCGGCGAATTCCGCACTGGCACGATCGACTTCGGAAATTGCGTTGCGAATTGCGTCCACGCTGTTTCCGCCACGCGCCGTTCGCAAAGCCTGAAGCGCCGCGTCGATCGAAGCGCGCTCGGATACCGACAAGAGTGTCGCTCCATCTTCAGCCAGCGCTGCCCCGAGTGCATCGACGAGACGGTCCGCGTCGACCTGCTGCTCGAGGAGCGCGCGCGCACCGGCGTCGTCACGCGCGTGTTCGTAGGAATCACGCAACATCGTTTCGATTTCGACGTCGCTCAGACCATAGGATGGTTTCACCTGAATACTGCTAGCCGTGCCGGTTTTTGTTTCCATCGCCGTAACAGACAGTAACCCGTCAGCATCAACCTGGTAGGTAATTCGGATCCGGGCCGCGCCAGCCGCCATGGGCGGAATTCCCCTCAATTCAAAACGCGCCAAGGACCGGCTCGCGCTCACCAGGTCGCGCTCGCCTTGAACGACATGAATGGACATTGCAGTCTGCCCGTCCTTATACGTCGTAAATTCCTGTGCGCGAGCCACCGGGATTGTCGTATTGCGCGGAATGATTTGCTCGACCAGTCCGCCCATCGTTTCCACACCCAGCGAAAGCGGAATGACATCAAGCAGCAGCATGTCCGAATCCGGCTTGTTGCCAATCAGGATGTCGGCCTGTAGTGCGGCGCCGATGGCAACCACTTTTTCCGGATCGATATCTGTCAGCGGAACACGTCCGAAGTAGTCATGCACGGCTTCGCGAATTCGCGGAACACGCGTTGCACCGCCCACCATGACCACCTCGCGCACATCAGCGGTCTCCAACGAAGCATCTCGCAGCGCCCTGCGGCACGCGGTGAGTGTTCGCTGAACGAGCGGTTCAATTCGTTCGTTGAAAACAGCTCGCGTCAATGGCTCGCGCCAGATGCGGCCAGATCCTATCTCCACTTCAACCAAGGTGGTCGCTTGATCAGTCAATGACTCTTTCGCGGCGCACGCCGAATTTAGAAGTCGGCGCTGCAGCGTGCGATCCGATACGTCTTTCGTTCCGGAAGTCTCAATGATCCAATCTGCAATCGCGTGATCCATATCGTCGCCACCCAGCGACGAATCTCCACCCGTTGCCAATACTTCAAACACACCGCGATTGAGCCGCAATACGGAAACATCGAAGGTACCGCCACCGAGATCAAAGACGACGTAGTTTCCTTCGGCCTGCCGATCCAAACCGAACGCAATGGCCGCCGCGGTCGGTTCATTAAGCAGGCGCAACACATTCAGACCCGCAACTTTTGCAGCATCCTTTGTAGCCTGCCGCTGGCCGTCATCAAAATAGGCCGGGACCGTGATGACTACGCCTTCAAGCGACCCGCCTAGCGTTTCCTCACCTCGCGCTTTCAGTGCCTTGAGGATTTCCGCGGACACTTCAATGGCGCTGTATGCCCCCGCCTCGGTAACAATTCGCGGCACCGGAGATTCAGAATCCTGAAATTGATAGGGAAGCTGGTTTGCCAATTTAACGATGTCGTTGACGCCCCGCCCCATCAAACGCTTGACGGAAACAATCGTGTTCGCCGGATCGCGCGCCGAGCGTTCTTTGGCCGAGTAACCAACAATTGGAGAATGTCCGCCGCGATACTGAACGACTGACGGCAACAAATGCCTTCCGGATTCATCCGGCAAAGTTTCTGCAATTCCGTTTCTGACCGCGGCAATCAGAGAATTGGTAGTTCCAAGGTCAATGCCGGCGGCGAGCCTCCGCTGGTGCGGCATCGGCGTCTGTCCGGGCTCACTTAATTGCAATAAGGCCATGCTTCAGTTCCCACCTGCCGAGCCGCGCTCACTAGCGCACCATGGCATCCTCAATTTCTCGCGCCTCAGAGCGCAATTTGTGTACGAAGCGAAGTTTCTGAACACCCTGCAGGGCGTCTGGCAGCGATTTGCCGCCACGTTTCAGATCATCACGAAGCTTGGAGATCACCTCGTGTTCGAGTCGCTCAATTTCCTTTTTTACGCCTTCCAAACCCGCCCTCGTCGACGACTTGCTCCGTATTTCGGCGAGCGTCTCCCGAAGCTCCATTTGTTCCATCAGAAACACGGGGTCCACTGCGGTCGACGTCTTGTCGTCAACATTGACTCCGCCCAGCCTGATCAACAGCAACGCTCTCTCAATCGGATCCTTCAAGCATCGAAATCCCTGATTGATGTCGGACGCACGTTCCATCGCCAACCGCCGCTCCTGGGCTGTCGCGCGCACAAAGCGATCGGGATGAACTGCACGCTGAAGATCACGATATCGGGCTGTCAGCAGCTCGAGATCGATATCGAACGCAACCGGAAGGTCAAAGATTTCGAAGAAGTTCTGGACCATGGCGCGGCGCCGCGCCTAAACCGTGAAGCTCTCGCCGCAGCCACACATGTTCTTGACGTTGGGATTGTTGAACTTGAACCCTTCGTTGAGTCCTTCGCGGGCAAAATCCAGTTCCGTTCCATCAAGGTATACGAGACTCTTCGGATCCACGATGATCTTCACGCCGTGGTCCTCGAAAATCTGGTCATGCGAATCAACATCGTCGACAAACTCGAGTACGTAGGCGAGACCGGAACAGCCGCTGGAACGAACGCCAAGGCGAACCCCGATACCTTTTCCGCGTTTCGTCAAAAAGGATTTAACGCGGTCTGCGGCGCGGTCGGTAAGTGTGATACTCATTTCATCGGCCTCAGTGCGCAGCCCACTTCACAGACTTGAGGTCGACGCCATCTTTGTACATCTCCCAAAGAGGCGATAGTTCGCGCAACTTGTGAATCTTGTCCTGAAGCAACGCGATGGCCGCATCTACTTCCTGCTCCGTGGTGTAACGACCCAGCGAAAAACGAATCGAGCTGTGCGCCAGTTCATCTTCACGTCCAAGCGCGCGTAACACGTAGGACGGTTCAAGGCTCGCGGAAGTGCACGCCGAACCGGATGAAACGGCCAGATCCTTGATCGCCATGATCAGCGATTCGCCCTCAACAAAACTGAAACTGACATTGAGGTTGTGTGGGACACGTTGCTTCATGTCGCCGTTGATATACACGGCCTCAATATCTTTCAGACCATTCCAGAGTCGATCTCGCAGACGGCGAATACGCTCGTTTTCAAATTCCATTTCTTCACGGGCAATTCTGAATGCCTCGCCCATTCCGACGATCTGGTGGACCGGCAAGGTTCCCGACCGCAGACCACGCTCGTGGCCACCGCCGTGCATC
>DKAR01000121.1 GCA_002450895.1 Proteobacteria bacterium UBA6921
CCGGGAAGAAGGTAATGCATATCCGCACCCTCGAAGCGCAGGAAAGCGGGAAAGGGCAACGCTGCGTGGAAAGCAACGGCTTCAGTCTCCACGCCGATGTCAGCTGCGCCCGCGGCGAGCGCAAAAAGCTGGAACGTTTGTGTCGCTATATCGCGCGCCCGCCGATTGCCCACGAACGTCTCAAACTGACGGACTGCGGCCAAGTGGTCTACGAACTCAAGACCCCATACCGCGACGGCACCACGCACGTGGTGATGTCGCCGCTGGAGTGGATGCAACGGCTGGCGGCCCTTGTGCCGCGACCCCGCCTGCACCTGATCCGCTACCACGGCATCCTCGCACCGAACGCGAAGTGGCGTGCGCAGGTGGTACCGAAACCCAAAGAGCCCACCACCGAATTGTGCGAACCAGAATACGAAGCGAAGCAGAACTACATCCCGTGGGCGAAGCTACTGAAGCGCGTGTTCGCGCTGGACCTGGAACATTGCCCCACCTGTAACGGTCCGCTCAAACTCATCGCCGTGATCGAACAGGCGGCGGTGATCGAGAAAATCCTGTCGCACCTGAATCTCAACGCGCACCCGCCGCCGCGACTGCCGGCGCGCTACGATCCCGAAGACGAAGCCGACCGGTACTGGAACCCTGCGTATCCCAACCCCGCGGTGCACTGAACCGGTGACGCCAAGGATCGCGCTTGGCCGCGGCGTGAAAACGCAGCGAACACGACGCTTCCGCGCGACGCGAACTGCACGCGCTCATTCCCAAATGATTACTTTGCGCGGCCAACCAATCGAAAATCCCGGCTCACGACCCGGCGAGATACCGCTCGACTTTGCAAAAGAGGCTGTTTAAATTTCCTATACTTGATTCGAGACCACCGTCGGTGCGAGCGACGCGCAAAAGGCGGCAGATTCTGTGAAGGAGCGCTCGCTCGGATATCAAGTCATGCTCACCTACGGATGGCCGATCGTGGCCGAGCGTTACACCTGGCGCGTCTACGGTGAGTATCGCTACCTGGAGCGTGATGCGGTACTGGATGCGTTCACCGATTCGGACTTCCATCTGGGCGGCACCGACGCCAAGGGCTGGATCGTCGGCGGCGATTACGCCATCGACGAAAACACCGTGTTGTCATTCCGATATCTGACTTCTGATTCGATCGACGCCGCGCCGTTGTCGATCGATTCGTTTCAGCTGGATCTGTCCGCGAAATTCTGAGGAGGACTGTCATGAAAACCCAACTGATCTATTTTGTTGCCCTGCTGGCGATGCTGGTCTCGACGATCGGCAGCGCGGAAACGGCGCGGCGCGAGGGCGGAGCCGACAACGCCGCATTGCTGCGTGCGCAAGGCCAGGTGCGCGAACTGGCGACGCAACGCGATGCGCTGACCGCCGAGAACGAAAAGCTGAAGGAAGAAATGAAGAAGAAGCTTGAAGAGAAGGACGCAAAGATTGCGTCACTCAACAAGCGGCTCGACACCATGCAGACCAGCGCGGAGCGATCTGACGCAGTTGCCGAAAAGACCCGCGAAGTGAACCAGGCTATGCGCGACCGGATCCTCGAAACGCAGGAAAAGATGCAGAAGCTGGTCGACAAGTACAAGGAGCTGGTCGCCGCGCTGCGCGTGATCGAAGACGAACGCACGACCTTGCAGAAGACCGTCGCCCAGAAGAACACGGAAATCGACGCCTGCGCCAAAGACAACGTCACGCTGTACGAGACAAGCCTGGAAGTGATCGACCGCTACCAGAACAAGGGCGTGTGGGATGCAATGCTCGAGAAAGAGCCGGTGACCCAGCTCAAGCGCGTTGCGCTGGAAAATGCGGTGCAGGACTATCGCACGCGCGTCAATGCCGCAAAGGTCGAGACCCCTGCGGATCATCGCGCGAATTGATCAATATGTGAGCGCACGATCATGATGGTCGCCGGCCTCAATGTGACGAGCTTTGTTCCGGGGCGTCTTCGGTTGAAAGTTGACGATGTCAGGCGATCGCCGGATTTTGTGCGTCGTCTGCGTGAGATTCTTGGAGCAGTGCCTGGTGTTGAGCATATCGAAGTGAATTCGTCGACAGGAAGCGTGTTGGTTAACTACGATACTGTTGTGACGATTCGCGGCGATGGTCGTCTGGCTCTGATTAGGGCGGTAAGTGAATTGTTTCCTTTTGCCAATGTGGCTGTGCTGCAAGCATTGCTCGACCGTGCTACGTGATATCGAGCGATAACTTCAATCCGTGCGAATACGAATTCGCGCAACATCTGTAATAAAAAATTCACACAATGCTGAATCCGGAATCGTGACAATGACGTTGCGCGAACAAAATCGCATCGCGCGTTTCACGAAGGATCCGGAAAATGGCTATCGTCGAAGATCTTCTGAAGGATAAAACTGTGGTTATGGTCGCCGCAGGTATTGGCGTGGCGGTGCTGGCGCCCGTCTTGCTGCCGATTCTCGCGGGCGCAGGTCGCCCTCTCGCCCGCGCCGCGATCAAGACCGGAATCATCATGTACGAGAAAGGGCGGGAAGCGGCTGCGGAAGTTGGCGAAGTATTCGATGATCTGGTTGCAGAAGCTCGCGCGGAAATACAGCAAAACCACGCAGCGCACGACGCAGCGGCGGCGACGTCTGCTGAGGCAGCGACGGCGGGTTCAATGGTTGTGGCAGCAACGGCGCAGGCTCCCCAGCCACCGAATGTGTCGCATGAATGAACGGTACGGCACATGTCAGTCACCGCGTCGCGGGACGTGTACGTCTCCGCATAGCAGACCGGCGGGGGGACGTTGACTATTTCACGCAAGTTGCGCGCGAGTTGTCGAAGATTGCGCGAGTCTCGCGCGTGGAATGCAATCCGGCGACATGCAGTGTGTTGTTGATACATGAAGGCGACGATGTCTTCCAGATTCTCGAATCCGCCCAGCAGGCCGGTTTGTTTCGTCTTGCGCCGAACGGCGGACGAAAGACCACAATGGTGCAACGCGCGGGAACCGGCCTGAAGGAGTTGGACAGTCGGGTGAAGACGCTGACCGGCGGCGATCTTGATATACGTTCCGTTATTCTTGGCGGATTTGTCGCGATGGGAGTTGTCCAGCTTTCTCGCGGCCACATCATGGGTCCTGCAGTAACACTTTTCTGGTACGCGTATCAGCTCATGGCAAAGAGCGCAGACGCGGAAAAGAAGTAAGCAGTCCATCGTTAAGGAGGAAAACAACATGCAAGATCAAGCAGCAATACCTGAGCAGCCTGAATTGAACTCCACCACCGGTGAGTCGCCTCGCACTCTTGGCAAGGGCATCTACGACGGTCTGAGCGCAAGTGGTGTGGCAGTCAAGGAAGGCATCATTGGCAGTCTTAAAGGCATCAACGAAATTGAGGCGGAAATCGTTACGCTCGTGCGCAACACCGTTTCGACTGCAATACGTACGACGGGCACGTTGTCAAACCAGGCCATTGACGTGACTAAAGACGTGGTCAAAGGGGCGGTCGCGGCAACGGAAGAAGTTGGTACCGGGCTCACACTGAGCGCGAAGAGTGTCGCCAAAGGCGTCATTATGGGCGTCAGTGACGTTGGTGGAGACATCATCGTCGCGGCATCGACGACAGCGCGTGCGGCGGTGAAGAATGCCTATGATGTCGGCGCAGATGTCGCGGTCATCGCGCGACGAACGGTGGACGGCGTTGTCGAAGCGACGTCAGCTATCGGTGGAAACGTGATCGATGCGGCAAAGAGCGCCAGTACGGGTGCGATCGAGGCTGCAGGTACCATCGGTAATACCGCTGTGAGTGCGGTGCGTGAAGTGTTGATGGGTACGGTGGGTGGCATCAAGGACATAGCCAGTGCGGCGCTTCCCAAAGCACCGGTGAAAGAAGGCGCTCACTAACGCCGAGCCGCTGACAGCGCGTTCCCTCCCGCCGACCGGACGGGAGCGCAGCTGCGGCAGCCCCCTCAGAAAAGCATTGCTGACACGACTGCAAAATAGATCAGCAGGCTAAGAACGTCCTGCACGATCGTCGCGACTGGTCCGCTGCCGTAGGCCGGATCCTTGCCGATGCGCGTCAGCACCCAGGGAAACAGCAGCCCAATCGATGTAGCGACTCCGCCCGCAGTCAGCAGCGCGAGCGAAACGGACAGCGCCAGATTCAAATCGCCAAAGATCCACCAGATTCCGGGCAGTGCAAGCAATCCAAGCAATGCGCCAATCAACAATCCGGTGCGCAGTTCGCCACCGACCAGTTGGTTGATTGGCTGATGGCTGAGCGACAAGCCACGTACGGCGATCGCCTCCGTTTGAGTGCCGATGGCGTCGGCGAGATATACGATTCCCGGCACAAAGAACGCAATTTCTACCCGTGCATGTAACGCCTGCTCGAATCGTGACATGACCCAGGTGGCGATCATGGTGCCCAACAAACCGATTAGCAGCCAAGGCAGGCGATCGCGAACGCGCCTCGCAGGCGGACCTTCAAGTGCGCCGCGCGCCTGCGTTTGCTCGCGGCGAATACCGGCGAGGCGATGCATATCCTCCACATGTTCGCGCCGCAGTACGACGATGAGGCTCTCCGGTGCAATCACACCGAGAAATGTTCCATCCTTTTCGACAACGGGTACGGAACGCAACCGATGATGGACCGCGAGGGACGCGGCACGTTCCTGATCCGCTGTGGCCAATACGGTCGCTGGCGGAGTTCGCATCAATTCCTCAATGAGCCGGTTTTCGTCGGCCGAAAACACATCCGTCAATGCCACAACTCCCAAGAGATGTTGTTCTGAATCCAAGACGTAGATCGTCTCGATGAGCTCGTAGCGGTTGGAACGCAACTCACGCAGCAGATCGCCACATCGCATAGGGACTCGAACGCGCGGAACTTGCTGAATGGCGTAGTGCCTTGCTGTCTCGTTTTCCCGGACATCGCGGCTCCGGGAATTTGAATTCTTGTGCGACGACATATGCAGAGTTCTCGCTACAGACGGGGGTGTTGCGCGGACTCCGTAGACCGGCCACGTACCCACAGCCGAATATGCCGCACGTAGCAGCCCAATAGGGGGGAGGTGCACTCGATCACGCCGACTGCAATCATCCTGAAATATTTTCCGTATCTAATATCGGCGCAATAGGTCATAAGAGGGTTCAGCCATGAGCCACTACATCCATCATACCCCTGGCCGGTTGCGCATCAGATCGCATCAGTTCAAACGGAATGAACGGCAGGCTTCGGCGGTACGCGTTGCACTTGAAACGGCACCGGGTGTTGCGAGCGCGGACATCAATACGCTGACCGGCAGCATTGTAATCAACTACGATCGGCACGCTATAAGTGTCGATCAAATCTGGAATCACCTGCGCTTGCATGGATTGATCGATGCCCGCCTGGCGCTTGAACATGCCGGAGACGCGATGTCGCATTCGGTGCACAAGGTTGCGACAGCGGCTGGAAAGTTTGCCACCGGTTTCGTACTGGAGAAATTGCTCGAGCGTTATGCGGTTGCGCTGATCGGAGCTGTTCTTTAATTCGGTTTTCATTCGCATCAGTAGTGTTGTGCCGCGGCAGAAAGTGCCGCGGCTCGGTCCGTCTTTTCCCATGGCGCGCCGATATCCATACGGCCCACTTGCCCGTAAGCAGCGAGCTTTCGATAGAAGCCGCCTTTCACCTGGCGCGGCAAGTGGCGAAGGTTGAACTGCTTCACAATCCCGCCGACGCGAAAATCGAAAAGCTGATCAAGCAACTCCGCGATGGTGTCGTCGCCGATCTTTCCGGTTCCGAAGGTTTCCACCTGGATGCTTACGGGGTGTGAGAGTCCGATGCTGTAACTCAGTTGCACCTCACATTCATCCGCGAGTCCGGCTGCGACGATGTTCTTTGCGGCGTAGCGGGCGGCATAGGCACCTGTGCGATCGATACGCAGGGGATGTTTTCCACTCAGCGCCGACTCGCTGTGCCGCGCAAACTCACCGTAACAGTCAATGCCGGTCTTGCGTCCCGTCAAGCCCGCATGTAGCGCCGGGCCGCCCCCGACAAATCGGCCATCGGGATTGACGAAGATCTTCGTTTCGGCGTCCGGCCGAATGACTTCGTTGCGAAATGCGATTTCGATGACTTCGGTACACAAAGCGTGACGCAATTCATCCATTTCCGGCGCATTGCCAGCATGACTGGAGACCAACGCAATGCTGTGGATGCGATGTGGCTTGCCGTCTCGGTACTCGACTCCTACCTGAGTCGTTCCGTCCGGAAGCAGATAAGGCAATCGCTTTTCCAAACGGGCCGCACTGAGACGGCGCGCCAGGCGGTGTGCAAGCCAGATTGGTAGCGGCAGCAGCGCGGGTGTCTGATTGCATGCATATCCAAACGCGTTGGCCTGATTGTTCGCGCCAAGCCGATTCAGCTGATCGTCGTCCATTGTTGCTTCATCTATCGCGCTGTAGCGCGATGCAGCCATCTCGGTGATGCTGGTCATTACCGTGCAGTCCCGGGAATTGAATGTCGTGTCGTCCGTGTAACCGACTTGTTGTATTACGCGCCGAGCAATCTGGGCCAGGTCCACACCCGCCCTTGCAGCAAAGCGTGTGGCGATGAATACGATTCCTTTTGCCACTGCACATTCCGCGATGATTCGGGCGTACGGATCCTGTTCCAGAAAATGATCGACGATGGCATCAGAAATCTGGTCGCAAAGTTTGTCCGGATGACCTTCGGTGACGGATTCGGAATTGAACAGGAAGTCTTTACGCATGGCGTGGTCCTCCCTTCTGCGGAGCGGTCGTCGTAATGGTACGACGACCGACCTTGGTCAGTTCATTGAACAGTAACGGCAATACGGAACTCGCGCCGATGACCGCCAGATCCAGCGGCCCGATCGGAGCGAGATTGAACAGTTTGCGCAGCGCGGGAATCGTCATGACGCCGGCTTGCGCCGCCAGCGACGCGCCGAGTGCGATATTCAGATAGCGGTTGCCCGGGCGTATGCCGGATTCGAAAATCGTGGTTTTTTCCGAGCGGCAACTATAGGCGTGCAACAGCTGCGCAATAGTGAGCGACATGAACGCATGCGTATTGGCGGTCGCGCCCGGGCCGTAGCGCCACAAACCGTAGCCGAAACTGGCCATCGCGCCCGCGCTGATCGCTGCGGATTCCAGACCCAGCCGCTTGAAATCCTTCAGCGCGACAATCGGCTCGTCGGGATCGCGCGGTGGCTGGCTGAGCACGTCGGACTCCGGCGGTTCGATGGCCAGCGCGAGGCCGGGAAAGATGTCCGAGATCAGATTGATCCAAAGCAATTGCATCGGTGTCAGCGGCGCGCCGGCGCCGAGCGCGACCGCGGCGACCATGACTTCCACTTCGCTCAGATTCGTGGACAGCAGAAAGCGCAGCGCCTTGCGGATATTCGCGTAAATCGTCCGGCCCTGTTCCACCGCCGTGACCATTGTGTGCAGGTTGTCGTCTTCGACCACAACATCGGCAACCGAGCGTGCCACGTCGGTGCCGCCGCCGCCCATCGCGACGCCGATGTTGGCCGCCTTGAGCGCCGGTCCGTCGTTGATGCCGTCGCCGGTCATCGCAACGACTTTTCCTGCACGTTGCAGCGCCTGCACAATCTGCAATTTGTGCGCGGGTGACACGCGCGCGAACACGTGAGTCTTCCGCACCAGGCCGGCCAGCAGTTCCGGGTCGAGTTTGTCGAGATTGGTCGAATCGAGAATTTCGAGTTGGCCGCCGTTGGCGAGATTCAGTTGCTTGCCGATGGCGTAGGCCGTGGCGCTCTGATCGCCGGTGATCATCACCGTCTCGATGCCGGCACGATGAAACGCGCGCATCAGCTTGTCCATGCCGGGGCGGATCGGATCAGCCAGGCCGACCAGTCCCAGCCAACACAGTGGCGCGGTCTCAAATGCATCGGGCGTGTCGATCATTGCGTAGGCCACGCCGAGCACGCGTAATGCTTCGCCCGCCATGAGTTCATTGTCGAACAAGATTTCCGAGCGGTTGCTGTCGGTCAGCGGTGCGCCGGGCGTGAAACGATCGCGGCACAAAGCCAATACCTGCGCGGGACTGCCCTTAACGGCAACCAGCCAACTGCCGTCCGGACGTTCATGCAATGTGGCCATCCACGGCGTCGTTTCAGTGCGGTGACGCGTGCGGATCAGCGGATGCTCGCGACGCAGGGTTGAAACATCTATGCCGCCGCACAAGGCCGCATCGAGCAGCGCACTTTCGGTTGCGGATCCGTCGAAGCGGAGTTGCCCGGCGCTGTGTACGATTTCCGACTCGTTACACAGAGTGACGATGCGCAACATCTGCTCGAACACCGGCTCGTTCGACACGTCGACGACTTCGTCATGCAAGACATAGGTGCGATCAACGCGGCGGTAGCGGTGACCGTCGATCTGCACACATACCATCTGCATCTGGTTCAAGGTCAGTGTGCCGGTCTTGTCGAGGCAAAGCACTTGAACGGAGCCGAGGGTCTCGACGGCATCGAGATGCCGGATCAACACTTTGCGCGCGCGCATGTCGCGAATGCCCAGCGCCAGTGTCGTCGTTGCGACTGTCGGCAAACCTTCGGGCACCGCGGCGACGGCCAGTGAGATGGCCGCTTTCAGCATCGGCAGCAGGGCAAGTCCACGCAGCAGTCCAAGTCCGAACACGCCAATGCAAATTGCGCCGCTGATATACACCAGCTGATTTCCCATGCGATCAAGCTGAATCTGCATTGGAGTTTCCGGCGGTCGGGTTTCGCCGACCAGGCTCTGAATGTGACCGATCTCGGTGTCGACGCCCGTGGCGACCACGAGTGCGCGGCCGCTGCCGCCGGTGACCAGCGTGCCACGGTGCACGAGGTTGATGCGTTCGGCCAGCGGCGTGTCGTCGTTGCCGTTGAAGCCGTGGTCTTTTGTGACTGGAACACTTTCACCAGTCAACGACGATTCGTCGATTGTCAGGCGTTCGGTATGCAGCAGGCGCGCATCCGCAGCGACGTAGCTGCCGGGTGTCAACTCGAGTATGTCTCCCGTCACGATGTGTTCGACTGGAACTTCGAAGACTCGCCCTTCGCGGCGAGCATGAGCGGTGCGCGGTGTGTACTTGTCGAGCGCCGAGATTGTGCGTTCTGCCTGACGCTCTGTGACGAAGCCGATCGTAGCGTTGACCAGCACGACGCCAAGGATCACCGCCGCGTCGACCAGTCCGCCCGTGGCTGCGGAGACGGCAGCGGAAACGCCGAGCAACATGACAGGAAGGCTGTTCAATTGTCCGAAGAACATGGCCAGTTCGGAACGGCGCGGAGGCGCGGGGAATGCGTTTGGACCAAGATGCGCCAGTCGCGTCGCTGCGGAAGCGGATGTCAGTCCGTGTTCAAGTGACGACTTGAAATCCGCCAGCAATTGTTCGACAGAGGCGATATGCCACCGTGACTTGCGAGTGCCTCCTGGTGTGGCGGTGTTTCGTGTCGTTCCAGGCCACATGTCCATTGCAGCGGGCGCGTTCGACTTGGCGACTGGCAACGGTGCCAGCATTGGGCCCAGCGCCGATTCAATGTATGCGACAAGCTGTTCGACAGTGGCGGTTCGGTAGTGTAACAGGACCGTTCCAGTCAGCGGGTTGATGTCAACCTGGGCAACGTCTACATGAGCACTCAGGGTGCGTGCTAACTGCTGAGCCAGTACGACATTGTGGCGCAAGCCGGCGACATGAGCCCGCAAACGACCTGGCACCGCGGTATGCCGCGCCGTAACGCGGGCCTGCTGCGCAATCTTGTCACGAGCTGATGGCGGTCTGTGAAGCAGACCGGAAAAGTCATCCAGCATTGTTCAGGTCGTTCCTTCTAAACATTTTTGACAGTCTGCATTTGCATTCTCGACGAGCGCATCTGTATTTGCCACAGGATCAGTCGGTGTCACAAAAGGTTCATCAAACATTCACAGGTGAGATACTAAACGGTAACCGTCGCTTCACAACCCGTGCCGATACTGTCGCGTGTCAGGTGATATGAGTCGTTGTCATGGACCCAACAATGCGCCACGGCATGATGTGGCTGCTGAATTCAAATCAGGACGGCGCGTCCGCGCCGAGCGTTGAAGAAGCGTTGCACCTCCTCGGAATTCATCGCCGCAAGTTCGCCGATTCCCAGTTGCCGTTCACTTTCTCCGATTCGACGGCCGGATCGGAAAGCGAGCTGCAGGCCGCCGTCTCGGGGCGAGCGGAAGATGTGGATCTGCCGTTGCAGATTCGTCACTCGGGATTTTTCGCGAACGTCATTCGGCACGCACAGAACGACGAGACGTCCCGGCGGCCGGTCACGGCGATCGAGCGGTATCTTGATTCAAGAGACGAAGCGGTCTGGGAAAACAGCTGGGCACGGGTTCCGCTGCGCAGCCTGAACAAGTTTGCCCGCAGTGTGCTGACCGAAGACTTGCGCGCGCGAAAAAGCGATCCGTCGAGCGGGCCGCGCGCGGACATGCAGCGGTTCCTGGTGCGCCATGCCAGCGGGCGTGAATTCGTCCGTGTTCCGATCAGTTACCTGATGAAGCTGTGCCTCGCCCAATTCCTCGGCGCACAGGAACGCACGCCCACAGTGATCTATCACACTGCGCATCGCCTGATGGGGCACTTCATCAACGACAATTGTTCGCCCGAAACCCTGTCTTTCAATGTCGTATCGCTTCACGAACGCAACGGCGCAGGGCGGGCTCTCGCCCGCGAGAAGGCGAAGCGCTACCTGTTGACGCAACTGTTGTTGATGTACGCGAACGAGTCACTGGACCTGCAAAGCGAGGGGCAGCGCGCCGTGTTGCAGTCGGCCCTCAC